>NZ_JBITIB010000015.1:0-205107 GCF_044458565.1 Streptomyces sp. NPDC050433 | reverse complement strand
ATCGCCCGCGCCCTGGTCACCGAGCCCAGCGTCGTCTTCGCCGACGAACCCACCGGCGCCCTCGACATCCGCAGCGCACGCGACGTCCTGCGCCTGCTCCAGGAGACCGTACGCGTCCACGGACGCACCGTCGTCATGGTCACCCACGACCCGGTCGCCGCCTCCTACGCCGACTCCGTCGTCTTCCTCGCCGACGGCCGACTCGCCGGACACCTCGACCGGCCCACCGTCGACGCCGTCGCCGAACGCCTCGCCCACCTCGGCGACACCGTCGACCACGACACCACGGCTGGGGTGTGAGCCATGTTCTCGCTTGCCATCCGCTCCGTCGCCCAGCGGCCCGGACGCCTGATCGCCACGCTTCTGTCGGCCTTCCTCGGGTCGGTCATCATCATGGCGTTCAACTCGATGCACGACACGGCGGCCGGCCGGAACATCGACGGCCGCAGCTCGGACACCCTCACCATCGCGGCGAGCGTCGTCGGCGGCTACGGCACGCTCCTCGTCTTCTTCGCCATCGCCTCCACCCTCACCGTCAACGTCCGCCAGCGCAACGAGGAGATCGCACTGCTCCGCAGGACCGGTGCGACACCCGCGCAGATCAAGTGGATGGTCGTCGTCGAGTCGGGTGTCGTGGCAGTCGTCGGCATGCTGCTGGCGATCGTGCCGGCGATGATCGGCGGCGAGCAGCTGCTCAAGGTCTTCAAGGAGACCGACCAGGTGGCCGAGAGTGTCGATTACGTCTTCGGCCCGATCGCCCTCGCCGCCGGCGTGAGCATCGGTCTGATCGCCTCGGTCGGCGCCTCGTTCCTCGCGGTACGCCGGGCCACGAAGGCGGCGGCGGGCGGCGCCGAGCCCCGTCGCCGGGGACGGACCGTCGGCGGGTTCGCCGCGTTCGTCCTGGGCGTCGGCGGCATCTGCTCCACCTTCATGTTCAAGAAGACGGACCCCGCGCTCATGGCCGCCCCCGCCTACGGCGCGATCCTGATCTCCGTGGGATTCGCGGTCTTCTCGCCGGTCCTGCTGAAGTTCCTGCTCGGCAAGCTGGCGCGGCCGGTCATCGCGGTCACCGGCGCGAGCGGCTATCTGACCGTCCACAACATGCGCCAGCGCGCCTCCCAACTGTCCAGTGTGCTCATGCCGCTGATCCTGTTCGTCGGCATGGCCTCGGTCACGCTCTACATGCAGTCCATCCAGAACGACGCGCTGGACGCCTCAGGCATCACCCGGTCCGTCGACGACAAGAGCATCGAGACGCTGAACTTCGTGGTCGTCGGGATCATCGTGGTCTTCTCCTGCATCATGCTGATCAACACCCTGTACGCGGCGACCACTTACCGCACCAGGGAGTTCGGCCAGCATCGCCTCGCCGGGGCCACTCCGGGCCAGGTGCTCGGGATGGTCACCATCGAGTCGCTGGTGCTGACCGCGACCGGGGTCTTCTTCGGTACGGCCGCCGCGCTGGCCGGGGCCGTCCCGTTCAGCCTCGTCCGCGTCGACGCGGTCCTGCCCGACCAGGGACCGGGGATCTGGCTGACCATCGTGGGCATCGGCGCCGTGGCGACGATCGTCACGAGCGTGGCCACCACCTACCGGGCCCTGCGCACCCCCGCCGTTGAAGCGGTGGCACTGGCCGCCTGAAGCAACCCCCCGCTCAGGCGCGGATGTCACACGCTCACGCCACTCAGGGCAGTCGCATCCAGCGACTGCCCTGAGTGGCGTGAGCGGCCGGCCGTCCTCGCAGCTCTGGCGGTCGTGACGGCTCTCGCCGCAGGTCAAGTCCGCGCCGCTGTGGCCCGACTGCACACCGCCGGTGCGGGAGTTGCTGACGAAGGACCCCAACGTGCCGGAGTTCGTACGGGCCGCACTCCGGAGCTGTCCGGGCGCCAAGTGCGGTCTGCGCGACCCCGTTTACTCGGTACGGACCTGATCCTCGCCTCGGCCGGTCAGAGCGGCCGGATCACCTGACCCCCGTTCGACGGGCGGGACGGCGTTCGCCGTCCGGCGGTCACCCGTACCGAATGTCAGTCTCCGGCCCCCGGCCGCTCGTCCAGCTCGTCGGGGAACTCCCGGTCGCCGGCCTGCGGCGGCTGCGGGCCGTGACTCGTCATGATGACCGTCTGTTCGATCCGTACCATCCGGAACACGTCCTCCGCGATGATCACTTGGTCCTCGCCCCGTTCGACGGCGTCGGCCGCCCGGCCGAACCGGCCGGCGAACTCCCCCGCGTGCGCGCCCCGTGCGCGCAGGACGGCGCCGAGGTCGAGCCGCGCCTCCTCCTCGAAGGGCACGGCCGGGAACAACTGCCGCCAGCCGCCCTCCTCGTGGATCATGGCGGCGTAGGCCGTGTAGTGGGACACCGACATCCGCTCCCACTCGGGACCGTCCACCCGGAACTCCTCGCGGAGTTCCTCCTCACGCTTCCCGACCTCCAGCATCCGCTGGGCCGCCGCGTCGTCGAATCCGTCATCTGCGCTCGCGTCCATCCCCCCAGCGTGCCGCACCGCGCGGCGCCGGGCGCGGGGAATCCGCTATATGCCGGGGTCAGGGCTGCCATACGCCGGTGCGCGCGGCGTCCGCGACGAACTCGCCGAAGTCCTTGGGCTTACGGCCCAAGGCCTCCTCGACGCCGTGCACGAGGTGCGCGTTGCGCCCGTCGTTGATCAGTTCGAAGAGGTCGGCGAAGTCTGCGGGAGCGCCCACCGAGGCGAGGAAGTCACGGTAGTCCTCGAGTGCGACCGGTGCGTAGGTGATGTCGCGGCCGGTGGCCTTGGACAACTCGGCGGCGATCTCGGCGAAGGTGAGCAGCCGGGGTCCGGAGAGTTCGTACGTCCTGCCGATGTGCCGGTCGTCGGTGAGCGCGGCGACGGCGACGTCCGCGACGTCGTCCACGTCGACGAAGGCCTCGACCGAGTCACCGGTCGGCAGTGCCAGCTCGCCGGCGAGCACCGGCTCAAGGAAGAAGCCCTCGTTGAAGTTCTGGCTGAACCAGCCGGCCCGGACCACGGTGACGTCGGCTCCGCTGTCGCGCACCTTGCTCTCGGAGATCAGGGCACCTTCCTCGCCGCGCCCGGAGAGCAGCACCAGCCGGTGCGCGCCCTGGGCGACGGCGCGCTCCGCGAACGCTCCGACGGCTTCGGCGGCGCCGGGGAAGGCGAGGTCCGGGTAGTAGCAGAGGTAGACGGCTCCGACACCCTCCAGCGCGGCGTCCCAGGTGTCGGGCTCCTCCCAGACGAAGGGGATCTCGCTGCCGCGCGAGGCGGTACGGACCGGCAGTCCGCGCTCGGTGAGCCGCGCCGCCACGCGCCGCCCGGTCTTGCCCGTACCGCCGGTGACCAGGGTCAACGGCGCCGCCGCCGGCTGCGTGTTCTCGGTGTTGTGCGTGTTCTGTGTCATGCCTTGAGTCAAGTACGGGGCGGGCTCCCGGAACATGGTCACGAAGCTCATCCGCATAAGCGAGCGTCTACGTCCTTGTGTCCCCGCGGCGAGCACTCCCCCGATACTCCCCGCGCAGTAGTCGCGGGCCATCCGGCGAGTGGATGCGCCGTGGGCCGTACCGGTGGAGTCTGGGTGAACGACGGATCACGCGTCGCAGACGGGGAGGAAGAGGATGGACGGGATGGACGGAATCGACAGCGACGACCTGGCCGAGTTCGGCCCGCGCTGGGCGAAGGCCGAACTCGGCGGTGACGTCGACGCGTTGGACCGGCTGCTCGCGGACGACTTCCGCGCGGTCGGCCCCCGCGGATTCATCCTCGACAAGGCGCAGTGGCTTGAGCGCTACGCCTCTGGCTTGCTCATCCACGACTCCTTCGACTGGACGGAGGTGGAGGTGCGCCGGCACGGCGAGGCGGCGGTGGCCATCGGTCTCCAGTGCCAGCAGAGCATCGTGGACGGCCGGGACGCCGACGGGCGCTTCCGTGCGACCCAGTTCCTGGCCAGGGAACGGGAGGGGGCCGGGTGGCGGCTCGTCGGCATCCATCTGAGTGCCATGGCCGAACCGCTGCCCTGAACCCCGTTCCGGCGCGGCCCCGTTCCGCCGCCCCGTACAGGCCCGCCCCACCCAGCCGTGGGGTCAGACCTTTTCGCCGACGCCGGCGCCGCCACCACCCGCCGCGACCTTGATGCCGCCGGTGATCTCGTCCATCACGGGCAGCTTGGGCGCCTTGTCGTTGATGTCGAACCCGGAGCGCACGATGATCAGCATGCCCTGTGCGCCGGGGGCGGGTGACGGGAAGGCCAGCGACTGCACGTACCCGTCGTCGCCCTTGCCGGTGACGACCTTCCACCGCACGAGATAGCCCTTCTTGCCGGCGACGGTGACCGCCTCGGACTTCAACTCCTCGTGCGAGGAGATCTTTCCGTAGCTCTCGCCGCCGTAGGACTCCTCGGCGTTCTTCTTGATGTCGGCCTCGGCCGCCGCCTTGGCGGTGGTGGCCTTGATCTCCAGCGCGACCGCGGGGACAGAGTTCACGCCGCCGCGTACGCAGGACTCGTCCGGGTTGCCGGGGCACGGGTGCTCCCCGGTGCTCACTCCGGCGCCGACGGGGCCCGACTGCCCGCTCCAGCCGTCCGGCACCGGGATGCTGATGCCGCTGGCCATGTCGGTGGCGTAGCCGTCCTCGGTCGGGATCTCCTGCTGGGGTCCGTCGCCCTCTCCGGGAGCACCGCCCTCGGGCGCGCCGGGACCGCCGGGGCCGTCGGGACCGCCAGGGCCGTCGGGCGACTTGGAGCCGTCCGGGGCCGGGCGGTCTTCCTGGCCGGGCTTGTCCGGACCGGTCGACGGATTCGTACTCGCCTTGTCCGCCGAGCTGTCGCCGTCGTCGTTGAGGAGGAGGAAGCCGCCCACAACGGCCAGTACCACCACGGCCGCCGTGACGGCGAGGGCGATCCGCCGGCCGCGCCCGCCGGCAGCCGGGGGCGGCGCCACCGGGTAGGGCGGAATGCCGGGCGCGCCCGGTCCGGAGGGTGCGCTCCAGGTCGTCGCCGAGTCGGAGCGGACCATGTCCGTCCAGGCCGCTCCGTCCCACCACCGTTCCTGGGGCGGGCCTTCACCTTCATGTCCTGGGTCCGGATACCAGCCGGGCGGAGTCGTCTGCGTCACGGACTCACCATAGGCATATGGTCCGACAAAGCTGGTGAGAGGCCCATGAGAAATCGGCGGACTTCATGTCCCGGCCGGTGGCACGATGCCGCGAATCACCCCCAGTGACAGCAGATCCTGGGGGCGCAGCTTGAGTTGACCGGCGGTCGCCCGAGCCTCCTCGGGTGGCCGTTTGAGGATGGCCGTCGCCAGTTCGGGCGCGATGACGGAGAAGTAACTGTCCGGTGTGGCCCAGGTGTTGCCCGGCGCCGCCAGCGCCAGCGCGCCGCCGGAACCGCCCTCGCCGATCAGCAGGCTGGTGACGGGCACGCGCGCGGTGGCGAGGGCGGCGAAGAGATCGGCGATGGCGGCTCCCGCTCCGGAGCGTTCCGCCTCGGCGTCGTTCGCGGCGCCGGGGGTGTCGACGAGCGTGAGGACGGGCAGCCCCAGCCGGTCGGCGAGGCGGATCAGCCTGGCGGCGGTGCGGTAGCCGGCCGGGAGGACCGGGGTGCCGCACTGGGCTGCGTACGCGACCGTACGACCGTCGTGTACGCCGAATCCGCAGAGCGTTCCGGGGTCGGTGCCGCCGCAGCGATCGCCGTTGATGGGCGCGCGGCTGGTGAAGTACGCGTCCAAGTACGCCTCGGCACGCGGGCGTCGGGGGTCGCGGGCCAGGGTGACCGCGTCCCAGCCGGTCACGGGTGGTGCGGCGCGGCCGAGTCCGGCGGGCGGCTCGGCCGCCACGGGTAGGGCGCCGTCCGGGGTGGCGGTGGCGCCGCCGGTGAGGAGAGTCAGCCAGTGGCCGACGGTGTCCCGAAGCGCCTCGGGCCGTACCACCGCGTCGATATGACCGGCCGTCAGCTGCGCCTCGGCGGTGTACGCGTACGGGTCGGCGTCCGGCGGCCGTACCCGCGAGCCCGCGAAGCCGATCTGGGCGCCGGGCAGGGCCAGGATCACATCGGCTCCCGCCCCGAGGGTGGCCCAGCCGCCGCCCGTCGTCGGATCGCGCACCACCGCGATCTGCGGCAGTCCCGCCGCGCGGGTGAGGGCGGACTGCCGTGCCACGCGCTGGAGTTGGAGCAGGGCGAGCATGCCTTCCTGCATCCGGCTGCCGCCGGTCGCGATCAACGAGACGACGGGCAGCCGCCGTTCGCGGGCATGGGTGTACGCGGCCTCCAGCCGGTTCCCGGTGCGCTCCCCCAGGGATCCGCCGAGGTAGCCGAACTCGAAGGAGATCAGCACCGCTTCGGTGTCGCCGACGCGCGCGGTGCCGCAGATGACGGACTCGTCCTCGCCGGTGCGTGCCGCCGCGCGGGCTCGGGACTCGTCGTACCCCTGCCATGCCAGCGGGCCGTCCGGTGCGGAGACGTCCTTCGGTGCGGGCAGTTCGGTGAAGGCGACGGGTGCCCCGTCGGCGGTCGCCCCGGTGAGGACGGCGACCGCCTGCCGGGCGCTAATCCGCTCAGCCATGGAGCGCCCGCTTCATGATCTTCCCCATGTCGTTGCGGGGCAGCGCCTGGAGATACCGGACGGTGCGCGGCCTCTTGTGCGAGGCGAGCTGGGCGCCGACGTGGGCGGCCAACTCCTCGGCCGACGGCGGGGCATCGGCCTGTGCGGGGACGATCCAGGCGATGATCCGCTCCCCCAGGTCCTCGTCGGGCTCGCCCGTAACAGCCGCCTCCCGTACCCCCGGATGCTCCAGCAGCACGTTCTCGATCTCGCCGGCGCCGATCTTGTAGCCGCCGCTCTTGATCAGGTCGGTGGCCTTGCGGCCGACGATTCGGACATAGCCGTCGGGGTCGCGGATCGCCATGTCGCCCGTACGGAACCAGCCGTCGTCGAAGGCGGCCTCCGTGGCGTCGGGGCGGTTCAGATACTCGGTGAAGAGGTTCGAGCCGCGTACCTGGATCTCGCCGACGGTGTCGCCGTCGCAGGCGGTGATCGTGGCGCCCGCCTCGTCGACCAGACGCAGTTCGACCCCCTCCAGCGGCACGCCGACGGTGCCCGCGCGCGGTTCGCCGTCCGCGCGCACGCTGGTGTTCATCAGGGTCTCCGTCATCCCGTAGCGCTCGATGACGCGGCGTCCGGTGGCCGCCGCGATGCGCTCGTGGTCGTGCACCGGCAGTGCGGCCGATCCCGACACGAGCAGGCGGGCGCCCGTGAGGGCCCCGGCGAGCGCGGGATCGTCGGCGAGTGCTTCGGCGATGCGGTGGTACATCGTCGGTACGCCGAAGAGCATCGTGGCTCCGGAGGACAGCTCGCGCGCCACACCCTCCGTACTGAACCTGCCGAGATGGCGCACCGAGCCGCCGCGGCGCAGCGGGCCGAGGATGCCGAGGATCAGTCCGTGGACGTGGAAGAGGGGCAGCGCGTGGACAAGGATGTCGGCCTCGGTCCACTGCCAGGCGTCCTCCAGCGCGTCGAGGTTGGCGGCGACGGCTCGGCGCGGGAGGACGACGCCCTTGGGGGGTCCGGTGGTGCCCGAGGTGTAGACGATCAGCGCGGGTGATTCCGGGGACGGCTCGGCGGGCAGCGGCGCGGCGTTCGGGACGCTGACGGTGACATCGGTGTCCAGGCGCTTCAACTCGGCAAGTGTCGGAGGCAGTTCGACCCCGCGCTCGGCCAGGACGAGGGCCGGCGAACTGTCCGTCACGATGTGCGTCAGTTCCCGCTCGCCCGTCTTGGGGTTGACCGGCACGACCGGCACACCCGCGAGCAGCGCGGCCACCACGCCCACCGCCGTGCCGAGGGTGGGCGTGGCCCAGACGGCGACCCGTGGCGCTCCGGCGATTCTGGCGGCCAGGGTGCCCGCCACCGTGGCCAGCTCGGCGTGGCTTAGCGCCTGGTCGCCGAAGTGGAGTGCGGGCCGGGTGGAACCCGCCGCGAGGGCCGGGAAGAGAGGGGACACGCGTCGTTCTCCTTGCTGTCGACGAGTCTGACCGGTCGTCCGGGTGACGGGGTCATCCGAAGCCTGGCACCACCATCACGAGCCATACGGCCGCGGGTACCACCGCGACCACGATGCCTCCGTACACCATCAGCTGCTTGAAGAAACGCTCCCGGTCGACGTCGGGCGCGGCGGCCAGCACCAGGGCGCCGTTGGTGGAGAAGGGGCTGACGTCCACGACGGTTGCCGAGACGGCGAGCGCGGCGATCATGCCGACCGCCCCGATCTCGCCCTGGGCGAGGAACGGCACGGCGAGCGGGATGAGCGCGCCCATGATGCCGACGGAGGAGGCGAACGCGGAGATGACGGCGGCGATGTAGCAGAGCAGGACGGCGGCGAGCAGCGGGATCCCGATGTCGCCGACGGCGTTGCCCGCGTACTCGATGGTTCCCATCTCCTCCAGCACACCGACGTAGGTCAGGACACCGCAGATGAGCAGCACGGTCGGCCAGGCGACCTCGCTGACGGCCTTGCGGCTCGTGTCCGGCCAGAAGGCGCTCAGGATGACGGCGAGGGTGATGGCGGAGAGCCCGGCGTCGAGGTCGAAGACGAGGACGGCGACGACGAGCGCCGCGAGGGCGGTGAGTGTGGCGATACGGGCGGGCGTCAGGAGCGCGGCGTCGCCGGCCAGGTCTCCGTCGCCGCTGTTCTTGGTCCGGCCGTCGCCTTCGGTGTCGAGATCGCGGCCCCTCAGCTTCAACCCGCCGAAGAGGACGAACACGACTGCGGCGATGATCAGGTTGACGACGAGCGAGGCGAAGAACAGGACGAGTTCGTTCCCCGGCAGATCCTCCCGCTCCACCACTCCGTTGACGATCGAGCCGTAGATGCTGATCGGCGAGAAGCCGCCGGCCTGGGCGCCGTGCACGACGAGCGCGCCCATCAGCAGGGGGCTGATCCCGTAACGCGCGGCGAAACTCAGGGCGATGGGCGCGACGATGGCGACGGCCGCCGGGCTGACGGCGCCGATCGCGGTCAGCGCCCCGGTGATCGCGAACATCACCCAGGGTATGAGTGCTATTCGGCCGCGTACGAGCCGGATCGCGGCGTGCACCAGCCAGTCGGTGGTGCCGTTGGCGCGGGCGATGGCGAAGAGATACGTGACGCCGACGAGCACCACGAACAGGTCACCGGGAAAACCGGCGAAGATACCTTTCGCGTCGAGGTCGGCGACGAGTTCGCCGACCCCGAAGGCGGCGGCGAAGGCGAGCGCGCCCATGTTGATCGAGCGGGTCGTCGCGATCACGAAGACGACCACGAGTACAAGGATCGAGATCAGTTCGGCGGACATCGGGGGCTCCCGTCCCTGGGTCCCGTTGATTACTGGCCAACTGTTATTGGCCGAGTGGCTGGACCACTTTGAACACCGGCCCACCAAGGCGTCAAGAGATTCGACAGGAATTGGCTCAGCCACTTGGCCGCCCGGTGTTAGGCTGCGAAAGACCAGGTATGGGGGGTTCGTGTGTCCGACGCACTGCGGCCGATGACCCGGCCGCGACTGTACGAACAGGTCCTCGACAGGCTCCGCCACCATGTGGCGGACGGCGATCTGCGAGCGGGCGACCGACTGCCGCCCGAGCGCGAACTCGCGGGGCGGCTGGGCGTCAGCCGGGCGTCGGTGAAGCAGGCGATCGTCGTCCTCGAAGTGCAGGGACTGGTGGAGGTACGGCACGGCGGCGGCACGTATCTCGTCCGCGACAGCCTCGACGCCGAACCGGTCGAGCGGCTCGTGGAACGCAAGCGCCGACTGCCCGACGTACTGGAGGCGCGCGAGGCACTGGAGACGAAACTCGCCGAACTGGCCGCCGAGCGGCGCACGGTGGAGGATCTGGACGCGATGCGGGCGGCGCTCGCTCATATGGCCGAGGAGATCGAGGCGGGCGAGCACGGCGTCGAGGGCGACCGGCTCTTCCATGCCGCGGTGACGGCGGCGGCCCACAGCGGTCTGCTGGCCGAATTCATGCGCTCCATCGCCGAGCAGATCACCGAGAGCCGCAACGAGTCGCTGCGCCAGCCGGGCCGTCCGCAGCGTTCACTCACCCAGCACCGCGCGATCCTCGAAGCGATCGAGGCCCAGCGCGGCAAGGCGGCGGCGACGGCGATGCGCCGTCATGTACGGACGGTGGCGAAGGTGCGTCTGCTGGACTGGAATCCGGGCGACGACGTCTGAGCCGTACGACACGGGCGGCCCGGAGAGCGAAAGCACCACGACAGCGAGGGGCCCCGGCTGGTTCGGGGGATGGACCAGCCGGGGCCGTTCAGTGTGGTCGCGGAGTCGTCACTTTCCCCTCCGCGACCACGTATGGATGAACGCTCAACCACGACCGGGTGTTCCCTGCCCGCAGGTGGGGCGCCTGTGAGCAGCGCCACGGGGGCGCCGCACGGCGCCGGGCGCGTGCCACCGGAGACAGGGAGCGCCGCGTGATGGAATTGTGGAGCCGGACCTCACCACCGCGCCGAGCCGCACGCCGGGCCACGCGCCTCAGAGCCTCAGCACGAACGAACGGATAGCACCCATGGGCGAGTTGATCCTCATCAGACACGGCGAGACCGAGTGGTCGCTGTCCGGGCAGCACACCAGCCACACGGATCTGCCGCTGACCGCCCACGGCGAGAACCAGGCCCGCGCGCTGGTCCCCTTGCTGGCCGACCGCCCGATCGGACTGGCCCTGGTCAGCCCGCTGGCGCGGGCCCGGCGCACCGCCGAACTCGCCGGGCTGCGGTCCACCCGTATCTCCCCCGACCTGCATGAATGGAACTACGGCGGATACGAGGGCGTGACCACCAAGGAGATCCGGCGTACCCGCCCGGACTGGAACCTCTGGACGGACGGGACCCCGTCAGGACCCGGCGGACATCCGGGCGAGAGCCCGTCCGATGTCAGCGACCGGGCCGACCGGGTGCTCGCCGAGTTCCACGCCGCCGGCCGGCGCTCGGGCGACGAGGACGTCGCTCTCGTGGCCCACTCCCACTTCCTGCGCGTGCTCACCGCCCGTTACCTGGGGCTCACGGCGGCCGAGGGAGCGCTGTTCCGACTGGAGACCGGGACGGTCTCCAGGCTCGGCACCGAACACGGCAATCCGGTCATCACCGCGTGGAATCTGGCGCTCCCGGACAGCCTGATGCGCACCGTCCAGGACTTGCCGCACAGCGCCTGACGGCGGCCCGTGCTCACCCCATCCGGTTCACATACATGAGCGCGTCGGTCGCTCACGACTGGCGAGGCATCGCCGTATTCACTTTTCGCGCGGAATGACCATTCATGGATGCGAATCTCCTCAACTTCTGCTGAATCTCTTGTTGCTTGACATGGACACTCCTACGCTGATGCGACTCCAGCGCCACGCCCCCACCGAATCGGAGAAATGAGACGTGCCCGGAATCAAGCGCACCGTCACCGTTCTCTCGGCCGCCTCAGCGATGCTGCTGACGGCACCGAACGCGTACGCGGAAGTCGAACCCGGAGGGTGGACCTCCACCTCACCCTCCTTCACCGTCCAGGAGAGGGGCTGCGGCCAGGTCGACAACCTGACCTTCACCCTCACCTGTTCCACCGGCAGCGGCGACCAGCGCGCCGAGCGGCGATACGCCACCTACACCGGAGGCACCCGGCAGTTCGAGGGCTACTTCCGGATCGCGAGCATGGGCGGCACCCGTATCAGCCTCAAGCAGACGTTCAACGAGTCGGCCGCCGGGCCGTTCTTCATGCTGGCCGGTGAGCGCGGCGGACGCCTGTACGCGGTCCACGGCGGCGACATGCTCTCCAACGCGGGCACGGTCGGCGCCACGGTCCGGGTGAACACGGTCCACCAGGTCGGCAGCGAGCACCGTACGTACATCAACGGCTCGCTGAAGCACACCTACGCCAGCCCCGGCGGCAGTTTCTACGACAAGTTCGGCGCCTACCGCACGAACAGCGGCAGCGGGCCGGCCACCGTGGTGTGGAGCGGCGTCAAGTTCTGGCGCAAGTAAGGCGGTTGAGGCATCTCCCGGTCCGGTGACCGCGCGCTCCCCGTGCGGCCACCGGGCCCTCCCCCATACGACCTGAAGGACGGACGCCGTGCCTCTGTGTCTCCGCGCCACCCTCGCCGCGATCGCCACGGTCCTTACTCTGGCCGGCTGCTCCTCCGCGACGGACGAGACGGAGAAGGCAGCGGAGACGATGCCGACGAGCGCGGGGCGACTCGCGGCGACGCTCGACTCGCCCATCGACATCACGCTGCGCTGGAAGGACGACGAGCCCGGCGTGGCGGGGCGGACAGTGGAGTTCGCGACGGAAGAGGCGGGGCCGTACACCGCGCTGGAATTCATGCCGCCGGGCCGTACGACGTACCGCCACCCGGATCTGATGCCGGAGACGCCCTTCTACTACCGGCTGCGCCCCTACTTCGGCCCGGCGTCCGCCCCCGTCGAGGTGTCCCTGCCACCGGGCGAGCCCTCGGCGGATGAACTGACCGACAACCAGGAGTGGATGACCCCTCGCACGGTCAAACGCCCGAGGGTGGGCACGGCACCTCTGACGGCGAGAAGTGCGGGCCGCGCCGACGCCAACGCGGCTGCCGCCCCAAAGGACTTCAAGCCGACCGTCATGCACGCGACGGGCATCAAGTTCACCTGGACGGACCGCGCCGCCGACGAGGACGGCTACCTGCTTGAAGTGCGGCAGGCCGGCAGCGGGGGCTACCGGCCTGTCGCACTACTGAAGCCGGACATCAACACGTTCGGACTGATCACCCTGCCCGAGGAGAAGCGGGCGTCGTACCGCGTACGCGCTTTCGTCTACGGCGAGCAGTCCAACGTCGTTCATCTCACGACCGGTTCGGACCCGGGGGCCTAGGCATCGGCCTTGACGCCAGCTTCGGCGTCAGCCTTGACGTCAGACTTCGTGGCGGCAACACCCGCCCTGATCGGGGCGCCCGCTTCGTGCAGGCTCCGCAGCGCCTGGCTGTACGACGTGATCAGGCTGGTCTCCAGATAGCTGACGCCCAGTTCTTCGCAGTGCTGCCGGACGATCGGCTGCGCCTCGCGCAGCTGCGGCGAGGGCATGTTCGGGAACAGGTGGTGCTCGATCTGGTAGTTGAGTCCGCCGAGGGCGATGTCGGTGAACCAACCGCCGCGCACATTGCGCGAGGTGAGCACCTGGCGCCGCAGGAAGTCCGGACGGTCGTCGCCGCTCAGGGTCGGCATTCCCTTGTGGTTGGGCGCGAAGATCGAGCCCAGATAGAGACCGAACAGGCACTGGTGGACGGCGAGGAAGGCGATCGCCTTGCCGGGCGGCAGCACCACGAACAGCGCGCCGAGGTAGAGCGCGAAGTGCGTGAAGAGCAGGACGCCTTCCGAAGTCCGCTGCTTCAGCGAGCGGTTGGCCAGCGCGCGCACACCGGCGACATGGAGATTGAAGCCTTCAAGCGTGAGGAGCGGGAAGAAGAGGAAGGCCTGCGAGCGGCCGATGAGGCGGGGAAGTCCCTTGGCTGCACTCGCCTGCCCCTGCGTCCATACGAGGATGTCGGGGACGACGTCCGGGTCCAACTCCTCGTGGTTGGGGTTGGCGTGGTGCCTGGAGTGCTTGTCCTGCCACCAGCCGTAACCCATGCCGATGGCCAGGTTTCCGGCGATCTTGCCTGCGCGCACACTGGCCTTGCGCAGCCGGAACACCTGACGGTGGCCCACGTCGTGGGCGAGGAGCGCGACTTGACCGAAGACCACGGCGAGGAAGGCGGCGACGGCGAGCGTCCACCAGCTGTCGCCGACCAGCGCGAAGCCGACCCAGCCTGCGGCGAAGAGGCTGGTGACGATGGCTACGCGCAGGGCGTAGTACCAGGGCCGTCGGCGCATCAGACCGGCCGCGATGATCTTCTTGGAGAGCCGGGCGAAGTCGCTGCCCGTCTCCCTGCACGCCTGATTCGCGGCCTCACCCGCGAAGTCGGCGCCTGGCTCCAGTACCGCGGAAACCTCCACGGTACTGACGGTGTTGACTGACATACGGCCACGCCTTTCGAATGTGTCACGACCGTGTGCCGGTGTATGACGGCTCGGCAGGCAGGGTGGCCGGTGAGGAACACAAGCCCAGGGGGACGTCGCTGCCGGTCGTGGACGGGTGGGCAACTGCGGCAGGCAGCTCGATCGCTGCCTGCGGATGGATGTGGTCCACTCCCGTGGCGCGACGACTGGATATGGCCGCTACGAATGCCGCTGACATCCTCACCGAGGACCAGTGCCGCTGCCCACACTCCGGGACAGCGGAAATCAGGGGCTTGGGCCTCCTGCGTCAGTGTAGCCTGCGCGCGAATTGCGGTTCTTACACTGCGCTGACAACCGACCGCAAACAGTTTCTGAACTGCGCGAACGCGGCTCCGCCGGTCACTTTCAATCGCCGGAGAGGGCGACTTTGGCGCGCGCCTCTATTAATTTTGCAGAGCCTGCACATTTGCATACCATGCAAAGTGTGACGACCAAAGGTGCCGGAGCAGGTCTCCGACAACGCAAGAAGCAGGCGACGCGCGCGGCGCTCGCCGAAGCGGCCGTACGGCTCGCCGCCGAGCACGGCGCCGAGAACGTCACCGTCGAGGCCATCAGCAACGCGGCCGGAGTCTCCCCGCGGACGTTCTTCAACTACTTCGACAGTCACGACGACGCGTTCGTCATGATGGACACCCAGATCGGCGAACGGATCCGGTGCGCGGTACGGGACGCCCCCGCCGAGCTGGCTCCTCTCGACGCCGTACGCGAGGCGATGGCCGACGAGCTGGCCGACGTCGAGCGGCAGCACGAGCTGTGGAGCCTGCGCGCCAAGGTCCTCCAGAAGTCCCCGCATCTGCTGGCCCGCGGCCTCGGTGTGCACATGGCGGAGGAACGCGACCTGGCGCGGGCGATCGCGCAGCGGATCGATCCCGCAAGCGGCACTACGGCGGGCGACCGCGATGCCGGGACCGATGCCGGGGCCAACGCCGGGACCGACCCCTGTGACCACGCCGACATCGCGCTGTACCCGCGGCTGCTCGCCGCCGTCGCTGGCACGGCCGTACGGGTCTCCATCGAGCACTGGTACGCCCAGTCCCCGCCGGTCGCGTTCTCCGACATCTTCCGGGACGTCTTCACGCACCTGTCCGCCGGGCTGCGCCGGCCACCCACACAGACCGACGACCGTCCGTCCGACGGCCGTGCCACAGAATCGTAAGAAGGCCACCTTGACCGCAATCGAGGCGCCCGACCAGGCGCCCACCTCCATGACCAACCGACAGATACTCCAGGCCATGTCAGGTCTTATGGCCGGCATGTTCGTCGCCATCCTGGCGGGCACCGTGGTGGCCAACGCGCTCCCGCGCATCATCGCCGACCTGGGCGCCAGCCAGTCCGCGTACACCTGGGTCGTCACGTCCGAACTGCTCGCGATGACCGCGACCGTGCCCCTGTGGGGTAAGCTCTCCGACCTCTACAACAAGAAGCTGCTGCTCCAGCTCTCGCTCGGCATGTTCATCGTCGGCTCCCTGCTGGCCGGGTTCTCGCAAGGCGTCGAACTGCTCATCTTCAGCCGCGTGATGCAGGGCATCGGCGCCGGCGGTCTGACCGCGCTCGCGCAGGTCGTGATGGCGGCCGTGATCCCGCCGCGCCGGCTGGGCAAGTACGCCGGCATGTTCGGCGCGGTGTTCGCCGTCGGCACCGTCGCGGGGCCGCTGGTCGGTGGCGTCATGGTCGACACCTCATGGCTCGGCTGGCGCTGGTGCTTCTTCATCGGTGTGCCCTTCGCGCTGATCGCGATCGCGCTGCTCCAGCGGACGCTGCACCTGCCCACCGTCCGCAGGGACGTGAAGATCGACTACCTGGGCGCTTTCCTGATCGTCGCCGGTGTCTCCGCGATCCTCATCTGGACCTCCCTGGCGGGCAACCAGTTCGACTGGGCGTCCTGGCAGTCGGCCGCGCTGACCGGCGGCGGTCTGCTGCTGCTCGTCGCCGCGGTCTATGTGGAGTCTCGGGTGCCGGAACCGGTCATCCCGCTCACCATCTTCCGCAACCGCACCGTCACGCTGACCACGATCGCGAGCCTCCTCGTCGGTGTCGCGATGTTCGGCGGCACCGTCTTCCTCTCGCAGTACTTCCAGATCGCTCTCGGCAAGTCGCCCACCGTGGCAGGGCTGATGGGTCTGCCGATGATCCTGGGTCTGCTGGTGTCGTCCACCGTCGCGGGTCAGATCATCAGCGCCACCGGCAAGTGGAAGGCCTACCTGATCGCGGGCGGCGTCATCATGACCGCCGGTCTGGCCATGCTGTCGACGATCGACGCGAACACCGGATTCGGGCTGCTCAGCCTCTACATGACCGTTCTCGGCATCGGCGTCGGTCTGCTGATGCAGAACCTGGTCCTCGCGGCCCAGAACGACGTCCCCGCCTCCGAGTTGGGCGCCGCCACCTCCGTACTGTCGTTCTTCCGCAGCATGGGAGGCACGATCGGCACCAGCGTCCTGGGCGCGATCCTCGCCAACCGGGTGGCCTCGGAGCTGGCCAAGAGCCTGGGCACGGGCGGCGACGGCGCGGCGGCCGGCGGATCGAGTGAAGCCGTGCCGGACATGACGAAACTCCCCGAGCCGATGCGGGAGATCGTGGAGCACGCGTACGGTCTGGCGACCGCGGACCTGTTCCTGGTGGCCGCCCCGTTCGCCGCGCTCGCGCTGGTGGCCGTGGTGTTCATCAAGGAGAAGCCGCTCAAGACGACCAGCGGGATGGAACGGCTCGCCGAGGAGGCCAAGCAGGCGGTGGCGGACGGCGACAAGCCGTCCTCGCCGACGCCGGTGAGCTGAGGCCGGTGAGCTGAGCCCGGCAGGACCGCGCGAGGGCGGTCGTTGCCCCGGTCGCCGTCGGGCGGCGGGGCCAACGGCCGCCGTCGCGCCATTTGGCCCGTGACGGGGGATCACGGGCCGAATGTCGTCTGGCGCCCGCCGCGCGCGGCGGCTTGGCTGAGGATCGTACGGATCTCATGTACGGACCTCAGTACGTCGCCCCCAGCGCCAAGGACTTCAGATGACCACGGGTACGTCTTCCCCGACCGGCCATGGCACGCCCGCACCGGGCCCCTCCGCCACACCGGTGCCCGGCCCCCGGCAACTGCCCCTGATCGGCAATCTCCCGGCCTTCTCGCGCGACCCGCTCGGCTTCTTCGCCAGGCTGCGCGGGCACGGTGACGTCGTCTCCTGGCGGCTCGGCCCGCAGCGCTCGCTGTTCCTGTCCCGGCCGGAGCACATCGGGGAGCTGCTGACGGGGGTCGAGACCGCGTACCGCCACCCCGAGCTGGGCTGGGCGTTCAAGTTGGTGCTCGGCGACGGCGTGGTCACCTCGGTGGGTCCCGCGTGGCGGCGTAAGCGCGCGCTGGTGCAGCCGGTGGTGCGGCCCCGGCAGGTCCGCAGTTACGCGGAGACCATGACCGAGTGCGCGTCGCAGCTCGCGGAGACCTGGCAGCCGGGCCAACACATCGACGTACGGCGGGAGATGCTGGGACTCACGCAGCGCATCGCCGTACGGACGCTCTTCGGCACGGACACGGCGGGCCGCGAAGGCACCATCGGACCGGCCATGGACATCGCGCAGGCGGCCATCGGCGACGAGTTCCGGGGTCTCACGCTGTTCCTGCCGCCATGGGTACCGACGCCGGGGCGGCAGCGCCTCAAGAAGGCGGTCGAGGTCATCGACAGCGAGGTGAACAGGGTGACGGAAGAGCGTCACCGCAACGGCGCGGACCGCGACGACCTGCTGAGCAGGCTCCTCGCCGCCCGTGACGAGCAGGGCGACCGGCTGACCGACAAGGAGATCCGGGACGAGGCCGTCACGCTGTACATCGGCGGCCACGAGACAACGGGCACGACGCTGACCTGGGCCTGGTATCTGCTCTCACGCAACCCGGAGGCGCGGCAGCGCCTCGCCGACGAACTGACCGACGTCCTCGGCGGACGTATCCCCGGCTTCGACGACTTCAAGGAGCTGCGCTGGACGGAACAGATCATCCGGGAGACCCTGCGGCTCTACCCTCCCGTGTGGCTGATGACGGCGATCGCGAAGGAGGGCTCCACGCTGGGCGGCCGGCCGGTCTCGAAGGGGACGGTGCTGTGGGCGAGCCAGTGGAGCGCGCAGCGCGACGAACGCTGGTTCCCCGAGCCGGACGCGTTCCGCCCGGAGCGATGGGACGAGGACGCGCGGCCGGTCCCGGACCACGCGTGGTTCCCGTTCGGGGGCGGCCCCAGGGCCTGCCTCGGCGCCCGCTTCGCGACGGTCGAGGCGGTGCTGGTCCTGGCCACGCTGGCGCAGCGTTTCCTACTGGACCTCGACGCGACCGAAATCCCCCCGAAGACGGGACTCACTCTCCAGCCGAGCCGCCCGGTGCGTGCGAAGCTGCGAAGCGCCTGACCTGGGGTGGAAGCGCTCCTGCGGTCAACGCACTATCGCGCGCAGGAGCTCCACTCCTATCCGCATCATTTTGTCCACATCGACGCGGTGGTAGATGTACCTTCCGCTTCTCTGAGACGTGAGTACCCCCGCGGCACGGAGTTTGGCGAGATGCCGCGAGACCTGTGGCCGGGTCATGCTCATACGGCGGGCGAGATCGGAGGTGGTGATCGCCTCGTTCACAAGATGACGGCACAGGGCCAGGCGCGCCGGATCGGACAGGATGGCCAGCCGTCGCTGCATTTCGTCGATGGACTCGGGCTGACTGTGCCAGGCCACCGGGTAATGCACCACCACGGGGAAACCCTCCTCACCGCGGATGATGAGGTGAGGGCGCCCGTGAATGGTCGGGACGAGAAGAGTGCGGTTTCCGCGAAGGGAGACCGTCAAGTTCTGCAGCTTGTCGAAACGTACCGCCCGGCCGCCCTGCACCGGCTGAGCAGCCACGCTCACCGACGAGATCAGCTCCGCGAGCGGGAGTTCGCGTAGCCGCGAACGGGTCTGGTCGACTTCCTCGCGCAGCCGGTCGTGGACGCGTTCCCACTCTGCCGCGAAGAACTCCTCGACGCAGTCCGCCAGCGTCCGGACAAGCGTGGTCCGGAATTCTTCCGGGTCGCCGATCAGCAGCCTCGCGAGTTCGCCGCGGGAGAACGAGCGCGCCTCGCATGCCGCGATGAATTCACTCTGCCGGGAAACCGCCTGCCGAGGGTCGAAGGCTCCCCCGTGGATCGTATAGGCGGCGGCTTCAACGAACTCACGCTCCGACAGCTCTGATATCCGCTCGATTTCCGCATCCACGCTCGCGTCGAGCGGGCCGCTCAATGGCAGCAGCAGGCGACAGCGGCGGCGAGCCCAGAGCGGGGAGAACTGCGTCAGCCTGTGCCGCAGATCCGGTGACAGCGCCTCGTCGGTCCTCACCAGCCATGAACGGTATTCGTGGTGGTGGTCGGGCTCCGCGAGCGAATGCAGGCACGTCTGGAGTTCGGAGACCGGCGACGTACCGATCTCCACATCCGAACTCTTCGCCCCCCTGAGGTCAAGTAGCACCGGCACCCGGTCAGCCTAACCCGACTGTTACCGCCCTCGCGGTAACGGTGGGTTCACGCCATGGGTCCGCGGCGTAGCGTCCCGCCCCATCACAAAGCGATGCGAGGGAGTACACGTGGTGGACAGTCCGGGTGGGCACGAGAGCTGGCGGCCCGTGCCCGAGCCAGGATCCGGGTGCCGACAGGTGGTCTCGGTGCCGATGCGCGACGGTGTCGAGCTCGCCGCGGACGTGTACGCGGCGGGTCCCGACCCGGCTCCGCGGCCGGTCCTGCTGGAGCGCACCCCCTACGGCCGCCGGAAGGCCCGGGGCTCGGACGGCGCCTTCGAGTCCTGGAACCCACCGCCGCCCGAGGCGGTGTGCCGGCGCTTCGTGGAACGCGGCTACCACGTCGTCCGTCAGGACTGTCGCGGGCGCGGCGATTCCGGCGGCGAGTTCGTCAAGTACCTCAACGAGGCGGAGGACGGCTACGACACCGTCGAGTGGATCGCGGCCCAGCCGTGGTGCGACGGACGGGTGGCGACGATGGGTGTGTCCTACGCGGCGCACGTTCAGAGCGCGCTCGCCTCGCTGGGAGCACCGCGTCTGTCCGCGATGTTCCTCGATTCCGGTGGCTTCGCCAGCGCCTACGAGACAGGTGTCCGGCTCGGCGGGGCTTTCGAGCTCAAGCAGGCGACCTGGGCCTTCGCCAGGGCCAGGACCAGCGCGGCGACACTGGCCGACCCGGTGAGGGACGCCGCGCTCGACGCCGAGTCGATCGAGGAGTGGTTCAGGCATCTGCCGTGGCGCCGCGGGCACTCGCCCCTGCGGCACGCGCCCGAGTACGAGGGCTATCTGTTCGAGCAGTGGGAGCAGGGCCGCTTCGGGCCGTACTGGCAGCAGTTGGGCATCTACGGGCGAGGGTATTTCGATCGCTTCCCCGATGTGCCGAGTCTGCACATCTCCAGTTGGTACGACCCCTACATCCGGACCGCGATCGAGAACTTCCGCGAGCTCGGCGAACGTAGGACAAGTCCGGTGTACCTGGTGCTCGGACCGTGGACGCACGGCAGGCGGAGCGTGTCGTACGCGGGTGACGTCGATTTCGGCCCCGAGGCGACACTGGACGGCAACCTGGCCGCCGACTACGTCGAGTTCCGCGCGGACTGGTTCGACTCGCAACTGGACCCGACACCGTCGACGACCCCGCCGGTCCGCTACTTCCGGATGGGCGGCGGGTCGGGGAAGCGCGACGCCGACGGCCGACTCGACCATGGTGGGCGGTGGCTGAGCAGTTCGACGTGGCCGCCGGAGGCGGCGCGCGCCGCGGAGTTCCACCTCAACGCCGACGGCAGTCTCACATCGGAACTGCGGGCCGTCGCGCGGTACCTGGAGTACGACCACGATCCCCGCGACCCGGTGCCGACGATCGGCGGGCAGGTGACATCCGGCGAGCCGGTGATGGTGGGCGGGGCTTTCGACCAGCGCCCGGACGACCGGACGTTCTCCCTGACGAAATCGAGGCTGCCGCTCGCCTCCCGGCCCGATGTGCTCACGTTCGAGACCGAACCACTGGAGCGGGACGTCGTCGTGGCCGGTCCGGTGGTCGCCAGGCTCACGGTCTCGTCGAGCGCCGCCGATACGGACTTCGCCGTGAAACTGGTGGACGTCCACCCGCCGAGCGCCGACTACCCGGCGGGCTTCGCCATGAATCTCACCGACGGCATTCTGCGGTGTCGCTATCGGGACTCGTTCGAGACACCGTCCTCCCTTGAGCCGGGGCGGATCTACGACGTGACGGTCGAGGCGCCCGACACGGCCAACCTCTTCGCCCGTGGCCACAGGATCCGCGTGAACATCAGTTCCAGCAACTTTCCCCGGTTCGACGTCAACTCCGGCACCGGCGAGGCGGAGACCACGGATCGCCGTCAGGTGACCGCGACGAACAGGGTGTTCGTCGACGGACGCTCCACGATCACGCTGCACATCGTCCCCGAGGAGGAGGTATGAGCCTCGCCACGGGACTCACCCTCGCCGCGGTCGGCGATCTCGTCCTCGACGACGTCCTGACCCCACGCCTGGAGGAGACCGCCCCCGGGCTTCTCGCCCTCCTGCGCGACGCCGAAGCCACGATCGCGAACTTCGAGACGACCGCCATCGACTTCGACCGCTTCGACGGCTGGCCCGAGGCCGAGCCCGGCGGATCATGGTTGGTCACTTCGGTGCGCAGCGGAGCCGATGTCCGGGCCATGGGCATCGACATGGTGTCGCGCGCGAACAACCACGCCACCGACTGGGGCGTGGCCGGACTCCGCTCCACCAGCGCCGTGCTCGACCAGGCGGGACTCGTCCACGCCGGCGCCGGCGAATCGCTCACCGCGGCACGGGCACCGGGCTACCTCACCACCCGCCACGGGCGCGTCGCCCTCGTGTCGGCCGCGACCCGCTACCAGGCCATGTCCCTGGCCGAGGACCCGTTCGGGATCGTGCCGGCCCGCCCCGGCATCAACGGCCTGCGCACCACGAAGTGGTTCGGCGTGCACCCCGGCGAACTCGACGCCATGGCATCGATCCGCGACAGCCTGCCGCCCGCGTCCCTTCACCACGCGGCCCGCAGGGCCGACGCACGGGACGGCTCCGTGACGCTCGGGGGAACCGCGTTCATCTCCTCCGAGGCAACCGGCGGCGGAGTCGGGCCGTACTGGAAGGTCGACGAAGAGGACGTGGCCGCCCTGCGCGTCGGTGTCCGGCAGGCCAGGCAGAGTGCCGATGTCGTCGCGGTCGCCCTCCACACCCACGAACCGGGCAACTACAGCGCCGAGCCGCCGCCTTTCCTGCGTGAACTCGCGTACGCGGCCGTGGACGAGGGCGCCGACGTCGTTCTCGGTCACGGCCCGCACCAGCTGCGGGGCATCGAGGTGTACCGGAACCGGCCGATCTTCTACTCCCTCGGAAACTTCGTCTTCATGCAGAACCGCCAGTTCCCGTTGACTCGTGAGGCCTGGCGGCGCACCGGGCTCGACCTTTCGCGGCACACCCCGAGCGAAATGCTCGAAGAGAAAAGATCAAAGGGGCCTTTCGCCGATCGAATCTGGTATGAGAGCGTCGCCGTCTCTCTGTCATTCGAGAATCGGGACACCACAGACGTCACGATTCACCCGGTGACCCTCACCTTCGACACGCCGCACCATTCCGACCGGGGAACTCCTCAACTGGCCGATGCCGCCGCCGCGGAGCGAATACTCGGACGACTCCGCGCACTTTCCGAGGCGTACGGAACCGAAATCGCCCTTGGTCACGGTCAAGGCAGCATCCGAATCAGCAGATAAGCGCGTACCCCGGCAAAGGAGCCAGAAGGAAATGACTGCCACCTCAGGCAAGCAACACAGCCCCCAGCGGCTCACCCGGTTCCTGGACGGTATAGAACGGACCGGCAACAAACTCCCGCACCCGTTCTGGCTGTTCTGGATCCTGTCGGTCGTCGTGGCCGCCACCAGCGCGATCATGGCCGCTGCCGACGTCTCGGTCATGGACCCGGCGACCGGTGATCCGTCCCCGGTCAAGAACGCGCTGTCGGCGGATGCGATACGTGAGCTCATACTCGGTGCCGAAGAGTCGTTCCTGACCTTCGGGCCGCTCGGCACCGTACTGATCATCATGATCGGCCTCGCGGTCGCCGACCGCTCCGGCATGCTCGAATCGCTGGCACGCCACACGCTGGGCCGCGTCCGCCCCAGCCATGCCGTCTTCGCGGTCTGCGTGGCCGGGGCGATGTCGAAGTTCCTGTCCTACAGCGCGTACGTGATCGTCGTCCCGCTGGCCGCTCTCGTCTTCAGGGCGGTCGGGCGCTCCCCCATGCTGGGCATGATCGTCGGCTTCCTGTCGATCAACGCGGCGGGTGACGCCAACCCGTTCATCGCTCCGAGTGATGTCGTCTTCGCCAAGATCGCCACCGAGGCCGCGCACATCGTCGATCCCGACGCGATCGTCCGCCCCACCGACAACACCTACTTCACCACCGTCTCCGCGGTCGTACTCGCGATCGTGCTCACGGTGGTCACGGAGAAGGTCCTGGCCAAACGTGAGCACGAACTCGTGCCCGACGACGACGCCACCGGCCCGACCACCGGCGCCGGGCCCGGTTCTGTCCCCGCGGAGGTCGAACTGCGCGCGCTGCGCCGCACCGGCGTCGTCGCCGCGGGCTTCCTGGGGCTGCTGGTCGTGGGGATGATCCCGGCGGGCTCTCCGCTGCGCGGTGAGAACGGGGCCATCCTCGACTCCACGCTGTTCACCGGCATCGCGCTGGCGCTGAGTCTGTTCTTCCTCGTCATCGGAGCCACCTACGCCCATCTGACCGGAAAGCTCACCAGCTCGTCCGACCTGCCCAATTTCATGGCGGACGGGATCAGGTCGATCTCCCCGCTTCTCGTGCTCTTCTTCGCCGTCTCGCAGTTCCTCGCACTGTTCCAGTGGACCGGTATCAGCACCGTCGTCGCGGCCGGAGGTGCGGAGGGCCTGGAGAAACTCGACGCACCGGTCTTCGCCGTGCTCATGCTGCTCATCGCCGGAATCGCCCTGCTGAACCTGCTGATCACCAGCGGGACCGCACTGTGGGCACTCATCGCTCCGGTGATCATTCCCATGACCATGCTCATCGGGGCCAACCCGGCCACGGTCATGGCCGTCTACCGCATCGCGGATTCCTGTACCAACTCCATCACCCCCATGAGCGCGACGTTCGTGCTCACCGTCGGCTATCTGCAGACCTACCAGAAGAAGGCGGGAATCGGCACGTTGGTGTCGTTCACACTTCCGGCCGCGATGGCGATGATGGCCGCCTGGATCGCGTTGTTCGCCCTCTGGTACGCGTTGGGCCTGCCACTGGGGCCGGGCTCACCGGTCACCTGACCTGGCGGACGGGTCCGGTGACCGCAGTGAAGGGCCCGCACCCGTCACCGGGTGCGGGCCCTTCTCACCGTGTACGGCCGGCCTACCCGGCGGCCGTGATCCGGATCTCCGCCCGTTCCGTGACGCCGTTGACCGTCACCGCGAGCGTCGCCGCGCCCCGCCGCAGCGCCGTCAGTGTCCCGGTGGCCGGGTCGAACGCGGCAACGTCGCGGCTGTTCGCCCGGTCCGGGTCACCGATGTGCACGTTCGGTGAGCCCGTCCAGTCCGCGCTCATCGGGAAGGCGACCGGCACCTGCCTGGTTCCCTGGGTGACGGTCGCCGCGACGGCCGCCTTGTGTCCGGGCTCCACTGTTCCGGGCGCGTCGAGTGCCAGCGCGTCGGTGTGCGCCCGCGTCTGTACGGAGATCCAGTCGGGCCCGCCCTCCCACGGCTTGCCGCGTGCCTCGGACTGCTCGGTCCCGGAGACCTTGTCGACGCCGACGAGGGACCAGCCGGTGAATCCGCCCTCGGCGGCGGGGGCCGCCGGGTTCTTCCCGGAGTTGCCGTTGATCAGATACGGCACGCCGTCGACGCGCGAGGCGTCGAAGACCCCGACATGGCTGCCGATGAAGCCCGCGCCCTTGCCGCTCGTACGGCGGAACCCGGCGAGCCAGTTCTCCAGCAGCGCCGCCTCCTTGCGGTCGCCGAGCTGGCTGCCCTTCTGCACGGTGGGATCGCGCGGCGGCACATGCTCGATGACCATCACCGAGCTGACGCTCGCGTCGTCGGCCGCCGCGTCCAACTGGGCGCGCAGGGCCTTGATCTGGGCGTAGCCACCGCCGCGCAGCGAGAGGTTGGAGGTGTCGAGTGTGACGAAGCGCGTTCCGCCGTGGTCGAACACCCGTTGCGCGGAGCCGAATTCGCCGACGAAGTTGTCGATCTTCCCGCCCATCACCTCGTGGTTGCCCGGCACGTAGTACCAGGGCAGTTCGTCACCCAGTTCCTCGGTGAGCACCTGCCGCGCGAAGGCGAGGTCCGCCGGTGAACCCTCGTCCACCAGATCGCCGTTGACGACGAGGAAGTCGGGCTTCGCCGCCTTGATCTCGCGCAGGGTGCGACGGGCCTGCCGCACAATCGCGCTGTCCGGCTCGCGGGCAACGAACTGCGCGTCCGACATCACGGCGAACTGCCAGTCCCGGCCCTCGGTCTCGGCGGCCGGGTCGATCAACGGGTCGGCGGCTGGCCGCTGTTGAGGCAGGTCGACGGTGGGCGGCACCTGCGCCGTCAGTCCGTCGATGACGATCTCCCCGGTGTACTGCTTGTCGGCCGCGGTCTCCGCGAGATAGAAGCGGAACACCGACAGCGGCATCGCGGCCCCCTGCGGCACCGCGAACGTCACCTGCCGCCAGCCGGTCCATGTGACGTACGGCCCCCGGAGCAACTGGTCCGATCCGGCGGCGTCCTTGAGATGCAGCGTCGGCCAGGCACCCTTCCCGTCGCCCTTGATCCACAACTTGAAGGACTGCGGCTGACCGGGAACGGCGATCTGCTGCGGCGGGCTGGCGTACGCGGCGCGGGTCGCCGTCGAGAGCCCGAAGTCGTACGTCAGCTTCAGACCGGTGCCACTCTGCCCGTCCGGGGTCGCCGAGACCGAACCGGCGGCGCGCGCGTGGCTGAACCTCCAGCTCGCGGCGTCGTCGAAGGCCGAGACCTGCTGCTCCTCCAGCCCGACGCTCACCGCGAGCGCGGTGGTGACACCGTCGACGGTGGCCGTGATCCGTCCCGCGCCGCCGCCGGTCCTGGCGGTGACGGCGAAGGAACCCTTCCCGTCGTCGGCGACGGCGAAGAGTTCGCGGTCGTAGGTGAGTTTCACGTCGCGCGGCTCCACGGGCGCGGAGGCGCCGTGCGCGTCAAGGCCGACGATGCCGAAGGTGCCGGTCGCCTGGCCGACGGCGAGGCCGACGCGGGTGGTGGTCGACTTGATGCGCGCGAGGTCGTCGAGGACGGTCAACTCGATGGATCCGTCGGCGTGTCCGCGTTCCGCGCGGACCTCAGTGGTGCCGCTGTCGCGCGCGGTGAACAGCCCGTCGTCGTTCACCCGGCCGACCGAGGAGCGTTCGGTCCGCCAGAGCGGGTCGCCCTGTGCGGGGCCGTACGTCTCGTCGTGGCCCGCCGCGGTGAGGGCGCGGGTCAGTCCCGGGAAGACGCGTTCGGGGTGGCCGCCCTTGACGGGGTCGTCACCGGGTGCGGCTCCGGCGGGCGTACGGGTCTCGACCCAGAAGCCGTCGAGCCGTCCGCTGCCGTCGGGCGCGGTGATAGCGAGGCCGTTGGGCACAGTGCGCTCGCTGCCGTCGGACGGGGCGTTCTCCACCTGGAGGGCGTCGCTGCCGGGTTCACGGGCGACGAGCGTCGAGGAGCCGCCGCCGTCGAGGTTGAGCGCGTTGTGGGCGCCGGCCTGCTTCATCATCACGGCGAGTTCGGTGAGGGTGACACCGCCGCTGTCGGCCTGCCGGCCGTCGACGGTGATCACCCGCATCTCGCTGCCGTCCTTGGTGAATCCGACGGCGGTACGGGGCGCGGCGGTGTTGTTGCCCTGGCCCTCGTGGTTCTGTGCGACGCCGTCGACGACGAGGAGTTCACGTCCGCCGACCGCGGTGCGCGGCAGGGGTCCGCCGTTGGTGCGCGGGCTGTACTCCATCGTCACCGGGTCGCCGGGGCGCAGCGCCTTGAGCTGTACGGCGCCGGCCTCCCGCCCGACGAGGACGGTGGTGCCGGGCTCGATCGGGCCGGTGCCGGGCGTGTCGGTGACGGTGACGACCTTGCCGTCCCGTACGGCCGCCTCGGCGACGGGGGTCGCGGTGTCCACGGTGAGCGCGCGGTTGGCCTGTCCCCAGGCGGCGTTGTACGCGCCGATACCGCCGGCCGGTACGTTCGCGGCGTTGTACGCGGCGAGAGGCCACGGTCCGGTGGGCAGCGTCAGGGTGCCGTCGAAGTACAGCTCCAGGACGCGCCCGGCGTTCTCGGGGCCGATACCGACGGCCCGGTTGGCCCCGGCGGCGGGCGACTGGGTCAGGGCACCGTCCTTGATCCCGGCTCCCTGCGGCGCGCCGGTCTCGTTGATGTCGAAGAAGTCGGCGTTGATGGCGGCGACGGTGCGGCGGCCCTTGCCGGGGTCGTGCCCGGCGGCGAGTTCGGAGACGCTGCGGCGGTCGGCGACCTTGCCCGACGAGAGGTAGTCGGCCCGTACGCCACCGCCGTCGAGGTCGACCGACAGCGCGTCGACGCGCAGCCACTTGTCGGATTCGAGGCGGTCGTACGAGGTGAGGCTGACGCCCGGCGCGACGGGGCGTGAGCTGCGCGCGGTCTCGATGCCGTCGCCGTCCACGACGGATCTGGGCGCGCCGGCCGGTCTGCTGGCCGGTGGTGGCGCGACGGGGCGCAGCACCTCGGCGGCGTTGCGCGGGCGGGGGTCGGGGGTGGTGTCGGCGACGGACGGGGTG
Source organism: Streptomyces sp. NPDC050433 (assembly GCF_044458565.1). Taxonomy (NCBI): domain Bacteria; kingdom Bacillati; phylum Actinomycetota; class Actinomycetes; order Kitasatosporales; family Streptomycetaceae; genus Streptomyces; species Streptomyces sp. NPDC050433. The sequence goes on along the minus strand of NZ_JBITIB010000015.1, from coordinate 177,235 downwards.
ATGGCTCCCGTTGTCAGTGCGGTGACCGCCGCGAGCAGCACGACGGACCGGCGGGCGATGCCTGGGCCCACAAGTTCTCCTGTAGTACGGGGGGTTGGCGCGGATGGTAAGCGCTGTCAGCCGCCCAGCATCGCCGTGTGTGCCCCGGTTCGCCAGAGGTTCACGGACACGTCGGGGAGAACAGGGGGCACCCTGGAGGTGACGTGGGATGCCTGCCGCAGTGGCGGCGGGCATCCAGCTGATTTTTCTGATGATGCGTCAGAAAGGCCCGAGGGCCGCTCAGATCCGCCGACGGGCCGTCACGTGTCGCGCGGCCGACGTGCGACCGTCGCGCGACGCGTCGCCGTCACGTGTCGCGCGACGCGGGTTCCCTGTGCATGAGCAGCAGGGCCATGTCGTCACCGCCGCCGAGCTCCCCCACCAGATCACCGAGGGAGTCCGCCAGTTGTTCCAGGTCGAACACGCCGAGCGCGGCGGGATCCAGATGCACGCGATCGGCGCGGAGGTCGACGTCGAAGCCGCCCCTGCGGTTGTACGCGAGGGTCAGGGCGGGGCCGGCGGGCCAGTCTGCTTCAGATGATCCGGTCGGTTCGGTCGGTTCAGCAAGGGGGAGGCCCGGCGGCGGGTCGATATGAGCCGGTACGGGGTTCCGCGAGCGCTCAGTCGAGGTCCCCGGTGATCAGCCGCTGGAGTGCGGGCGCGTACAGGTCGGCCAGTTGCTCGGGGGTGGCACGCTCCCCGGCGCCGGGGCGGTGGAGGCTGAGGGTGGCGCCGAGACCGAGGAGCTGGCCGGTGATCAGCTCCGCCCTCAGCTCGGGCCGCCGCCCGCCGATGAGACCGGCCAGCCGGGCGGTGACCTGCTCGCGGAAGCGCTCGCGGATCAGTGTCCGCTCGTCCATGTTGCCGAGGGAGAAGACGACGCGCAGCAGGGGGTCGGACTGGTTCTCGCGCCGCAGCCGGACCATGGTCAGCACGAGGTGTCTGCCGAGGTCGGCGGGTGGCGCGGCGAACAGCTTGTCGGCGGCGGGGCCGAAGTCGGCGACGGTGTTGAACAGCCGTTCCTTCGTGCCGAAGCGTTTGACGATGAGCGAGGCGCTGACACCGGCGTCGGCGGCGATGCCGCGCATGGTCACCTCGGCGTACGGGCGCTGGGTGAACGCGCGGCGCGCGGCGCGCAGAATCGCGAGACGGCCGGTACCGGGGTCCGGTGCGGGATCGGCCCCGGAGTCCTCGCCCGACTCCCCGTCCGGGTCCGCTGCCCCGTCGGCCGCATGTCCGGTCGTCGTCATGCGCTCTCCTCGGCGAACGTACGGCGTGCTGGCTGCTCCTTGCCGACGGTACCCGGCTCGGCCGCCACCGCGCGGCCTGGCAGGCACAGGGTGACCACCAGGGCGAGCAGGGCCGCACCGGCGGCGATGAGGAAGACCAGCAGATACGCGTGGAGGGTGGGTGCGGTACGGCCGCCGGCCTGGAAGGTGACGTTGGCGAGTACAGCGGCGACCACCGCGCTGCAGAAGGCCTGCCCGACCGAGCGCATGAGCGTGTTGAGGCCGTTGGCCGCGCCGGTCTCGCCCGCCGGCACCGCGCGCATGACGAGTGCGGGCAGGGCGGAGTAGGCGATGGCGGTGCCCGCCGCGACGATGGTGGCGCCGCCGATGATCGGCCACAGGCTGTGGCTGGTGAAGAAGCGGACGACGTACCCGACGGCCATCACCGCCGCGGCGATCGCCAGGGCCGTCTTGGGGCCGTACTTCGCGGAGATCCTGGCCGACACCGGCGACAGCGCCACCATCGCGAGACCGCCGGGCAGCAGGCACAGTCCGCCGACGACGATCGAGGCGCCGAGCCCGTAACCGGTGCTGGTGGGCTCCTGCACCATCTGCGCGGTGACCAGGGAGTTCGCGTAGAAGGCGAAGCCGATGAGGAGCGCGGCGACGTTCGCCAGCAGCACGGCGGGGCGCGCGGAGACCCGCAGATCGACCATGGGGGACGTGGTGCGCAGCTCGTACGCGCCCCAGAGGAGACCGACGGCGAGGGCGGCCAGGAGCAGGCCGACGGTGCGCACGGAGGTCCAGCCCCAGTCCGCGCCCTGGGTGACGGCGAGCAACAGGCTGACGAGGGTGACGGAGAGACCGAGCGTGCCGATGACGTCGAACCGGCCGCGTGAGCGGAGCGGGGATTCGGGGACGCAGCACAGGACGAGCACGATGTCGACCAGACCCAGGACGGCCGAGGCCCAGAACATCGTGTGCCAGTCGAAGTTCTGCACGACGAGGGCGGCGACCGGCAGTCCTACGGCGGCGCCGATCCCGAGGGTCGAACTCATGAGGGCGACGGACGACAGCAGCCGCGCGGGCGGGAGTTCGTCGCGCATGATGCTGATGCCGAGAGGTACGACGGCGAGCGCCGCGCCCTGGAGGGCCCGTCCCGCGATCAGCACACCGATGTGGGAGCTGGCGGCGCACATGACCGAACCGGCGACGAGGACACCGAGCGAGGCGATGAGGACCCTGCGCTTGCCGTACATGTCGCCGACACGGCCGAGTACGGGAGTGAAGACCGCACCCGTCAGCAGCGTGATCGTGACGAGCCAGCTGGCCGCCGCGGGCGTGCTGCCGGTCAGGGCGGGGACGTGCGGCAGCAGGGGCACGACCAGCGTCTGCATCACGGCGACGACGACGCCGCAGAAGGCCAGCACGGCGACGAGGAAGCGGCGGCGCTGTCCTTCTGGTGGCTCCTGCTCTGACTCCGGCTCCTGTTCCGGCTCCGGTTTCGCTGCTGCGGGCATCTGCTCTCCGTTGTTCCGCCGCCGGCCTCCGCGACCGTGGCGGTCACGAAGGGGGTGCACAAGCGTTCACCCCGAGAGTAAACACTCGTGCACCCCCTTGTCACATTCCGCTCTCTCACCAATTGGCTCAATTTCGTTACCGAGGGTGAGTTTGCGCGTTGAACGGGCGTGAAGGCCGCGCATCGTGCGGCTGGGCTCGAAACGTTCAAGGAGAAACTTGATGTCGCGTATCGCGAAGGCAGCTGCTGTTCTCGCCGGCACGGGCGCCGTGCTGGCCGGCGGTGCCGGAATGGCCACTGCCAACGCCGGCGCCGAGGCCGCGGCCGTCGGTTCGCCCGGAGTCCTTTCCGGCAACGTGGTCCAGGTGCCTGTGCACATCCCGATCAACCTCTGCGGCAACACCGTGGACGCGGTCGGTCTGCTCAACCCGGCGTTCGGCAACACGTGTGTCAACGCCGACGGCAAGCACCACGGTGGCGGTTACGGCCGCTGAGCAGCCGGCACCCCGCTCGTTGATTGAGGCATGACGCAACGGCCTCCCGCATCTCATGCGGGAGGCCGTTGTGCTGGGCTGCCGGCCGGCAGCCCGCCGGGCTCAGGCTTCGTACCGGTACAGACTCCGGTGGCTCAGCATCTCCGACGGCGTCGTCCGCCACGGCGGCATCGGCTCGTCCAGACTGATGGCCCGGCCACGCTGCGGATCATTGCCGCCCAGCTTGCGCTGCGGCAGATAGGTCGACTTGGGGTGCTTCGTCTGCCAGAGGTCCCAGAGAAGATCGACAAAGGCGTGGTGCAGCCAGAAGACCGGGTCGTGGGGCGCGGTCGCCCCCAGCATCTGGCCGCCCACCCACCGGTGGACACGGTTGTGATTGCGCCACCGGGTCTTGTCACTGCCCGCCGTCCAGCCTTCGAGGCGGTTACGGAAACCGCGCGTGACCGTGGAGTCCCACGGCGCGGCGTCGTAGACCGACTCGTCCATCGCCCAGGCCAGTTCGTCCTTGGTGGGCAGCGCGATCGGGGATGTGGGGCGGCCGAAGGCGCGGACCAGGAACTTCCGCTCCAGCACCCCGTCGTTGATGGTCCAGTTGCCCGCCCCGTAGGCGAACGCCCCGGTCATGACCTGCCCGTCGGACGAGCGGCCGTCACCGCCGAGGAAGTCCTCGGACCACAGGGACGCGGCCGGAGTGTTGTCGGTCGTCCAGTCCCAGTACGGCACGGTCACCTTGGGGTCGATGCGCTGAAGCGCCCGCTCGAACTCCAACAGGTACTTGCGATGCCACGGCAGGAACGTGGGCGCCATGTGCCCGGTGCGCACCCCGTCGTCGCCGTCGGCCCGGTAATACTGGACATGCTGGCGGACGAACCCGTCGTAACCACCCTGGCGTTTGAGCTCCAGGACCGTGGCGACGAAGCGCTTCTTCTCCGCGCTGGTGAGATTCCGCTGATTCTTTCGGATATGCACCGTGGAGGGTCCTCCCTGCGGTCAGTGAACTGCCGGTCCGGCGAGCGCGAGTTGGGTACCGGCGAGGTCGTCGACAGCCGCGCGGGCGGTCGCGAGCGCCGTCGGGAACGACTCGAAGTGGTTGACCACGCTGACGTAGCTGCCGTCGGCGCGCCGCATGACGTGCAGGGGCCGGCCGTCGATACGGATGCCGGCATCCACCCCCTGGATGTGCCGGCCGCCGTACATCTCGTCGAAGTGCTCCACGGCCGGCGCACGGGCATCGCCGGGGTCGGCCTTGCGGGGGTCGGACCGGAGGATGGGCGTCAGGGCCGCGGCCGTGGCGCCTGTGACCCCGAGGGCGAAGGCCACACGCAGAAAGAGACGTCGGGTGCGGCCGGGCCGTGATGTCGGCGCGGCGGGCGGTTCATGGGGCGGATGCGACTGGCGTGGCACGAGGGCCACAGGCTCGACAGACCACGCCTCCGCGGGCCGCGCCTTCAGCTGGGTATCGCCTGCCATGGCGAACCTCCACTCGTCGGCCGTGCCCCGCCCCATGGACGGGGCGGGGCACGGACACTGATCCGGGTTCGGGGCAGATGGTTCTCTGCCCCGAACCGGTCAACGAGGAGATCGCAGAACAGTTCTCTGAACTACGTCCGATTGTCGTAGTGACGCTCCGGACTCAGCAGCTGAGGTTGCCACCCGGATCCACGCCGAGGATTCCGGTGAACTGACGGTACTTGTCGATCCGGCTCTGGACCTGTCCGGGGTTGCCTCCGTTGCATTCAAGGCTCCCGTTGATGCTGCGGATGGTCTCGCCGAATCCACGGCTGTTGACCATCGCGTTGTGCGGGGTCATCGTGCCCGGACCGCTCTGGGTGTTCCAGTACCAGAGACCGGTCTTCCAGGCGACGGCCGCGTCGTTCTGGACGAGCCAGGGGTTATTGAGGAGGTCGAGGCCGAGAGCGTCGCCCGCGGCCTTGTAGTTGAAGTTCCAGCTGAGCTGGATGGGACCGCGGCCGTAGTACGCGGCCTGGCCGGCCGGGCACCCGTACGGCTGCGAAGTGTCGCAGTAGTGGGGGTAGTTGGCCTGGTTCTGCTCGACGATGTGGACGAGACCGCCGGTCTCGTGGCTGACGTTGGCGAGGAAGGCGGCGGCCTCCTGGCGCTTGATGGTGTCACTGCCGGTGTTCGCGAAGCCCGGGTAGGCGCCCAGCGCGGCCTTGAGACCGTTGTAGGTGTAGAAGGAATTCCGGCTCGGGAACATCTGGTTGAACTGCGTCTCGCTGACCACGAAGCCACCGGGCGGCGGGTCCGTCGGGCCACCGCCGTCACAGGCGCCGTTGTCGGCCCAGACGTCGACCGTGCCTGGTCTCTCGTTCTGGGTCCACCACTTCGCCGTCCAGTTGCGGCCGTTGTACGAAGCGGTGTCGCCGCCCCAGTAGACGCTGGACGCGTTCCAGGGGGTCGTACAGGCGGCGGCCGACGTGGCTGCCGCCGAGGTCGACGCGGGTAGGAATACCGCGAGGGCCAGTGCCGAGACCAGCGCGGTGAACAGGGCAAGGATTCGCTGTCGCAAGCGACTCACTCCTTCGCGCGGCCGTCGTTGGGGGACGGCCGCCATGGGGGTGAGGGAACCAAACCGGAATCCTTATTACCTGTCAAGGTCTAGACCAACGTGCGTTTTTCAGCCGGTCCGCCCCTGAATCGGCCACCCCACAACCCAGTTCGGCGCGAGTGAGCAGGGCATGCCCGCCACGCTGTCGTCAGCGGGCACCCGCCGCACCCCAACCGGGCGCCGCATGCGGCTGTTGGATCGGCCGTCGCGCCGCGGATGTGACGCGATCTCGCCCTAGGGCGTGTTGCGAAAGTAGCGCCGTCCGCCCGGAGGGCGGGGCCGACGGCGCTACTTTCGCAACGCGCCCTACTGATCTTTTCGTAAGTTCGGTGGGTGTGGTGGGCGTGTGGGTGGGAGGCTGTCGGGGTGGCTTATCAACCTTCCCCTTCGGTTGCCGGCTTCTCTCTTCCTCCTTTGTCGCGGCCTCAGTTGGCGGAGGCGCGTCGTGTTCGGGCGGTCGAGTTGTTCGAGGGTGGCGTCTCGAATGCGGAGATCGCGAGGACGGTGGGGGTGTGTGCCGAGAGTGTGCGGCGTTGGCGGCGGGTGTGGGAGCGAGGCGGTGCTTCGGCCCTGCGGCGACGGGGAGCCACCGGACGCCCGCCCAAGCTGGACGACGCCCAGGTCGAGATGGTCCGGGCCGCGTTGGAGCGAGGTGCCCAGGCTCATGGCTTCGAGGCCGACCTGTGGACCCTGGAACGAGTCGGCGCGGTCGTCACCCGGGCAACGGGGGTGGTGCTGTCGAGGGCGTCGGTGTGGCGGCTGCTGACCGGCCGGCTCGGATGGAGCCTGCAACGGCCCGAGCGGCGGGCGGTCGAGCGGGACGAGTCGGAGATCGCCCGCTGGATCGTGCACGAGTGGCCGCGTATCAAAAAAGGGCCGTGAACACACGTGCCTGGATCGTCTTCCTCGACGAATCAGGCGTCTCCCTGCTCCCTCAGATCCGCCGCACCTACTCGCCCCGGGGGCGGACTCCGCTCCTGCGGCACCGCCTGAACTGGAAGCGCGCGTCGATGGCCGGGGCCTTGGGCTACCACTCCACCGACCCCGATCGCGGGGCCCGCCTGTGCTTCCACCTCAAGCCCGGCAGCTACGACACCGCCGGACTCATCGAGGTCCTGGAGCAGATGAAGGTGTTCTGCCGCGGCGAGCGAGTGGTCCTGGTCTGGGACGGCCTGTCCGCCCACTGGAGCCGGGCGATGCGGGCCTGGGTCGCCGAGCAGGACTGGCTCACCCTGGAACGGCTACCCGCCTACGCTCCCGAGCTGAACCCGGTGGAACTGCTGTGGTCCTCTCTCAAGAAGCGTGAACTCGCCAACCTCGCCGGCGACCACCTCGCCGATGTCGCCGACGCCACCGAGCAAGGCATCCACCGCATCAGCGCCAACCCCCGACTGCCATGGTCATTCCTCGCCCACACCGGCCTGACCATCCGCCCACCACACCCACCGAACTTACGAAAAGATCAGTAGTGGGTGCTACCCGGTCCCTGTTCGAGATGCGGGCGCACCCGCAGTGCCGGGTCGGGGTGCCAGCAGTAGCGGACGTCCGGCTCGTTCTCCTCGTTGCCCCGGCCGTCGGTCTTCTCGACCGGGACGAAGCCGTGGCGCTCGTAGAAGCGCCGTGCCGGGCCGTTGATCTGGAACGTCCACAGGGACAAACCGTCGGGCCGACGCCGCTTCGCCAGGTCGATCAGGCGCGCGCCGATACCGCAGCCACGGTGGTCCGGATCGAGATACAGCTGATCGATGTCGCCGCCCTCGATCACCATCATGCCGACGACCGCCTCCCCCGCGGTCGCCACCCAGGTCTCCTGGGTGGGCAGGACGATGTCACGGATCCAGGCGTGCACCTGCTGATCACTGTGGGGGCGCGTGACACTCGGGAGCGCGGCCGTAAAGGATCTCAGCCACAGTCCGGAGATGTCGGACGCGTCCGCGGGCACCGCACGACGGACGACAAGCGTGTTGGTCTGCACAGCGAGCCATCCTGCCATCAATCAGGAATCAAGGAACGACCGAGTCGAGGCATCCATTGTTTTCGGATTCCGACGCGCACCACCTCTTGAAGTGAACCCGACACTGTGTCATATATGTCTAGACCATTGCCCCGTGCTTCCGACGGAGGAGACGATCGTGCGACGGACCCCCACCCAGGTCGCGCTCGTTACCGCTACCGCCCTCACCCTCGTCGCCTGCGGCGGCGGTGACGACAAGGACTCGCAGGCTCCATCGGCGCCGACCGGTCTGAGCGTCCAGGCAGGCAGCGCGCTGTCCGCTCACGTCATGTGGGACGAGGCCAAGGACAATGTCGCGGTCAGCGGCTATGTGGTGTACCGCGGGAAGGACAAGATCAAGGACGTCCCCGCCGAGCGGCGGATGATCGACATCACGGGTCTGAAGCCGTCCACCGCCTACTCGTTCTCCGTGCGGGCCAAGGACGCCGCCGGGAACCTCTCCCCGCACAGCCAGAAGAAACCTGTCACCATGCCCGCCGCGGGCACGGACGACAAGAAGGCTCCGGCACAGCCGGTGAAGTTGCGCGGCAAGCACAACGGTTCCAAGGGCGCCGAGCTCTCCTGGAGCGCACCGGCCAAGGACGAGGGCATCACCTCCTACGACATCCTCCAGGGCGGCTCGAAGATCCACAGTGTGAGCGGCGACGAGACCACGGCCAAGGTCACCGGACTCCGCCCCGGCACCGCCTACTCCTTCACCCTCCAGGCCCGCGACGCCGCCGACAACACCTCACCGGCCAGCGACCCGGTGAAGATCAGCACCCCGAAGGGACCGGGCGACGACCCCGACACCGCGCCGATCGGCTTCAAGGCCGCGCGGCACAAGAACGCCAAGGACGGGGCCTACTATCTCGATCTGTCGTGGCTGCCGCCGAAGGTCGACGGTCAGGTGCCTTCGTACGAGATCCATCTCAACGGGAAGCTGACCACCACGCTGGTCTGGGGCAACAAGCCGCCCGTGGGGAAGACCACCGAGAGCGTCTACGCGGGCAAGAAGCCCGGTGTCAGCTACAAGGTGAAGATCCGCGCGAAGCTGCCGGACGGGGAGTGGGGCAGCTTCTCCCCCGAACTCACCGTGGTCACGGGCGAAGCCAAGTCCTGACCGAGCGATGCCGGGACAGTCGGGCCGGGCGGCTCGACCTCACCCGTCGGCGCTGCCGCCACGCGGCACGGCGGCGGTCTCCCGGTCCCGGTTCCGCCTGATCCTCAGCCGGGTCAGCAACGGACGCCCCCGCCCGACACCGTGCGGAACCGGTTCAACTGTCCGTACCGGTACGGGTGTCGGCACCGGGGCCGGCTCGGGGGCCGTGCCGCTCGGGCGCCGCGCCTGCCGGTCCCGACGGGCGTCCGCCAGCAGCGCGGTCAGGCTGGACCGGTGCCAGCTGATCTCGTCCGGATCGTCGGCGGTCAGCAGTCGCTGTACCGCCTCGCGCCCCGCCTCCGATCCCGGACGGCCCGGCGCGAGGTCCGGCCGCAGCCGGTTCAGACACGCGCGCTCGTACGGATCCGGTACCAGCTCGGCGAGTTGGATCGGATCCAGCACGGACCCGACGATCGCCGCACGCTCCCACCGGTCATCGCTCTCGTGCAGAAGAAGACCGATACGACGTCCACGCCAGTTGCGCGGACGGCAGTCCTCTCCCGCGCCCGAATCGCCGGACTCAGGAGCCTCGGGCGCCTCCGAGTCGGTCTCGGACCCGCCGGTCGGCGTCCGTGGCTCCGCATGCGTCCGCGAGTGGGTCGGCCCGTGCGGCAATCGGCCCGCCAGCAGACCCGGTTCGCTGCTCGCGAACGCCCGTAGCTCCTCGGCCAGATAGAGCCAGACGACCGCTCGATAGCGATTGAGGTAGAACCTCACCGGCACCAGATACCCCGCACGCGCGAGCCGGGTGAAGCGGCCGGGGCTGATGTCCATCAGCTCCGCCCCTTCGGCCGTGCCCACCGTCCGCACCCGCTCGCGCAGCGTGTCGGGGAAACCCGCCGCCCGCCGAAGCCGCTCGACCTCGCCGCGCGGGACCCTCCGGCGGCCACTCACCGACCCCCCGACCGTGCGGACATGCCCCAACTGTGTGGCCAATTCGAACTCGCCGCGCTTCAGACGCAGTTCCTGCGCCGCTCGGCCGGCGGCCAGTGTCTCTGAGATTTCCATGACGGACATCGACGGTCTCCCCCGCGAGCGATTGACTACTCTCGGTGACGACCGTATCCCCGCGTCAGAATTCCCGCTTGCCCTGTGGATAACTTCCCTGCGGCACTCAGACGTCCGTGACCGTGGTATGCCCCGACTGCCGCACCGCGATGCCGAGATGCTCACCGACGCGATTCACCATCAGCGTCATCTCGTAGGCGATCTGACCGACATCGGCGTCCGCGTCGCTCAGCACGCACAAGCAACTGCCGTCCCCGGCGGCCGTGACGAACAGCAGCGCGTCATCGAACTCGATCATGGTCTGCCGGGCCTTGCCCGCGTTGAAGTGCCGACCGGATCCCCGCGCGAGACTGTGCAGACCGGACGAGACGGCCGCCAGATGCTCGGCGTCCTCCCGCGCCAGACCGGAACTCGCCCCGGTCACCAACCCGTCGTTGGACAGCACCAGCGCGTGCCGTATCGGCTCGACCCGACTGGTCAGATCCTCCAGAAGCCAGTCAAGTCCGTCTTCCAGCGCCATTGGTGACCACTCTCCCCGTTCAGACAGGTACCGCGCCCTGTGCCCCGTATCTCCCCCGTCGGTCGCCAAGCCTCGCGCACCGACTGCTCACGGGCAAGCGATCCCGCCGCCCAGGAGCGTCACACGGAACAGGCCGTTCCCGTCGGGCGGAACGATCACCACCGGGACCGTCCGTATGCCTTCGCAACTCGCCACCCCGCTGTCGGCGCTAGACCGCTCCCCCTCCCCGGCCTCCGGCGCCGAGTGGCCACTTCGGTCAATTCACCACCGCAACGACATCCCTCGATCGGGCCACCTGTCACGCCGGAGTGAGGCGAACACAGGATTACGGCCACTTTCACGGCGCCTGCTCATCTCCACCGCGCCATCACGACCTTCCGACGAGAATTCGCACTACTTCCCCCCGTTACGGCCTCTTGATCAGCAGCGTTCATCCAACGGCCCGCACATCGACGTCTCTCCCGGAGGAACCATGAAGCTCATCCCGCTGCCGTTCGACATTCACAGCGCGTTCGAGAGACGGCCGGTCCCCGCCCGGCCCGTGATGCGCCAGGTTGACGCCGGAGGTGACGCCGCGTGAGATTGCTGAAGCGTCCCAAGCCCGCCGAGATCGCTGTGTCGGACAGCGAACGCGAGCTGTTCGGCGGCCCGCTCCGCTACGACACCGGCTGGTCCGACCACGAGTGGGCCTCCTTCGACCTGAGCCTGTTCGCCGCGGTCCGCACCATGCCGAGAATGGTGGCGGGCACCCTGCGACTCGCCTGGCGGGCGGATCGGCCGGCGCTGGTGACCGTCGGCGTCGCCGAGGCCGGCCAGGGGCTGACGGCCGCGCTGAGTCTGCTGGTCGTCAACTCCGTGCTCGGCTCGCTCCTCGGAGCAGGAGGCGCCGCCGACCGTGTCTCCGACGCGCTGCCCGCCCTGATCGTGGGCGCGGTGGTCGCCGTCGTGGGCGCGCTCCTGGCCTCGTGGTCCACATCGGCGGCCGGGCGGCTGGAGCCGAAGGTCGAACGGGCCGCGAACGAGCAGTACTTACGCGCCGCCGCGCGGGTGGAGCTGGAGGCGATCGAGGACGGCGAGTTCCGCCGCCTGATCGACACCGCGCAGCACGGCCCACCGTCGGCCCGGCGGATGATCGGTGCCTGCGTCGCGACCATGAACGGCGTCATCTCGCTGCTCGCCGTCGGCGGTGTACTGACCGTGCTGCACCCGCTGCTGCTGCCGATGCTCCTGCTGATCGCGGCGCCGCGCGGCTGGGGTGCGATGCGCGTGTCCCAGCGGCGGTATCTGTCGGTGATGTCCTGGGTGGAGCATTTGCGCGCCAGCCGGCTCATCGCCGGGCTGCTCATCTCCCGCTCCGCCGCGCACGAGGTACGGGTGCACGGCGTGGGCCGCTTCCTCCTGCGGCACTACCGCAACATGGCCGAGAGCGCGGAGTCCGAGGCGACGCGGCTCGCCAAGGACAAGGCGGTCACCGAGCTGCTGGCCGCGGCGCTGTCGGGTGTGGCCGCACTGATCACGTACGGGGCGATGGCCGGGCTCATCATGTCGGGGCGGATGGAGCTGGCCGTGGCGGGCACCGCCGTGATCGCGGTCCGCTCGGGTTCGGCGAGCCTGGGCGCTCTCGTGCTGACCACGAACTCGCTGCACGAGGAGTCTCTGTACGTACGTGACATGGAGCGGTTCCTCGCGGAGGCCGGCGACAGGTCCATCCCTTCCGGCGGCATCCCCATCCCCGAGCCGATGAAGATGATCACCTTCGAGGATGTCTCCTTCAGCTATCCGGACCGGGAGACGCCCGCGCTCACCGAGCTGTCCCTGGCGATCCCGATGGGCTCGGTGGTGGCCCTGGTCGGCGAGAACGGCTCCGGCAAGAGCACTCTCGTGAAGCTGCTCGCCGGGCTGCACCTGCCCGACAGTGGTCGGTTGACGTGGGACGGCGTCGATGTCGCGGAGGCGGACCGCGAGCAGATCTTCGACCGGGTGTCGCTTCTCACCCAGGACTTCGAGCGCTGGCCGGTGACCGCGAGGGCGAACATCGAGATCGGCCGACCCGACGCCGCCGAGGGCGACATGGAGGCGGCGGCGCGGTACTCGGGTGCGGACCGGATCGCCGAGGACCTGCCGAGGGGGTTCGACACCCTGCTGGCCCGTGTGTTCCGCGGGGCATCCGAGCTGTCGGGCGGGCAGTGGCAGAAGTTCGGGCTGGCCCGCGCCCACTACCGGGACGCCCGCGTGATCGTGGTGGACGAGCCCACATCGGCCCTCGATCCGGGCGCGGAGATCGCGGCCTTCGACCGGATCCGGGGGCTGGCCGACGAGCGGAGGGCCGTCGTACTCGTCACACACCGTATGTCCGGAGTGCGGTACGCGGACCTCATCTACGTACTGCACGAGGGCCGGCTGGTCGAACAGGGCGACCACGAGAGCCTGTTGGCGTCCGGGGGCAGATACGCCTCGATGTTCCGTATGCAGGCGGAGCAGTACGGCCACGGGTCCGCCGCCGGGAACGGGCTCCCGCACCAGGGCGGATCCGCCGTGAAACCTTCCTGACCCGCCGGTTCGTCGTCGGGCGCCGGACGTGCGGTGCGCGACGACGAGCCGGTCGGCGAACCGGCCTACGCCGCGTCGCGCATCACCTCCCTACGGATGCGCGCGCAGGAGTTGTTGATCAGCCGGGAGACGTGCATCTGCGAGATGCCGAGGTCCTTGGCGATGCTGCTCTGTGTCATCCCGTGGAAGAACCTCATAAAGAGGATCCTTTTCTCCCGGTCGGGAAGCCGGCGCAGGTTCGGCTTGACCGACTCGCGGTCGATCACCGCGTCCAGTGCCTCGTCCCAGCCGCCGAGGGAGTCACCGGGCGTCGCGGAACCCTCCTCGTCGAGGGCGGACAGATTGGCGTCGAGCGACAGCACGCTGAAACAGTCCATCGCCTCGACGCCCATGAGCACTTCGTCCTCGGTCATTTCCGCGTGCAGGGCGACGTCCTCCACGGTCGGCGCCATGTTCCCGTGCCGCTGAGCCAGTTCGTCGCGGGCGTCTCGCACACGGCCCCGTAACTCCTGTACCCGCCGCGGCACATGGACCGACCAGAGGCGGTCACGGAAGTGCCGCTTCAGCTCCCCGGTGATCGTGGGTACGGCGAAGCTCTCGAACGCGGTGCCCCGGTACGGGTCATACCGCTCCACGGCCTTCACCAGTCCGATCGCCGCGACCTGCCGCAGATCCTCCAGCGCCTCTCCCCGGTGCCGGAACCGGCCCGCCAGGCGGTCGGCCATCGGGAGCCAGGCGCACACGATCTCCTCGCGGGTCCGGTCCTTCTCGGGCCCGTCCGGCAGTCCGGCGGCCCGCTCGAAGGCCTCGGAGGTGTCGGGCACGTCCTCGTGTCTCACCCGGTAGGCCATCACCCGAGGGGTCATGATGCTGTTCAGCTCCTCGCTCCACGCGGCCGTCGTCACCGGGGAGCGCTCGGCCGGCCGCCGGGCGACGCCCGGAGCGGTACGCCGCTCCACGGACGTGCCTCCTGTCCGAAGCACGAACAGCGTGTGCCCCTGAACACCCCTTGCAAACAAAGGGTGTTCAGAGGCGGTTCGCGTGCGAGGACGCGTTCGCTCTCTCAGCCGTTGTCGTCGGGTTCGGCACCGTGCCAGACGGTTGTGACGTTGCAGAATTCGCGGATCCCGTGGTCCGACAGCTCCCGCCCGTAGCCGGAGCGCTTGACGCCGCCGAAGGGGAGCGCGGGGTGGGAGGCGGTCATCCCGTTGAAGAAGACACCGCCGGCCTGGAGGTCGCTTACGAAGCGCCGCACGTCCTCGTCGTCGCGCGTCCACACGTTGGAACTCAGTCCGAACGGAGTGTCGTTGGCGACGCGCACCGCTTCGTCGAGATCGGCCACGCGGTACACGGTGGCCACCGGGCCGAACGCCTCTTCGTGGTGGATGCGCATGTCGGGGGAGACATCCGTAAGGACAGTGGGTTCGTAGTACCAGCCGCGGCTCAGCCCGTCGGGACGGCGCCCGCCGCAGCGGGCCATGGCGCCCCGGTTGACCGCGTCGTCGACCAGCACCTCCAGGTCGGCGCGGCCCTGTTCGCTGGAGAGCGGGCCGATATCGGTGGACTCGTCCATCGGGTCGCCGACGGTCAGCTTCCGCATCCCGGCGACGAAGCGTTCACCGAACGCGTCGTAGACGTCGGCGTGCACGATGAAGCGCTTGGCCGCGATGCAGGACTGTCCGTTGTTCTGCACCCGGGCGGTCACCGCGGTCCGCGCGGCCCGGTCGATGTCGGCCGACGGCATCACGATGTACGGGTCGCTGCCACCGAGTTCGAGTACGGTCCGCTTCACCTCGTCGCCCGCGACGGCTGCGACGGAGCGCCCGGCCGGCTCACTGCCGGTCAGGGTCGCCGCGGCCACACGGCGGTCGCGCAGGATGCCCTCGACCGCGCCGGACCCCACGAGTAGCGTCTGGAAGCAGCCTTCGGGAAAGCCCGCCCTCCTGAAGAGGTCATCCAGATACAGCGCGGTCTGCGGGACGTTCGACGCGTGTTTGAGCAGACCGACGTTGCCCGCCATGAGGGCGGGGGCGGCGAACCGTACGACCTGCCAGAGCGGGAAGTTCCACGGCATGACCGCCAGCACGACGCCCAGTGGGCGGTAGCGGACATATGCGCGTGCGGCGCCCGAGTCCTGGATGTCGGCGGCCGACGGGTGCTCGTCGGCGAGCAGGTCCCGCGCGTGCCGCGCGTACCAGCGCATCGACTTGGCGCACTTCGCCGCCTCCGCGCGTGCCGCGCCGATCGGCTTGCCCATCTCCGTGGTCATGGTGCGGGCGATGTCGTCCTTGTCCTCCTCAAGTAGGTCGGCGGCGCGGTTCATCAGCGTGGCCCGGTGGTCGAAGCCCGTGGTGCGATACCGGTCGAAGGCGGCGGCAGCCGCGGCCAGCCGCCGCTCGATCTCGTCGGACCCCAGGGCGTCGAACGTCTTCAGGGTCGCGCCCGTGGCGGGATCGACCGTGGCGATGGGCATGGGACAGTCCTCCTCTGACTCGGTTCTCCGACACTCGCGCGGCGGGGGCGGGCCCGCAACGCGGGCGCGTACGCCGTCCGGCGGGGCTGATCAGGGCCGGACAGAGGGGGGCCGGGCGATGCGCGGCAGGGGGATCATGTACCCATGGCCCACGACCACACGCACATCCAGGAGTTCTTCGGCGTCCGGGCGGCGGACTGGGACGCGCGCTTCCCCGACGACGGCCCGGCCTACGCCGCCGCGGCGGCCGGCATGGGGCTGCGTCCGGGCGACAGCGTCCTGGACGCGGGCTGCGGCACCGGGCGCGCGCTGTCGGCCCTGCGCGATGCCGTGGGGCCGCGGGGCACGGTGCTGGGCGCCGATCTCACCCCCGAGATGCTCGTGGCGGCCGTCCGCAGCGGTCGCGACGCGGTCGGCGCCCTGCTGCTGGCGGACGTGGCGCGCCTGCCGCTGCGCGCGCACTCCCTGGACGCGGTCTTCGCCGCCGGACTGATCGCCCATCTGCCGGAGCCCGCCGCGAATCTGCGGGAGCTGGCCAGAGTCGTACGGCCCGGTGGGAGCCTGGCGCTGTTCCACCCCATCGGACGGGCCGCGCTGGCCGCCCGGCAGGGCCGCCGGATCACACCGGACGATCTGCGGGCCGAGGGCATGCTGCGTCCGCTGCTCGCGGGGGCGGGCTGGCGGCTGGACTCGTACGTGGACGAGGACGACCGCTTCCTCGCGCTCGCCGTACACGAGGGCTGACCCGCCCTGGTGGCCCCGCACGGCCGGGTGGCGGCCCGCACCGGGTGCCCTGTCGCGTGAACGGGTATCGACTTACGTTGGAGGCAGGGCCCCGAGGGATGTGCGGAAGGTGGAGGGACAATGTTCGACAAGCTGCGCCGGTTGTTCGTGACGAACCGAACCGCCGCGCCGGTCACCGAGCCGGCCGCGTCGTCCCGGAACCGGACACGGCAGCACAACCTGTTCGAGGCGGCTGCCGCCTACGTCTCGGCGACCGCCGAAGACGACCAGGACCGGATGGACGAGGCGTCGGGCTGGGTCTCCCCCGAGGCCCTGTCCTTCGGCGTCAACGAGCTGGCGTGCCGGGCCGTGATCGCGCTGGCACGGGAGCGGGACGAGTCACCGCAGACGGTGGCACGCAGCCTCCTCGGGCTGCCCGCCGCATGATGGCGGGATACGGACGGGCGCGGCCGATCACGCACCTCTCGACGGCCGGGCGGCGGACTGGCTAAGGTGCGCCGACAACCGATCGGACACGACCGATCGGATGGGGAGGTGCCGTGACAGGTACGGACGAATCCGCCGATGAGGACCAGCTGTTTGTGCTGTCGGCCGTACTGCTGACACCGGCGCAGTTCCCCAGCGTGCTCGGCGACGACTTCCCCGAGGCGTGCGTGACGCTCGGGCTGGAGCCGTACGAGCGTGGATACGGCCTGGTGCTCGGCCAGGACGGCACCGGCGCGCGCTGGACGGTGGCCGTCGACGACGTGTCGCTGGTGGCCGTCGCCATCGCCGCGTGGGACTGCGGCATGGAGTACGACCTGTCGCCCGACGAACGCACCGTGGTCGCGGCCCTGCCCGGCTGGCCGCTGGCCCTCTCGGTCGCGGCGCCCGGGATTCCCGCACCGCACGACCCCGACCCCGATTCGGAGCCGGGCATGGACGACGACGGGGCGAGACCGCCGCTCGCGCCGCCCGACACGGCGAGCTGGGGGTCGGCGCAGCGCCGTCTCGGCGCGGACGAGATCGCCCTTCAGTGGGAGGCCTGGCGCGCACAGTTCGATTCCGAGGACGAGGAGCGTACGAACACCGAGGGTGGAGCGGAGGCGGCTCCTGCGGGCGAGGACGCCTCGGACGCGGAGACCGATGGCGTCCCCGGCGGCCTGGAAGCCCTCCACGACGGCGTACGGCGTGTTCTGAAGGAGCTGCACGGCTACCTGGAGTCACCCCCTCCGCCGGGCCGCGTCCGCTCCGGCTTCGCACCCGCCGGCGCGCGGATGCTGCGGGCCGACGGCCCCGGCTGGTCCCTCGTCGCCAGGACCGACGACATCGCCTACATCCTCCTGGACGACGAACCGAACGAGGTGCTGCCGGTCGGTCGTGGGCCCGAGCTGCCGAAGCTCCTCGAAGCGCTCGACAAGATCGCTGTCCGCCCGTCCTGACCGGCCCGACTTTCCCGTCGTGACCGGCCCGGCACGTCACGAGCCCCCGTACGTCTCCGTACGGGGGCTCCTCCGCAGGTCAGCGCCGGGTCAGCGGCCGATCTCCTTGCGTGTGATGCGCTTGAGCCGACGGCGCTGCGACGGGTCGAGCATCAGATAGGCCACCGCGGGCACACCGAGCACCACCAGCAGCGACATCCAGAATCCGATGAATGGAATCAGGAGAAGACCGACGGCCACTCCCCCGACAGCGATCTTTGCCCTAGTCGACATTTCGACGCCTCCTCCGCGGCCGAAGCCGCTTACTGCTGATTGAACGCTCGCGCGCTTCCCCCAGTTCCACTATGCGCCGCCCGCGTGCGCGGTGCGTCGGTGAGCGGCGCTTCGTGTCGCGGGTCAGGCCGCGGCGCGCAGCGGTGCGCCGACCTCGTGCAGGTGTCCGAGTGCCTGCCGGTAGGAGTCGACCAGGCCCGTCTCGACGTAGGGGACGTCCAGCTCCCGGCAGTGCGCGCGGACCAGCGGCTGGGCCAGCCGCAGGTGGGGGCGCGGCATGCTCGGGAAGAGGTGGTGCTCGATCTGGTAGTTCAGGCCGCCAAGGAACCAGTCGGTGAAGAAGCCGCCCCGGATGTTGCGGGAGGTGAGGACCTGGCGGCGCAGATGCCCCCAGCTCGCGAACTCCTCCTCGGTCGGGATCTTCATGCCCTTGTGGTTGGGCGCGAACGCCATGCCCAGGTGGAGGCCGTACATCATCTGGTGGATCAGCAGGAAGACGACGGCCTGTCCGACGCTGAGGGTCGTGAAGAGCAGCGCGAGGTAGGCGATGACGTGCACGACGAGCAGTGAGCCCTCAAGAAGGCGCTCACGCGGGGTCTGACGGCTTGAGGTGCGGGAGAAGACGGACTGGAAGCCGTAGACCTTGAGGGCGATACCCTCCAGGGTCGTCAGCGGGAAGAACATCGCGGCCTGGTGGCGGGTGAGCCAGCGGCGAAATCCCTTGCGGCCTCCGGTCTGGTGCTGCGCGAAGACGAGGATGTCGGCGCCGACGTCCGGGTCCTTCTCCAGGTGGTTGGGGTTGGCGTGGTGCCGGTTGTGCTTGTCGTTCCACCAGTCCTGGCTCATTCCGAGCAGGAGATTGGCGTGGAAAAGCTGTACGAGACGGTTCCGATCTCGGGTGGCGCATATCTGGGCGTGGCCGGCGTCGTGCGCGACGAACGACATCCGGGCCGACAGGAGCGCCAGCGGCGGCGCCAGGAGCAGCGCCCACCAGGACGCTCCGATCAGCACCATGCCGGTCACGACCGCCGCAAGCCCGAGCAGATTGACGGCGATACCGCGGGCGTACCAGGCGGTCCGCCGTTCGAGGAGGCCCTGCTCCCTGACCGTCCGCAGAAGGGGCGCGAAGTCGCTGCCGCCTGTGCGGGCGGCGGCGGGGCCGGGGTCGGTGGTCTCCGCGACTGCTGCGGGGGCCTGGGGCATGTCGGTCTCCGGTCTGTAGGCCGACGATCGCGTAGATCGTTGAGCTGGGAAATGGCAGGTCTGTGAGGCCGTTCGAGTGGCGCTGTTGGAGCTTGATCGCGCCGACCGGGAGAAAGTTACGCGGAGTTGACCCTCCAAGGCCATGCGGCCAACACCCCGAGGTGACGGGGGATATTCCCGACTGAGGGGGTGGTGCTGCCTACACCCCTGTCGTGGCCCATGATTCTTGTCACCGTCCGGTGCCGCCCACCGGCGTTCCGCGCGAGGTACCCTCGGCCGCTCCACCTTCACTAGTCAAACTTGAGGAATGTGTCATCGCCGTACACAGGCCCTCCGCGGCTACACCCTCGCAGATCGCCGAACTCGCCCGCTGCCACGCGCTCTTCCTGCCCGCCGACCCGGCCCGTACCGGCCGGGTCGCCTTCTGGGCCCCGGACGGCACCGCTCTCCCTGACTGGCCCGCGCCACCGGACACGGCGGCGTCGCCGGACTCGACCGGAGCGTTGGACCCGGCCGGTTCCGTCGCGGACCTGACCGTCGTCGGTGACGACGTACAACTCCGTACCGTCCCGGCACTCTCGCTGCCCGTACGGGACGCGCTGCCCGTGCTGACCCGCGCCAGGGCCTCGGCGCATGCCTCGCCCGCGACGGCGTTCTGGGGCGCCGCCTCCCTGCTCGCCCTCCAACTGGCCGCGCGCGGCAAGCTGTTGCCCGGACTCTCGGCGGCCGGCCACGACGCCTGGCGGGCCGGGCCCGTCGCCGCCGACGACCTGGAGCGCATCCGCGCGCTCGCCGCCGCGATGCCGCCGGCCGCGCACGCCGTACCGCTCAACTCCGCCGCGGCGACGGGTCCGCTGCTGCTCGCCGAGCCGGAACGGCTGCTGCGGCAGTTCCTCGACGCGGTCGCCGACGGTCTCGTACGCACACCCGCCGCGCCGATCGCCGCCGGATCGCCCGCCTTCGCCGCGCCGGAGCCGCGCCGGCTGCCCGAACTGCGCGGCTGGGCCGCCGACGTGGCGGCCGGGCACGACGCGGGCGTACGACTGTCGCTCAGGGTGGAGCTGCCCGGTCTGGCCGGCGTGCGGGACACCTCCCGTTCCGACGGCGCCTCCACTGAAGGCGACTCTTCCGACAGCGACGTTTTCGGCTCCGCCCCCGCGTTCCGCGCCGTCCTACAGATGCACAGCGTCAGCGATCCGTCGGTCGTCGCCGACGCGAGCGAGGTGTGGGCCGGTACGGGGCCCGCCGACGCCTCGGGCGAGTCGTTCGGTCCGCGGGCCCGGATGGACGCCCTGCTGGCCCTGCGGCGGGCCGCACGCGCCTGGCCGCCGCTGGCCCCGCTCCTGTCGGCCACGGTGCCCGACGCCATCGACCTCGCCGACGAGGAGGTCACCGAACTGCTCGGAGAGGCATCCCGCGCGCTGGCGGCCACCGGTGTCCAGGTGCACTGGCCGAAGGCACTGGCGCGCAAGCTGACGGCGCGCGCCGTGATCGGCCCGCCCGGCGACGAGCCGGGCCCCCGGTCGTACGACACGCGGGGCGACACGCCGGGTCGAGCCCGCGACGACGAGGACGACACGCGCGGCGGCGGGCTCTCGGACACGGCCGGTTCGGATCTGCCGTCCTTCCTGTCCGCCGACGCGTTGCTCGCCTTCAACTGGCGGTTCGCACTGGGCGACCACGAGCTGACCCGCGCCGAGCTGGACCGCCTCGCCGAGGCGACCCGCCCTGTCGTACGGCTGCGCGACCAGTGGGTCCTCATCGACCCCGAGGAAGCCAGGCGGTTCCGGGAGAGCCAAGACCGCAAGGTCACGCCCGTCGACGCGCTCGGAGCCGTACTCACCGGATCCACCGAGGTGGACGGGCGCCGGGTCGAGGTACAGGCGTCGGGCTGGCTCGCGGCGCTGCGCGACCGTCTCGCCGACCCGGAGGGTACGGACCAGGAGATCGGCCAGCCGGCGTCCCTGACGGCGACGCTGCGCGACTACCAGCTGCGCGGCCTCAACTGGCTGCACCGGATGACGTCGCTCGGTCTCGGCGGCTGTCTCGCCGACGACATGGGGCTCGGCAAGACCATCACCGTCATCGCACTCCATCTGCACCGCCAGAGCGACGAGTCGGCGGCCGGTCCCACGCTGGTGGTCTGCCCGACGTCGCTGATGGGCAACTGGCAGCGCGAGATCGAACGGTTCGCACCCGGCACGTCGGTGCGTCGCTTCCACGGCGCGTCGCGCGGCCTGGACGCCCTCGCGGACGGCGAGTTCGTGCTCACGACGTACGGCACGATGCGCCTGGACGCGCCGAAGCTCGCGGCTGCCGAGTGGGGCATGGTCGTCGCCGACGAGGCGCAGCACGTGAAGAATCCGTACTCGTCGACCGCCGGCCAACTGCGCACCATCGGCGCCAAGGCGCGCGTCGCCCTGTCCGGCACTCCGGTGGAGAACAACCTCTCCGAGCTGTGGGCGATCCTCGACTGGACGACGCCGGGGCTCCTCGGCCGGCTCGCCACCTTCCGTACGCGTTACGCGCAGGCGGTCGAGGGGGGCGACCCGGCGGCGGCTGAGCGGCTGTCCGCGCTGGTGCGGCCGTTCCTGTTGCGGCGCCGCAAGTCGGATCCGGGCATCGCGCCCGAGTTGCCGCCGAAGACGGAGACCGACCGGGCGGTGTCGCTCACCACGGAGCAGGCGGGGCTCTACGAGGCCGTCGTACGCGAAACCCTCGCGGCGATCTCGGAGGCCGACGGCATGGAACGCCGCGGCCTCGTCATGAAGCTGCTGACATCGCTCAAGCAGATCTGCAACCATCCCGCGCAGTTCCTCAAAGAGGACGACTCGCCGCGTGTCGCCGGGCGTTCGGGGAAGGTCGAGCTGCTGGACGAACTGCTCGACACGATCCTCGCCGAGGAGGCGAGCGTGCTCGTCTTCACGCAGTACGTACAGATGGCGCGGCTCCTCGAACGGCATCTGGCCGCGCGTGGCGTCCCCACGCAGTTCCTGCACGGCGGCACACCGGTCGGGCAGCGCGAAGTGATGGTGCGGCGGTTCCAGGAGGGTGAAGTCCCTGTCTTCCTGCTGTCGTTGAAGGCGGCGGGCACCGGTCTCAATCTGACTCGCGCCGAGCATGTGGTGCACTTCGACCGCTGGTGGAACCCGGCCGTCGAGGCGCAGGCGACGGACCGCGCGTACCGAATCGGCCAGAACCGGCCGGTGCAGGTGCACCGCATGATCGCGGAGGGCACGATCGAGGACCGGATCGCCGACATGCTCGCGCGCAAACGGCAGCTGGCGGACGCCGTCCTCGGCGCCGGTGGTGAGGCGGCACTGACCGAACTGACCGACGACGAGCTGGCCGATCTGGTCGAGCTGCGAGGGAGTGCGCGATGACCGGAGCCGACAGCGGCAGCAACGGCGGCAGTGGCGGCGTCAGCGGCGTCAGCAGTGGAGGTCGCGGTACGGAGGGGAACGAGCGCACCTTCGCCGCCCTGCCGCCCGCGCGGGGCCGCGCCTTCGCGCAGACGTGGTGGGGACAGGCGTGGCTGAAGGCCCTTGAGGACACGGCGCTCGACTTGGGTCAGCTCAAGAAGGGACGCAAGCAGGCCCGCGACGGCGCGGTCGGCGCGGTGTCCGTACGGCCCGGAAGGATCACGGCTGTCGTACGGGACAGGGACGGCACGGCCCAGCGCAGCGACGTGCTGTTGCAGCAGCTCAGTACTGAGGAGTGGGACCGGTTCCTGGACATGGCGGTCGAGCGCGCGGGGCACATCGCCGCGCTGCTGGACCGCGACATGCCGCCGCATCTTGTGGAGGACGCGGCGAGTGCCGGGGTCGAACTGCTGCCCGGCATCGGCGACCTGGAGCCTGAGTGCGCCTGTGACGCCTGGGACCTGTGTCCGCACACGGCGGCACTCTGCTACCAGGTGGCGCGGCTGTTGGACGAGGATCCGTTCGTCCTCCTACTGATGCGCGGCCGGGGCGAGCGCCGGCTCCTCGACGAGTTGCAGGTGCGGTCGGCGCGAGCCGCGCGGACGGACCGGAGCCCGGCCGATGAGCCGGCGGGCATACGCGCGGACGAGGCGTTCGCGGCACGGGACATCCTCCCGCCGCTGCCGCCTCCCCCGCCGGTCCCTGAGGAGCCCGGACTGCCGCCGTCCCTCGACACGGAGGCGGAGCCGCCGCCGGGGATCGACGCGGACGCGCTGGAGTTCCTGGCGGCGGACACGGCGGGACGCGCGCTGCGGCTGCTGGCCGACGCGCTGTCCGCCGGGCACGAACGCCACCCGCTCGACGCGGAGTTGACACCCGCCCAGGACGCCGTCCGGCTTGCGGCGTCGTGCGACGATCCGCTGATCGTGGTACGGCTCGCCGGGGGCACCGGCCGTCGGCGCGCCGAACTGGACCTGGCCGTGGCTGCCTGGCACCAGGGCGGCGCGGCGGCTCTCGCCGTACTGGAGGAGGAGTGGCACCCGGACCCCGAGGCACTGGCCCGCGCGAAGGCGGACCTGGCGGGGGCGTGGGAGGAGAGCGAACGCCCGCAGCTCCGCGCGGGCGCGGCGGGTCGCTGGACGGTGGTGGGAGCGGACACCCAGCTCCGCTACGGGCGCGACGGGCGCTGGTGGCCGTACCGCAAGGTACGGGGGCGCTGGGTCCCTGCGGGGCCTCCCGCTCCCGATCCGGCGTCGGCGTCCGCCTCTGCGTCGGCGAGCGTGGGGGTGGAGGTCTGACGGTGCGGGGGCGGGACGCTGCGCGGGGCCCTTCCCCTACCCGCCCCTTCCCACAACCGGGGCTCCGCCCCGGACTCCGCGCCTCAAACGCCGGCGGGGCTGAAAGTGCCCCCGAGCCTCGCCCGGTGACGTACCCGCGGCGAACATGGGGGAGGCCGGTGCAGTAGTGGCCTCGGGAGGCCGAGTTGGCCGACGCGTGGGTGGCCCTGAAAAAAGTAGCGGATGCGGCGGAACGACGCGGAGCGATGCGCCGCGCGGACGAGGCGTTCGCGACCGCCGGGCGGGTCGACCGGCCCGTACGACCCGTGGTGGCCGACTCCTGGCGGCGTTCCGCCCGCGCGCACGTCCGTCCCGAAGGGACGGCCCGTGTCGAGCTGTCCGACGACGACCTGGGCGCCTACCGGGACGCGCACCCACTGGCACGCGTGATGCCGCTCTTCCGTGAGCTGATGGGCGCCTACGCGTCGGACGGTGAACATCTGATCGCGGTGTACGACGCGCACGGTCGCCTCCTGTGGGTCGAGGGCCACGCCGCGACCCGCGCGAGAGCCGGCACGATGAGCTTCGTGCCCGGCGCCCGCTGGTCCGAGACCGCCGCGGGCACGAACGCGCCGGGCACCGCCATCGCCGTCGACCGGCCCGTCCAGGTGTTCGCCGCCGAGCACTTCCTGCGTCCCGTGCACCCCTGGACCTGCGCCGCCGCTCCCACCACGACCCGCGCACCGGTCGGCTGCTCGGCGCCGTGGACATCACCGGCGGTGACCGGCTGGCCCATCCGCACAGCCTGGCCTTCGTGGGCGCCGTCGCCAGAGCCGCCGAGTCGCAGCTCGCCCTGCTGGGGGGTCCTGTAGGCGAGGGACTGGGGCTCGCGTGCTGCCGTGCAAGGGCGCAAGCTGGAAGCAGCGTGTGATCGGGTGCGGGCGGTTCCGGCGGCCGGGCCGGGATTTGCGCACGAGGACGCTGGGGAGGCAACGTGCCGGGTGACCTCTTCGGACTGGACAAGGTGCTCGCCGCGGCGGAAGACGCGGCACCGGGGGCGTCTCTCGCCGTGGTGGCGCGCAATCTGCGCGACCGGTTCGACGCGCGGGCGGTGTCGTTCCTGTTCGTCGACCTCGTCGGCCAGCAGATGGTGCGCGTCGACGAGACGATCGCCTCGCAGGCCGCCCTCCACGCCGGTCGGATCCGGCTGGCCGGCAGCGTCTACGACCGAGTGCTGCGCACCCAGGAACTGGTGCAGGCCCCCGCCGCCGGGCACGGAAAGCGGGTACTGGCCCCGGTGACCAACCGCGGCGACACCATCGGCGTCCTGGAGCTGTCCCTGCCGCACGTCAGCCAGGAAATCCTGGAAGAAGTCCGCGAGGCCGCGCACGCGCTGGCGTACATCATCGTCACCGACCGCCGCTTCACCGACCTCTACCGGTGGGGCCAGCGCGCCACCCCGCTCACCCTGGCCGCCGAGATCCAGCGCCAGCTCCTGCCCGGCGCGCCTTCCTGCGAAGCCGCACAGTTCGTGCTCGCCGCGGCCCTGGTACCCGCCGACGACGCCGCCGGGGACACTTACGACTACACCCTCAACAACGACACCCTGCACCTGTCCATCACCGACGCCATGGGCCACGACGTCAACGCCGCCCTCATGGCCACCCTCCTGGTCAACGCCTCGCGCGGCGCCCGCCGCGACGGCGCCGACCTCGCCGGCCAGGCCCACAAGATCCACCAGGCCATCCTCGACCACGGCCACCACACCCTCGCCACCGGTCAGCTCCTGCGCATCGCCCTCGACGGAACCGGCGCACAGCTCGTCAACGCCGGACACCCCTGGCCACTGCTCCTTCGCGACGGCACGGTAAACGAGGCGCGCCTGGACATCGACCTGCTCTTCGGCGCCCCCGGAGGCACCGTCTACCACGTACAGGACCTCGACCTGCGCCCCGGCGACCGGCTCCTGCTCTACACCGACGGCATGCAAGAACAACAAGCCGAGTCCGTCGACCTGCCCGGCCTCATACGCGACACAGCCTCCGAACATCCCCGAGAGGTCGTGCGCGTCCTGACAGCAGCGGTCACCGACGCCTGCGACGGCCACCTGGCCGACGACGCCACCGTGCTGTGCCTCGACTGGCACGGCCCCCACCACGACACCCGCCACACCCACACCGGAGCCGGCCGACAAGGACCGCGCGTCCCGCCGGAGACCGGCGATGGCGGCTGATGTGTGACCTCGTTACGGCCGTAACGAGGTCACGGGACTTCTTTCGGTTCCGAAAAAGGTTGGGTGCCGGAGCTTCTCCGCACGTGCCGAACTTGCCTGAACAACCATCGGATACTTGTAAGGCACGGGCCCTCAGGGCTACTTGCCAGAACATGCCTGACGCTCAATCGGCACCCTAGATAACTCCAGCGTCGCGGACAACCGGCCTTCCGCCTCGCGCAGGACGACGTCGGCGAGCGCCTTGGGCCCGCTGCTGGACCCGGCTCGTCCGCATTCGCGGACAAGGTGCGCCGGCGGAACCATGCCGTACGGATGCCGCGGCCTCAGTCCTGAAGCCCCGCCCGGCTCGCGACCGCCGCGCCCAGTCGGCTCACTTCGGCGTCGCCCAGATGCAGTTCCGCAGCGCTGGCGGAGTCGAGGATCGTCTCGGGGCGGCGAGCGCCCGGTATGGGGATGACCACCGGGCTGGTGGACAACAGCCAGGACAGCGCAGTGCGTTGAGGGCTGGCGTCGTGGGCGCGACCCACCTCGGTGAATGCGGCGGTCAGTTCGTCGTCCCTCGTGCCGACCGTGCCCAACGGCCGCCAGGCCAGGAACGCCAGGCCGAGTTCTTCCGCGCGGCGCAGTACCGCGCGGTGCTGGGTGGCGCTGGGCGAGAACTCGTTCTGCACGGCGACGAGGGCCTCGCCCAACAGCTCGTGGGCCAGGTCGAGTTCGGCGACGGTGACGTTGGATACGCCCACCGAGGTGACCGTCCCCTCCGCGAGCAGCCGGAGCAGCGCGGTCAGCGAGTCGGCGATCGGCACCACCGGGTCCGGGGCGTGCAGGAAGAACAGCTCGATGCGGTCGAGGCGGAGCCGGTCGCGGGACGCGGTGGCCGAGCGGACGAGGTGGTCGGGGCTGCTGTCGGTGAGCCATCGCCCGTCGCCCGGCCGGACCCGGCCCGCCTTTGTCACCACCGTGACTCCG
This sequence comes from Streptomyces sp. NPDC050433, assembly GCF_044458565.1. NCBI lineage: Bacteria > Bacillati > Actinomycetota > Actinomycetes > Kitasatosporales > Streptomycetaceae > Streptomyces > Streptomyces sp. NPDC050433. The sequence continues at coordinate 150,137 of NZ_JBITIB010000015.1, read as the reverse complement.
GCCGCGTCGCCGTCCCAACTGTCCAATGAGTCGGCGATCAGCGTCTCGTTGTGCCCTACCTCGTCGGCGCCGGTGTGGTAAGCGGAGGCGGAGTCGATGAGGGTCACTCCGGCGTCGAGCGCGGTGTGGATCGTTGCCATGGCCTGAGCACGGTCCGGACGGCCCTCGATGGACAGCAGCATGCCGCCCAGGCCGACCGGGAAGACCTTCGAACGCCCGCACGCGCGGGTCGGGTTGGTGAAGTGCGGTGAGTGGTGCATACGGCTCCCTGTCTCGTTGATGGTGCTGCCACGCGGCAGCCGCCGGGCGGCACAACTCCGGTCGGCGAACAGTCGATTCGGCGACCGGCCCGGCGATTCCCGGCGGTTGCCGCACGCGCCGCGCTAGCGGCGTACCGCGAGGCGGCCCCGCGAGAAGACGGCGGCGACCTCGGCCGTCGGGTCCGCCAACCGCTCGACGTGGACAGCGGGGTTGTGGCGGGTCAGGACGATGTCGGCGCGGGCGCCGGGGGCGAGCACACCGAGTTCACCGGCCGCGCCGAGCAGCCGGGCACCGGTGGTGGTGGCGCTGCGCAGCACCGCCCAGCCCGGCTGCACCCTGGCCCGCAGCGCGAACTCCTGCGACTGATGGACGTGCATGGCACCGAGCAGGTCGGTGCCGAAGGCGATCGGAGCGTCGGCGGCGTGGGCGTGGGCCAGCGCGGTGAGGCCACTGTCACGCACGGCCGCGACCTTGGCGGTGCTCGCGGGAGGGAGCCCGTGGAGCGGGCCCTCCTCCGCCAGCACCGTGTACGTCACCAGCGTCGGCACGTAGTACGTGTCGTGCTCGGCGAACAGCCGCGCCTCGTCAGGGCCGATCAGGTTGCCGTGTTCGATGGTGCGTACGCCCAGTCGCAGCGCGCGGGCCACCGCCTCCTGGGTGTAGGCGTGCCCGGCGCAGTAGACGCCCGCCCGCCTTGCCTCGTCGACCGCCGCGCGGATCTCGTCCTCGCTGTACTGCGGGGTGTCGATCCGGTCGGTGGGGCTGGAGATCCCGCCGGAGAGCATCAGTTTCACGAACGACGCCCCGGACCGTACGGCTTCCCGTACGGCGGTGCGCAGGGCGTCGGGTCCGTCGACGATCCGGCCGATGCCGGGCGCGGCCGGGTGGTCGTCGGCGTGGTGCCGGCCTCGGGGCCGCAGGTCGCCGTGTCCCCCGGTCTGCGACAGCGCTTTGCCGCACACGTACAGCCGGGGGCCGGGCGCCAGCCCCTCGTCCAGGGCGTCGGCCAGTCCGGCGTCCGCGCCGCCCGCGTCCCGGACCGTGGTGAAGCCGCGTTCGAGCATCGCGCGCAGTTCGCGTAGCGCGTGGGCGGTGACGTAGCTGGGCGGCATCCCGGTGTCGGCCCACTCGTCGGCCGTCACCGAGGTGACGTGCACGTGGCAGTCGATGAATCCGGGGACCGCGTACAGGTCGGTGCCGTCCAGGTCACCGGGCGCGAGTGGGTCGGGGGTGTCGGCCGCGACGGCGGTGATCCGGTCGCCCTCCAGGGTGATCCGCCGGTCCCTGAGCACCTGTTCGCTCTCGGGGTCCACCACGTGGACGTGTCTGATGTCCATTCCGGTAGCCTCTCCCTCGTTTCCGCTGAGCCGATCCGCCGGTCGCCTACTTCACTCGCGCCCCCGGCGCTCAGGCGCCGAACAGCTCGTCGACGGTGGTCGTGGTGTTGGCGTTGCCGACCATGAAGCCGTAGTCGCCCGGTGCGGTGCGGGTGTAGCCCTCTCGGCTGAGCACCAGGATGTTGGAGTCGTAGGGCGCGACGAGCTGTTCCAGCGTCTCGAACGTGTACGGGTCCACGACCTCGCCCAGCACCGTGCCGCCCTTGATCACCTCACCGAGCCGGTCGGGGGTGAAGTGGGAGATCATCGTGCCGCCCTTGGCCGGGCGCAGCGTGAGGAGTTCGGTCATCACCGTCTGCCGCTCGACGATGGCCTCCGGGGCGCCTTCCAGCATGCCAATGCCCTTGAGCATGTTGCGGCCCTGGTGTACGGCCTTGTCCAGGAAGGCGTCGGTCAGTTGGCCGCCGCCGCCGAGTTCGCAGACGGTCGAGGCGATGCCGTTCTTGATGGCCCACGCGCTGGAGGTGCCCTCGTAGGGCTCGTGGTGGTAGAGCAGCGCGGCGCCGAAGGACGTGGCCATCTCCCGGCCGTCGTCCATGATGTACGAGTACTCGACCGTGGAGTACAGGCCGCTGGAGTGGAAGTCCACGAAGTAGTCGGCCTGGAGCATGATCTCGGCGAGCACGGCGGCCAGTTGCTCGGTGACCGAGCCGTTGCGGTCGCCGGGGAAGATGCGGTTGAGGTTGAGACCGTCCTGCGGGGTGAAGCGGGACATCGCCGCGTACGCGTACGGGTTCGCCACCGGTACGGCGACGATCGTGCCCGCCAGCTCGGCGGGGTCGACCGACGAGACGAACCTGCGTATCTCCTCGGGGCCCATGGCCTCGTCGCCGTGGACGCCGCCGAAGGCGACCAGGGTGGGTCCTGGCCGGGCGCCGGTCAGGCGGTGGACGGTCAGCACGAGGTCGTGCCCGCTGTCCACGCGGGTGACGGGGACGGTCTCGATGGTGTGGCCGGGCTGCGTGGCCGGGGTCCCGGTGGCTGTGGTGTCGCTCATCCGCTGTGTCTCCTTGCTGATACGGCTATGGGGTACGGGGATCGGTGCTCGCTCATATCGGTGCCGGGGCCGGGGACGGTGTCCCCGGCCCCGGCCGAGGGTCACCGCATGTCGCCGATCGCGGACGCCTCCTGGCGCAGCGCGGGGACGGCTCCTTCGGCGAGGTCGAGAGTGAAGCGGGCGGCGGGCCCGCTGATGGAAAGACCGGCGACCGCCAGACCGTCCGGGCCGATGACGGCGGCGGCCCGGCAGCGCAGACCCACGCTGTAGGTCTCCTCGTCCACGGCGTAGCCGCGCCGCCGTGCCTCCTCCAGCTCCGGCTGTATCTTCTCCAGCGTGGCCTCGGGGTCGGCCACGTCGGCGCCGCGCAGCAGCGCGAGCTGCCGGGCTCGCGGCAGGCGGGACATGATGGCTTTGCCGAGGGCGGAGTTGTCGGGCGGGATGAACTCGCCGATCCGGTTCACCGCTCGCAGCGGCTGCTCGGACTCGGTGCGGGCGATGATGAACATGCTGTTCCCGACGATGCGTCCGGCCGTCGTGCTCTCGCCGGTGATGCCGGTGAGCAGCCGGGTGGCCTGCTGGAGGCGGTCGTTGCTGTAGAGGTGTTCGCTGACGGCGGCGGCCATGACGGCGAGCCGTCGGCCGGGTACGAAGCGGTGCGTGGCGGTCTCGTTGAGGAAGCCCCAGGCGACGAGTTGGGCCGTCAGCCGGGACACAGTGGACAACGGCGCATCGGCCGCCGCCGCCAGTTCGGTAAGTGTCAGTGGCGCGCCCTCGGCGACCACGGACTGTTCCAACAGGTTGAGGATGCGCCCCATGTAGCTGGGTGATTTGGTGTTCTCTGTGGGGGCGGGTCTGGGGACTTCGGTGTCCTCTGCCATGGGTACGTACCTCTCCTGTCGTCCCAAGTCGGTTGCGTAGGGCGGCTGTTCGGGCGGGGCGGTCACCATCCCGCGGCCCGTCCCGGGCGCCGCGGGTCGCAGTATCCGTGGCGCCGGCCGTCCGCGTCGACTTCCACCGCGTGGACGGAACCGAAGTGCCAGAAGTACGGGGTCGTCAGTCGTACGTCGGCGCCGTAGCGGGTGGCGAGCGCGTCAAGTACCCGCGAATCGACACGGGCCTCGACGGTGAACGGCTGGTCGGTCTGGGCACCTTGGAAGCGCGGCGCGTCGATCGCCTCGGGCAGGCCGAGGCCGTAGCCGAGGTGGTTGGCCAGCACGATCGCGGTGGCGCGCGCGGACAGGCCGGGTGACCCGAGGACGAGGTGCGGTGCCCCGTCGCGCGCGACCATGGTGGGTGGGAACGGCGACAGGACGCGCCGCCCTTCGCCGTTGCCGGTGCCCGGGAAGCTGTTGCCGCTGTTGACGTGGATGCCGTCCACAACCAGACCGGTGCCAAAGGTGGTGCCGTAGACGCTGTGGGTCAGCGACGCCATGTTGCCCGCGCCGTCCACCGCCACGACGTGGTCGGTGTTGTTGGTGTGCGGCGTGCCGGGCGGCCGGACGGTACCGCTGCTCGCGGGCACCGGGTCCCGCCTGGCGTTGCCACGGATCAGCGCGGCCAGCGACGCCGCGAAGTCAGGTGACAGAAGTTCGTCCACCGGTACGTCGTAGGACAGCGGGTCCTTCACGAAGCGTTCGGTGAAGAATTCAGCGAAGGCCATGGCGCGCCGCAGCACTTCGAGGGCTTCGGCGTCGCGCGTGTAGTGACCCATCGCGGGCAGGTCGAAGTTCTCCAGGATGCCGAGCACGAGCGCGATGAGGACGCCCGCGGACGACGGGGGCGGGGCGCCGACGATCTCGTGGCCCCGGTAGGCGCGGCGCACGGGCTGAGTCCCGCGCGCCGCGTAGTCGTCGAGGTCGCGGACGGTCACGGTACCGCCGGTTTCCCGCACGGCGGTCACGAAGCGGGACGCCCACGCGCCGCGGTAGACGTGGTCAGGGCCATCCACGGCGATCCGCCGCATCGTCTCGGCCAGCGCCGGGCGGACCAGCCGCTCCCCGACCGGCGGTACGTGGCCGTCCGGCAGGAATTCGGCGCGGCCCGAGGGGTGGGCGGACAACCGGCCCGCGGCGGCTTCGAAGGCTTCGCCGTACAGGAAGGAGTACATGGGGAAGCCGGCCGCCGCGACCTCGACGGCCGGTGCGAAGTAGTCGGCCCAGGGAATGCTGCCGTGGCGTTCCATGGCCAGGTGCATGCCCGCCACGGCGCCGGGGACCGCGACCCGTCGGCCGGAGGAGGCGCCCAGGGCGCCGTCCACCGTCACATAGTGGTCCCAGGTGGCGGACACCGGCGGGTCGTCGCGAGTGTGGTCGAGTTCGCCGTCGATGTAGTCGTAGGTCTGCCGCGCCGCGTCGTAGTGGAGCACCGACATGCCACCGGCCAGCGTGGTCATCTGCGGTTCGACCACGCCTTGCAGGGGGACGGCCGTCAGCACCGCGTCCATGGCGTTGCCGCCGCGCCGCAGGACGTCAAGCATCGCGTCGGCGACGAGGGGATGCATGGCCGAGACCATGGCGGTGCCGCCGTGGGCCGCGGTCTTCCGCCCTTGTTCGAGTGCCCGGTCCACGACCGGCCGCCGGCCCTCCGTCATACCGACCCGCTCCCCTGGCCCGGCCGCGAGACCGGCTGCGGGACCGGCGCCGGGCCGATGCCCATCGCCGACGCCACCAGGCCGACCGGCGGGGAACCCAAGGTCATCAACTCGCGGTGGAAGCGCGGCAGGGTGAAGTCGCTGCCCCACGCGGTCCTCGCCTGATCGCGCAGCCGCCGCATGAGGGTCTTGCCCCAGGTGTAGCGGATGTACGTCGGCTCCCAGACGCCGCGCAGCGCCTCGGCCCGCGCGGCGGGACCCGCCAGGAACGCCTTGCGTTCGAAGAGGGCGATGGCGTCATCGAGGGTGAGCGCACCAGTATGGATACCGAGCGCGGCCTGTACGCGGACGGCCCGCATCATGGCTTCCTGCGCCATGCCGAACTGGTAGAGGGGGCTGTCGTCCTGGTAGCCCTCCTCCCACATCATCTCCTCGGCGTAGTGGGCCCAGCCCTCGAAGAACAGCTCGGACCACAGCGTCTTACGGATCGGCCGGTCGACCTGACCCATCATCAGAGCGTGGCTGCAGTGGCCGGGGCCGATCTCGTGGACGGCCATCACGGCCATCGCGGGCCGGTTGAAGCGGGACAGCCAGGCGCGGTGATCGTCGAGCGACCAGTGCGCGGACGGCCCGGTCACATGGAAGAGCGAGTGGCCCCGTGTCTCCCAGGGCGCGGTCCAGCTCACCCTTCCTGCCGCCCAACTCCGCGCGGGCGGGCTGGGTTCGATGACGCACGCCTCGTCCACGATCGGCACCAGTTCGCGCTCGCGGACGAAGCGGGCGGCCAGCGCGACCTGGGCCTGCGTGTCGGCGAGGATCTGCGGGAAGTCGCCGTGGTCGGCCCGCACCCGAGCGCTGAGCCGCCGGGTCCGAGCGGCCGGATCGTCGGCGCCCGCGGGGTCGAGGCGTGCTGCGGCATCGTCCAGGATGTCGCTCATCCGCGCGTACTCGCTGTCGGCCATGGCGGCCAGCTCTTCCAGGTCCGCCACGACGCGGTCCTCGCAGCCGAGGAGCGCCGTGAGGTCGGCCCTGCCGAGGCCGGCGGCCGGAACGGCCTCGCGTGCGGCGTGTTCGAGGTGCGCGGTCAGCCGCGCCAGCGCGGCCAGTGCGCGGACACCGTCCTCGCCGTCGTCCTCACGGACCTCGGCGGCCATCCCGCGCGCCGCGGGCAGGAACATCCCGGCGACGGAGGACGACAGTTCGTCCAGCGCCTCGATCGCGTTGTCCACGGCGTCCGGCCAGAGCCGCAGGTGGCGGCGCCTGGCCTCCCCGCGTACCGCGCCGTCGTCGTAGGGCCGGTCGTACGGCGACAGGTCCAGTGCCTCGATATGAACCCAGGGGTCCCAGCGGTGCTGGCGGAGACGGCCGAACCGGGTCCGCATGGCGTTCTCGGTGGCCGCGAGCTGTGCTTCGTCGTGCGCGTCGTCCAGCGCGGGACCGCCGAGCGCGGCGAGCGCCGAGGCCACCCCGGACGGCGACAGATCGACGATCGTGCCGTCGTACTCGTCGTGCAGTCCTGAGTATTCGCGCAGGTAGGCGGCGTCCAAGTCGCAGACGTGGCGCAGCCGTGGGAACAGCTCAGCCATCGGTGGTCTCCCTGGTGGTGGTGCGAGGTCGGGGCGGTACGCAGTCGTGCGGTGTACGGGTAGGCGGTCGCGTGTACGGGGTCGCCTGTATGTCGTCGCGGGCCGCGGTCGGTCACAGTTCCAGTCGGCGTCCGCGCTGGACGACGCGCAGGAGCAGCGCGCCGAGTCCGACGACGAGCACCGAGAGCGCGGTCATGATCGTGGACAGGGCGGCGGGCGTCGGGTCCTGGTAGTTGTTGAGGTAGCCGTACATCCACACCGGCAGGGTCTGCTGGTCGGAGTTGAGCAGGAAGATCGACAGGTCGATCTCGTTGAAGCTGACGAGGAAGGCGAAGACTCCGCTGATCAGCAGGGCGGGCGCGATCTGCGGCAGCGTTGTGCCCAGGAAGGCGCGCAGCGGCGAGGCGCCGAGGTCGATCGCCGCGTAGTCGAGGGTGCGGTCGGCCCGCGTCAGGGCTGCGGACAGCAGCACGATCACGAACGGCACGGTCGCCACGGTGTGGGCGAGGACCACAGCCCAGCGGCCGGAGGGCAGGCCCGCCCGGGCGAGCAGCATGAATACGGCGAAGCCAAAGGCGATCTTGGGCACCACGACGGGTGAGAACAGCGCCGACTGGATCATTCCGCTGCCCCGGAAGCGGTAGCGCACCAGGGCGACCGCACCGGCAGAGCCGAGCAGTACGGCGAGGACGGCGACCAGGGCACCGATCCACAGGCTGCCGACGAAGGCGTCCATGACGCCGTCCTGGTGGTAGAGGTTGGTGTACCAGCGGGTGGAGAAGCCGGGCGGCGGCCATACCCCGTAGGAGACCGACGACAGGGAGCTGATCACGACGATCGCGGCGGGCACGAGCTGGAAGGCGTACAGCGCGGCCATCCACACGCCGAGTCCGCGGATGCCCCTCGGCGGCGACGGACTGATCGTGACCCCGCCCTGGTCGGCCTCGGCGAACCGGCGCTGGAGGAGTACGAACGCTCCGGTGGAGACCAGGGCCAGGATCAGTAGCACCAGGGCGCAGGCGGAGGCGCCCGGATAGTCCGTGGTGCCGACCAGGGAGTAGATGCTGGTGGACAGGGTCGCGATCCGCCCGCCGCCGAGGAGGCTGGGGGCGGTGAAGCTGGAGATGGCCAGGGCGAAGGTGAGCTGGCAGCCGGCGATGAGCCCCGGTGCGCTCAGCGGCAGGGTGATGGAACGGAAGGTGCGCCAGCGGGAGGCGCCGAAGTCGTCGGCCGCGTCGGCGAGTGTGCCGTCGATCTGGCGGAAGGTGCTGCTGATCGGCAGGACCATCAGCGGCAGCAGCGTGTGCACGAGCGCGATGACGACGGCGCTGCGCTCGTACAGCAGATGGACAGGACCGATGCCGAACAGGCCGAGCGCGGAGTTGAGGAAACCCTCCTGGCCGAGCAGCAGTTGCCAGGCATAGACGCTGGCGATGCCGGAGAAGACCAGCGAGGAGAAGACCACCGCGTATCCGGCGTTGCGCCAGCCGGTCCGCTTGGTGTGGTGCAGGGCCAGGGCGGTGAGGTAGCCGACGACCGCGGTGATCGCGGTGACCAGCAGACCGACGAGTACGGTCTGCCAGATCACCGACCAGTAGTAGGAGCTGGTGAGGACCTTCGCCCATGTGGCCAAGGTGTTGGTGGTGTTGACGCCACCGGGTTGGTACTCCTGCAGGGAGTACTCGACGAGCGACTCCATGGCGAAGACGAACACCGCGAGCAGCAGCACGATGCTGGGGGCGAGCAGCAGCAGTGCGGTGCGCCGGTCGCGGCCCTTGCCTGTGAAGGTTTTGGAGTGTCCTCGGCGGGGTCCCGGCTCTTCGGGGGCGGGGCGCTCCGCCGTGGCCGTCGCCGACCCGCTCACCGGGGCGGCTTCTCGTATGCCGCCTGGAGGGTTGTCCGCCATCGTGCAGGTCCTTCCGGTCGTGGGTGGACGTCGTCAGAACTGGCTTGTCAGAATTGGGCCGTCAGATCTTGGAGACGACTTCCTCGTTCCACCGCGCGGTCCAGGCGGCCATGTTCTTGCCGACGGTGTCCCAGTCGACGTCCACGAACTTCTGGTCGGGGCCCGCGGCGATGGCCGGGATGGCCTTGAGCTTCGGGGTCAGCGTCGACGTGCTGGAGGCAGGAATCTGGATCGAGGTGTCCACCCAGCGCTGGTTCCACTTGGGCTGGAGCATCTCGTTGACGATGTCGTAGCAGACCTCGAGCTGGTCGTCGGAGCTGCCGGAGTTGATGTTCACGCCGACCGGGTCGAAGAAGGCGCCCTCGGTGGGACGGCTGTAGCCCAGCGGCGCGCCCTGGCTGCGCCAGGCGGTCGAGGTGCCCAGGTAGTGCGAGGTCAGCGGGGCCTCGCTGGTGGACAGGACGTTGAGGAACTGGGGGTTGGCCGTCACGATCGTGCGGATGTTCTTGGCGTGCTCGATCCACAGTTTGAAGCCCGGATCCATGTCGTCCCAGCCGCCCCCGTTGAGGTTGGCGGCCATGCCGATGGCCCACCAGGGGATGGTGAAGAAACAGAGCTTTCCGCGCTGGTCGGGCGACCACAGGTCGGTCCAGGACTCGAAGCCCTTGGGGTACGTCTTGGTGTTGTAGACCAGCCCCATCTGGTCGGCTCCGAACACCACACCGCAGTGGTCGCGTTCGACGAACTGCGAGTGCAGCCGGGCGGTGTTGGGGATCTTGCTGTAGTCCAGCTTGAGGTACATACCGGTGGCCTTGCCGGTGGCCGTCGCGCCGCCGTTGGAGAAGACCAGGTTGTTCAGCGGCTTGTGCGGGCTGGCCTGGTAGGCGGCGGTCTGCTTGGCGAGATTGAGCGTGTCGTCGATCTTGATCTGTACGTTGGGGTGCTTGTCCTGGTACTCCTTGGCGAACTCCCTCGGCATGACGCCCAGATCGGCGCCCGCGAAGGGGGTCATGGTGATGGTGAGCTTCTTGCCCGAGCCCGAACTCGCGGACGCGCCGGGCTGCTTGTTCGAGGCGCAGGCAGCCAGGAAGAGCCCGGCCGTCACCGCACCGCCGCCGGCCAGCAGCGAGCGCCGCGAAACCGAGGTACGGCTGGTTCCTTCTCCTGCGGGCGGCGCGGCTCCGGCCGCCGCCTTGTCCCCATTCGATCTGCCCGTGTTGCTGTGCATGGTCTCTCCCTGGTGGTCAAAGCACTTCAGGTGGTGGGCCCGCGCTCGGCCAAGGCCTGTCCGGCGGACAGGCCCTAGTTGCCGGCGCCGAGCATGACGGCGGCGTCGGACGGCCAGCCGATCTCGACCTCGTCCCCCGTGGCGATCCCCCGTGCGTCCTTGGCGGGGAGTTGTACGACCAGTTCGGGACCGGAGTCCGCGACGGCCACCTGGAAGCGGACGCTCGCTCCCTGGAAGGTGAGGTCGGTGACGCGGGCGGTGAAGAGATTGTCGAAGCCGGTGGTCAGCCTGGGCCGCATGGCGATCGCCTCCGGCCTGACCGACAGCGCAGTGCCGGGGCCCGGGGTGCGGCAGGTGAAGCCGTCCGCGCGCAGCACCCTGTCATCGACGGCGCCGCGGATGATGTTGGTGTCGCCGAGGAACGTGGCGACGAACTCGGTGGCGGGGCGGTCGTAGAGTTCGTCGGGCCGGCCGACCTGTTCGACCCGGCCCCGGTTCATCAGGGCGATCCGGTCGGAGATGGTGAACGCCTCGGTCTGGTCGTGGGTGACGAAGACGAAGGTGGTCCCGGACTCCTGCTGGATCTGCTTCAGAGCGCGCTGCATCTGTACCCGCAGCCGCAGGTCCAGCGCGCCCAGAGGTTCGTCGAGCAGCAGTACGGCGGGCTTGTTGGCCAAAGCGCGGGCGATCGCCACCCGCTGCTGCTGGCCGCCGGACAACTGCGCGGGCTTGCGGGTGGCGTAACCCGCGAGGTCGACCAGGTCGAGCATGTCGGTGACCGTCGTCCGGATCTCCGCCCGTGACTGGCGGCGGATCTTCGGGCCGAAGGCGATGTTTTCGGCCACAGTGAGGTGCGGGAAGAGCGCCAGTTTCTGGAAGATCAGGTTGGTCGGCCGCTTGTTGGGCGGCACCCCGGTCATGTCCTTGCCCGCGATGGCGACAGTGCCTTCCGTGGGCTGTTCGAGACCGGCGAGTATGCGCAGTGTCGTGGACTTCCCGCATCCCGACGGCCCCAGGAGCGAGAAGAATTCACCGCGCCTGACACCGAGGTTCATGCTGGTCACCGCGGCCTCGCCGCCGGGATAGGTCTTGCTGACATTGGTCAATCGGGCGTCGAGAACCGACGGATCGTCCGGGTTCACAGCGTTCACCTGAACTTCCATTCATTGGAACTTGGCTTCCACTGGGGTGGGCAGGACGCTAAGCGAGTAACGAGGGTGCGGTCAACGGCCGATCACGAAGTTCTTGAACCGGCGACGATTCGCAGGGCACTGTTCAAGCCATTCGACCGGACTCAGGAGCGGGCGCCGGGCCCGCTCGGCCGAGCCTCAACACCCTCCTGTCACCTGCGAGTTCACTCCCTCGGCGGCCCTGGGCCGGCCCGTACGGAGCGCCGTCGCACCGGGCCCCCGCCCGTACGATCCGTCCGGTAAAACCTGTGTTACGCGGACGGAAGGGACGTCAGCGCGCCGCCCAGAGCCCCCGCACCTGGCCGATGTGCCGGTGCATCACCGGTTCGGCGCCCACCGCGTCTCCGTACTCCACGAAGTCCGTGAGCTGATGGTGTTCCATGGCCGACGGGACGAGGCTGCCGTCGGCGAGAAGCGATGCCGGGAGATGACGGCCGCGCGGATGTCCGCCGCCACGTCGGACGGGACAGCGCCCGCCACGGCTGGCCTGGCTTCCACCCCTCGCCCCGGGGCCGCTCTCGCAGCTTGCCGAGGCGACCCTTGACCGTGGCCTTGACGGCGGACACGACGAACGCGAGCTCCGGGTCACGGCCACGGCAGCCGTCCATCGCCGCCAGGAAGTCCTCCGGCGACAGGTCCGCGCCGACACCGAGGTCGGCCATCGTGGCGAGGTAGGCGTCGCGCAGCCGATTACGCCAGCCGAGCCGGGCAATTTCGGGTCGAACACCGGCGCCTTGACGCGCGTCGGCGCGCCCAGGCCGAGAGGAAGACCGTTCGCGCCGGCGGCGAAGGCCATGTTCCAGCAGGAGCGGCTCGGCGGGCTCTGTGTGACACCCGACGAGCCCGAACCCTCCCGGGTGAAGACACGCACGACCAAGGAGACGGGTGGGTTGTCAGCGCCGTTCCGGCGCGGCGTCGCAGCCCTCACGCAGTACCTCCAGTGGGAAGGACACGAACGGCCAATCCCGAGGAAGCACGAAGAACCCGTCGACATCGACGGCCAGGAACACATCGTGAAACTCGGCGTGTTCATCACCAGCACCAGACGCGAACACCTCACCCCCGAACAGCGCGCTGCCCTCGCCAAGCTCGGCATCGACTGGGCCGACTCCGGTGTACAGCTCGGTCACGACGGGCTGGCCCATCTGTGCCTGCGGCCGGACGGCGTTCTGCAGGCGGTCATGCTGGAAGGCGGCGAGGAGGACCTGTACGTCAGCTCGGACCTTGCTTCGTTCAACGCGTCCTTGGCCGTGCCGGACCGGATCCTGCCGGTCATCGCGACATCGTCCGGCCTGACGGAAGCGTCCGGCGCTTTCCAGGAGTTGAACGAGACACTGCGGGGGCTCGACGCGGGCGCGTTCAGTGAGCGGGAGGGGTGGTGGCCGCGGGTTCTGGACGATGTGCGGCACACGCTCAACTTCCCTTTCTCCGCGGCGTTCGAGTACGCCGACGACGCCCGGGAGAAGCACATCGTCACCGGGGCGACGGGGCCGGGCGTGCGCATCCGGAGGGGCTTGTCTGGCGGGAGCTGTCCGAGGCACTAATCACGCGAGCGGCCGAGCAGGCAGGCCGCGGGTGAGCGTGACCAGGTGGGGCCGGCCTGCGGCCGGGCGTGAACCGGCCGGGCCGCGCTGCTCGGGTGGCTGGCCGATCCCTTCGCGCCGGGCCTGTGTCTGATCACGGGCGGGGCGCGGCGCGGGAAGTCGGCATTGCTGGCATGGCTGGTGCGGCACGGCACGCGCCCCGGCACCGGACGGGAGCGAACCGTCCACTCGTATGTCCCTCTCGCGGGGCAGAGCGTGCACGGCGCGGTTTCGACGATGGCCGACCAACTGGGTCTGGTCACCCAGGGGCCCGGGGAGTTCCTGGCACAGCTGGCCGCCGACCGGCGCCCGGTCACCATCGTCCTTCCCGATCTGCACGCGGGCGCTGATCCGGACGGACCCGCCGAGCTGGTGCTCACGCTCGATGCACAGGACCATGTCCGGCTCGTGGTCGAAACCCGCTCGGGCACCACCGTCCACCCGCAACTGGCCCGCCCCGGAGCAGCGTTGACGGACATCGACGAGCCGCAGTAGACCGATCAAGCCCACCGAACAGCGCGGCACACCGAGCACACCGAGGCCACCGCGCCCCCGGCCGGCAGGCACCGCCGACCGGTAACTGGACTGGGCCAGAGTCCGCGGGAACATCACCCCATCCCACCCTGGCCCGGACCAATCTTCGCCATGACCACCACAGGGCGGCCGGCGGGACAGGCGCTCCTTTCTGCGGCGGTATCCATGCTTCTACGGCAACGGTCTGCCTGGGTCCGGGCTCGCCTCTATCGCATACAGGTATCCGTCCCTGCTACCGACGTAGAGCACGCCGTCGGCCACGACCGGGGACTTCACCGGCCCGCCCGTCTTCACCTTCCACCGCACACGGCCGTTCGCCGCGCTGATGGCCCACAGGTGGCCGTCGTCGCTGCCGAAGTACACCGTGCCGTCTGCCACCACGGGGGAGGAGCCGATGGGGCCGTCCGTGGTGACGTGCCACCTGATGGCGCCGGTGGTGGCGTTCAGTGCCCACAGCCGGTGGTCCTGGCAGCCGACGTACAGGGTGTTGCCGGAGATCGCGGGCGTGGTCCGGACGCTGCCGAGGGAGTCGAGCATCGTGTGCCAGCGGAACGCGCCGGTGGTGGCGTCCAGCGCCTGCACGTACGGGCCCAGCCCGTCCCCCACGTACAGGGTGCCGTCGTGCAGCAGCGGCGTGGCGGGGGAACGGCCGATGATGATCTGTTTCCAGCGGACCTTGCCCGTGGCCGGGTCGAAGGCCCAGATGGTTCCGTCCTTGTTGGCCGCGTACAGGATGCCGTCGGCGAGCGCGGGCGCCGACTCGATCCCCCAGCTCCTGCTCTGGTACTTCGCCCTCCAGAGGCGGCGCCCGACCGCCGCGTCCACGGTCCGCAGGTAGCTGCCGTTGACGTAGTGGAGCAGCCCGTTCGCGACGAGGGGTTGGGTGAAGGAGTACCGCCTCATCCGCCTGTGCCAGCGGGGTCGGCCGTCGGCGGCGTCGAGGGCGAGCAACGTGCCCCAGTGTGTGGCATAGCCTGCGGCATAGACGGTGTCACCGGCCGCGGTGGGAGAACCTATGAGTCCGGCGTCGGCGTTGGTCCACCGGACGGATCCGTCGGTCGTGTCCACGGCCCACAGGCCCCGGCCGGTGGCATAGACGGTCCCGTCGGTGACGTACGGCGCCGAGTGCACCCTGCCTCCTACGTGCACCCGCCATCGCACGACTCCGGTTCTCACGGTTTGGGCCGGTGGGCTCGGAGTGCGGAGCTGGATGCCCTTGAGCGGGCGCCGATTTCTCCGCCGGCGCGGGTGTCGCTTTGGCATAGGGCCCCCGTGTCGCGTGCTTTCGGTTCGTCAGAGGTCTTCCGGTTCAGCCGAGTCAGAGGTCGCAGGCGTCCTGCCAGTCGCACGCGCCGCAGCTGACCAGGTACAGGGCCCGGTCGCTGATGTGCTCGACGGTCGTGTACGAGCGCAGCCGGTCACTGCTCACGCCGCACTGCGGACAAGCCGCGAAAAGGCCCAGGCGGCCGAAGTCGCTGATGACCAAGACGTTTTCGGAGACGTTGCCCCGAACGGCGGGCGCCGGCACGGCGGTTGAACCGAGGTGCACGATCATGGCCGCCGCTGCGTCTGTCATACGGTACGTGCCCCCCGCTAGGCGTACGTGGCGCAGGCTGCCCAGGGAGGGCGGCAGCGGCGTGTCATCGAGGCGGACGGGCACGAGGCGGGCCTCGCCGGTGCCGGTGAGCCCGCTCGGCAGGCCGGATTCCGCCAGGGCCTCGCCCCACGCGGTTCCGGCGGCGGCCGACCACAGGAGGACGACGGCGTCGTCCGTGTCGGCGGAGGGGTTCGCCATACTGCGGGACGTAGGGGAGTCGTCCGGGCCCGTCGTCCACGCGTCGAGTACGAGGTCGGCCCCGACACGCCTCAGCGCGGCCGCTAGCGAGGAAGCCGGTCGCTCGTCCTGTTGCTGGTACGAAAGTCGAGTGCGCATGAACTCATGGTGCGCCACGGGGGCACGCCATGGCGTGCGCTTTTCGAGCACCGGACCAGTTCGCCGACCGCCGTCAGGGAGTTGTGACCCGCGCTGGTCATGGCGCACACGCCCACGGCAAACTTCACGTCAGTGACCCCAGCCCTACCTGATCAAACCGGGCAAACATGACTCTCCCCGAGGCCCTGACGGCAAACTTACGTAGGTAGTTGCGTAGTTTCACATGTCCCAAACACTGCGCAAAGATAAGGTCACGTATTCCACGGCCCGGCCTTCTCGGCCATGGGCAACAAAGCGCGCATGCCGAAAGGAATGGTGAGACTTGAACAGCCACCTGCGCCAACTACGGAGTCGCACGACGGCAGCCGTCCAAAGCAGGATCGCCGCAGTAATAGCAGCGCTTACGATGACCGCGGCGGCCATGCTTACCGGCGCGACCCCCGCTGCGGCCGCCGGCGAGTCGCAGAACCTCGGAATCGGGTACGTCTGCTCTGGAGGGCCTGTACCGGCCGGGCATGTCATCGTCGCGTACGACAGCACCGGCTGCAACGGCATAGGTTCCTGGACCTACGCCCTCCCCTATAACGGTGTCTGGACTTGTTCGGGCTCTCCGGTCGTGCCCGGATATGTCATTGTGAACTACGACAGGACCGGCTGTGGCGGCATAGGTTCCTGGGCCCACGCATTGCCCGTTGACACCGGCACGTGGATATGCGGGGGCTCACCAATCCCGCCCGGCTACCACATTACCTCGTTCAACGTGTCGGGATGCGGCGGAATCGGTGCGAGTCTTCTCGTAAGGGACTGACGCCGATCACGTGCACCGAAAGGCACGGTGTAACCCACCGTGCCTTCGGTGCATACAACTGACTACTGCGTTCGCTGTGTGTGCCGGCATGGGACGCGGCCCGTTACGGGCCAGGGAGTTGGCTACGCGAATCACCCCCGGGTGAGCTGCCCCAAGTTTCGTAGCGGCCGGTTTCTCTGGTTTCTGGCAGCGTTTGGGGCTGCCTGTGATCAGTGGTGCTGGACCTCGAATTCCTCGGGTGGGAGGTGGCCGAGGGCGGAGGCCGGGCTGCTCTGGGTGGCGTAGCGGAGGAGGCGCAGCAGCAGTCTCAGGCCCTCCAGCAGAACGGGCAGCAGCCTGGCCCTGGGTCCGCGAACGTACCCGCGAGCAGCCAGGGCATCGACGCCGGCAAGAAAATCGCAGGTCGCAAGCGCCATATCGGGGTGGACACCCTCGGCCTGCTCCTGGTTGTCCGGGTCACCGCGGCGAGCATTTCCGACAACGTCGGCGGCATGCACCTGATGTCCCACATCGCTGCCACTCAACCGCGCGTGACCAAAGCATGGGCCGACACCGGCTACCGCACCAAAGCCATTGAACACGGCGCCCGCCCCGGCATCAACGTGGAAGTCGCCCAACGCGCCCCGGGCGTCAAAGGCTTCAAGGTGATCCCGCGACGCCGGGTCGTCGAGCGGACCTTCGGCCGGCTGATGCATCACCGCCGACTGGCCCGCGACTAAGACCCCCCGTTCCGAAGCCATAATCCACGTCGCGATCATCGACCTCATAAGCCGGAGACTCACTCGCGAATCCACCCTGAACTGGCGCGACACGCTGAACCCTCGACGCCAAACAACCCCGGCGGGGACAAAACGAACGACTCCTCGCCGCCTTCGACATCCCCCCACCACCCCCCTGTGCCCCTACATCGGCGCTGCCGTCGAACTCCACGACCCCCAGCACCCCGCAACCCAGTACGCACGCGACTACAAGCAAGCCGTCGCAGCGCGAACCCTGCGCATGCCGTTTCCTCGCTGTTCACGTCGGGGGCACGCGACGAGGTGGGTACTTCCCCGTGTCGTGTCTCTGCTTCGGGCTCAAGGTCAGTGACTTCCACCTTGAGCAGCCCGGCTTCCCCGGCTCGAAAGAACCGAGCTGCGGCCCGTCACCTGATTCGGCAGTAATCCGGTGGCGCTGGACATGGCCTGGCGCCTCGACAACGAGAATTGGCGGCGGATGGCCCCCGTCGACGAGCTCGTCTGCGGCGAGGGAAACAGGAGGAGTGCAGGCGGCATGGCGCGGAGTCCGTGACCGACGCGGATGCCGCCCCGGGGCGCGGCGTCGCGTGACTCGTCAGGCGTCCGGCGTGACGGTGCGCTCAGCGGCAAACTTCCCCGGGCCGAGACCGGCCAGGATCCGGCCGAGTCGGCCCCGGCCGAACCCACGGCCTCCGTTTCTCCTACTCGTTCTCATACACCGAGGCGAACGGCCACACCCCGGAACCCACCTCGTACACAGCCGTCTTCCCGTCCTTGCCGACCAGGCGCGCACCCTGCGGCGCCCGCACCTCGCCTGAGGTCACCGGCACCTCGATCCTGGCCGTGCTGCCCGCGGGCACCCGCGCGGTGAGGCGGAACTCGTTGCCGTCCCGCCGCCATTCACTCGCAGCCTGGCCGTACGGCGTCGTGTAGGTGCCACGTGCCGAGGACAGGTCGCCGACGACCGCCGGGGCGATGCGCAGCTCGCGGTAGCCGACCGAGCCGGGGGCCTGGCCGAGGCCGGCCAGGCGCGTGGTGAACCAGGCGTCGATCGCGCCGAGCATGAAGTGGTTCTGCGACTGGCCCGAGCCGCCGTCCCAGCTCTCACCAAGTGCGGTGTTGCCCGCGAGGACCTGGTAGCCGTAGCTGGGGGACGTCGTCTGTGTGGCGATTTTGTAGACGAGCTGGTCGTGGCCCTCCTGGGACAGCACGCGGATGGCGGCCGGCAGGGAGATTTCGCCGAGCAGCAGATGGTGGTCCGCTGCCGTCACCGACGTCACCAAGTGGTCGAGCAGACGGGACCGTTCGGCCTGCGGGTGCGCACCCATGTCGAGGGCGAGCGCCTCCGCGCCCTGCCCGCCGCCGCCGAACGTCCCCGTGGCCGGGTCGTAGAACTTGTCCGACAGCGCTTGCGCGCTCGCGTGGGCCTTGGCCCGGTATGTCGCCTGGTCGTCATCCTCGCGGAGGACTTCCGCGATGTCGCCGAGGGTGTTCACCACGCGCCAGTAGCCGTAGGTGCCGGATACCGCCTTGGGGAACGTCCGGTCCGGGGTGAACCAGTCTCCAAGGGAGTAGTCGAGGATGCCCCCGGAGACCTTCTGCTCCAGGAACGTCACGTACTTCTTCATCTGCGGGTAGTACGTGCGCAGCGTTTCCCTGTCGCCGTAGGTCGTGTACAGCTGCCAAGGGACGAGGACGAACGCGCCGCCCCAGTTCGGGTCATTGCGGTAGGTACCGGAGAGTTGGACGTAGTCGGGGACCGTGGAGGGAATCAGGCCGTCTGCCGTTTGAGCGTCCGCCATGTCGCGCACGATCTTGCGGAGGTGGGCGCTCAGGTCGTAGTTGGCGGCGAGGGTGGGGAAGACCAGTTGGTCCTGCTCCAGCCACCCCAGCTTTTCGCGGCTGGGGCAGTCGGTGAGGACGCTCATCATGTTGCCCTCGACGGAGCGGCGGATCAGCGAGTGGATGCCGTTGATCAGTTCGTTGGAGCTGGTGAAGGAGCCCGCGGAGGTGTTGTCGACGCGCAGGACCTTGCCACGCACGGAGAGGGTGGCGTCCTCGGGCAGTCCCCTGATCTCCACGTAACGGAAGCCGTGGTAACTGAACTTGGGGTGCCAGGTCCGCGGCCGGGAGCCGTCGCTCGTCGTGTAGCTGTCCCACAGGGGTGCGCCGACGTTGCTGATCGACTGGTGGGCGTGGCCGTCCTTGAGGCTTTCGGCCGGGTAGGCGCGGATCGTGGTGCCCTTGGGTGCGGTGACGGTGATCTCCGGCCAGCCGGCGATGTTGCGGCCGAGGTCGAAGATGCGGCTACCGGCCGCGGCTTCGGGCACCTCGGTGGCCTTGAGCGTCTCGACGACGCGGACCGGTTCGGTCTCGCGGGCACTGAGTTCGGGCTGGTTGTCCGCGTCGGCTTCGGTGGCGTGGCCCCACTTCGAACGATCGGCTCCCGGCTTGTTCCAGCGCGGGATCTCGCGGCGAGCGTCGTAGTCCTCGCCGCCGTACCAGTTCGACGACGTCGTCGCGCCGAGTGCGGTGTGCCAGTCGGCGCCGCTGGAGATGCGGCGTACGGTGCCGTCCGCGAGCGTCACCTCCAGCTGGGCGATGAGCGCTGGGTCCGCCTTGTTGCCGTACAGCTTGCGGTAGCGGCCGGCGGTGCTGAGCTGGTTGGCGATGCCGTTGCCGAGCTCGACGGCCAACGTGTTTGCACCGGAACGGAGTTGGTCCGTAATGTCGTACGTGGCGTACTGGACGCGGTCCGCGAAGTCGGTGTTGGCCGGCTCGAGGACGGCGTCGCCGACCGGTTCGCCGTTGACGTCCGCGTCGTACACGCCGAGGCCCGTCATGTAGAGGCGTGCCTGGCGGATATCCTTGGGCAGGGTGAAGTCCTTGGCGAACAGCGGGAGTCCGGAGGGCAGGTACGGCTCGGGCGGCCGCTGCCCGGTGACGTCGGCGACCGTCGTGTACGGGCCGTCGGCGGCGTCGGCAGCGACCAGCTTGTAGTCGACGGGGAAGCCCGGTACGCGTCCGTCGTCGGTGAGGATGTCGCCGCGCGGATAGAGGACGACTTGGTCGAAGGTCTTCGTCTCTTCGAGGTCGAGGGTGACGGTGACGGGCTTGTCGCTCACGTCGGCGCTCGGGTGGGGCAGACTCGCGTATCCGGCGGCCTGACTCCAGGCGCTGTTGGTGACGCCGTCGACATCCAGCTTCGGTTCCCACACCTTGCGTTCGGTGTCGGACTCGGAGGCGGTGACTGTGGCGCCCTCGGCGAGTTCGGTGGCCGGGTCGGTGGAGTCGCGCACTGCGATCTCGGCCAGCTGCAGGCGATGGGTGAGCGCGGGAAACTCGTCGGCGAGGGGCAGCCCCAGGCGGGCGACGTCGAGGCGTACATGGCGAGCCGTGGTGCGCGGCAGGGACACTGTCACCGGCTGCACCGTGCGCTTGCCGAGCTGCCAGTCCCCGTGGGTGATCCAGTCGGCGGACCAGTCGCCCGCCTCGGTCAGCCCGGTCTCGAAGACGGCGGGCGCGCTCCATGCGGAGGCCCGGCCGGAGCCCTGCGACCAGAGCTGGACGCGCCAGTGAACGATCTTGCGGGAGCCGAGTGCCTTGCCCGCGTACGTCGCCTGCGGCACGGGCGAGTCGACCTGACCCGAGTCCCACAGGTCGGGCCGGCCCCGCTCCAGCACGGCGCGGCTGGTGGCGGCCTGCACGCGGTAGGCGTGCTGGGTGGCACCCGGACCGTCAGCGGTCAGCTGCCAGCTCAGATCGGGCGTGGTGTCGTCGATGCCGAGGGCGGTGCGCAGGTGCTGGGTGCGCAGGGAGGTGGCTGCCATGGCGCCGTGATCGGTGGCGGCCGTGGCCGGCACCGCGGAGGGTACGACGGTGACCAGGGCGGTCAGTGCCGTGGCGAGCAGGAGGGTCCGTCTGGCCATGGGAGGTCTCCGGGTTCAGGCGTGGGTCGGCGTCAGGTCGACGGTCAGGGACCGCCGTGGGCGAAGGGTCACCGGGCCGACCAGGCCGGACGGCAGCGGCTTCTTGCGTTCGTTGGACAGGGTGTTGGAGACCCGGACGCTGAGGTGGTTCACGCCGGGCTTCAGGCCTTCGGTCACGTCCACGACGTACGGCGCCCACACCGCTGGTGCGAACTCCATGCCGTTGAGGGTGACATCGGCTACCTCGCGCACCGTGCCGAGGTCGAGAAGGAAGCGCCGCCCGTCGAGGGCCGCCACGTCGAGGGTGACGTCCTTGGTGTACGTGCCGCTGCCGGAGAACAGCGGGTCGAGGTCGACCCAGCTCGCCAGGGGGCGGGTGACGGGCTCGGCGCCGTCCTTGGCCAGGGTCAGTGTCCAGTCGCCGTCGAGGGCGAGCGGTGTGAGCGGGTCGTCGACCTTCGCCGTCCCCCGGTAGGTGCGTTCGCCGTCGCTGCCCGTGAGGCGGTGGGTGCCGGGGACTTCGGCGAGAGCGCTCACGTGCAGGGTGCGCCGCCCGCGGCTCACCTGGGTGACGGGCAGGCCGTCGGCATCGGTGAGGTACGGGGCGGCCTTGGCGCTCTTGCGCACCACCACGGCGAGCGTCTCGTACGGGGCGAGGGTGATCGGCAAGCGGACGCCGTCGCGCGTGAGCGGGCCGCGGACGGGGGCGGGCCGCACCGTGCCGGTGGCCGGGTCCCACAGTTCGGGCTCGCCGTGGGCGGGCAGCAGGGCCATGGTGGTGACCGGGATGCCGCTTTCGTTGTTGAACAGGAACGCCGTGTCACCGCCGCGCGTGGTGCGCAGCACGCGGACCGCGTCGGCCGCGGGTTCCAGGACGGCGGCGGCGACCGACGCCTCCTGTGCTACGTCCCGCAGCCTCCCGATGTCCGTGAGGTGCACGGCGCGGCCCTTGCCGAAGCGGCGGATCCCCACTGCGGGGAAGAGCTTGGCGAGTTCACGAGCGAGCACCGCCTCGTCACCGTCGGCCGCGAGCGCCGGCAGCTCGCCCACGGCGACGGCGGTGCCTCCGGAGCGTACGAAGTCGGCGAGCGCGCGCACGGTCGCGGTGTCGAGTACGGGAGTGGCGGGCAGGACGACCAGCTCGTACGCCGCATGGCCCACGCGGAGCCTGCCGTCGTCCGCCTCGGCGTGCGCGAGGAGCGCCTTGTCCCCGCTGAGCGCGCCTTCGTGGACGAGGTCGAAGTCGACCTGGGCGCGTTCCAGGGCGTAGGCGGCATCCGTGAAGCCGTCGTCCACCGCGGCCTGCTGGTCGGTGGCGGTGAACTGCTCGGCGGCGCGCTGAGGTTGGAGCAGCGCGGTCCGCGCGCCGGAGGTGCCGCGCGCGAGCTCCATGACTCGTCCGATCCACGCCGAGACCGGCGGCATCGCCCACCACCAGGGGTTGCGCGGCCCGAACGGCGGCGCGAAGAAGACGCGTGTCTCGTCGGTCCACAGGGCGTGCAGCACGGTGAGGTTGATGCCGCGCGTCGCGAACGCGCCGAGCAGGGCCCGCATGAAGTCCGGGGCGATCTGCCAACCCATGTTGCCGAACGCCTCCATCAGCACCCGCGGGCGGCCCGTCTGGTGGGCAACGGATGCCGGGTTGCGCGGATCCGTCGTCGGCGTGTTCAGCTCGTACTCGGCGGTGATGCAGTCGCCGCCGGGCACCTGCGCCCACTGGTTGATCTTGTGCAGGTCACCGGTGGAGACGATGCGCTTGGACAGGCCCACCTCGTCGTACAGCGGGTTGGTGACCAGGCGTACGCCCCACTCGGCGTACTGCTCCGCCTGCTTCTGGAAGTAGCGCGAGAACCGGTCGGAGACGGCCTGCCAGTACCGGCCGCGCAGCACCCGGCCCCGTTCGCCCAGGTCGTCGAAGGCGCTCGCGTACGCGGCGCCCGGTTCGGCCCCGATCTCGGCGAGGGCGCCGGCGAGCGTCGGCGACCAGGGGCGGCGCTTGAAGGGGTGCGGCCCGGCGGAGGCTATGAACGGCTCATCGTCCCAGAAGCCCTTGATCACGTTGCCGAAGTAGCGGCCGAACCGGCGGTGGTACTCGCCCGGCACAATGTCAAGGAACAGCTCCACGGGCTCGTCGTCGAGGAGATCGGTGTAACCGCGTATGTAGCCAGAGGTGTTGTCGACCAGGTCGACGCCGCCGAACAGGTCGATCTGCCAGCGGCCCTCGGGCACCCGCCAACTGCCGCCGTCGGCCTGCTCGGTGAGCTCGACCAGTTCACTCCCGTCCTTGGAACCGGCAGGGCGTGCGGTGGCCGCGGCCGGGCGCGGGGCGTGCTCGGGCATGTCGCGTGCGGTGAAGTCACCCGCCGCCGCCGGGTCGTCGAAGACCTGGGTGTAGAGCGTGCCGCCGTCGGCCCCGGTGACCGTCAGGTCCTCCCACAGGGAGCGCTGCCCGTCGCGGGCGTACACGCCGACTCCGCCGCGCGTGAGCGATTCGTCGGTGACGGTGCCCTTGTCCTTGCCGTCGAGGGTGACCGAGCAGTCCGGGCCGCGCAGGGAGACCGCGAGGGAGTGGAACTTGGTCTTGTTGAATCCGTCGGTACGCGAGGACTTGGCGACCTGGGTTACCGCACCGTCCGCGACACGGGACAGGGTGACGACCCCGCTCTGGTCGGCCTCGACGAGCAGCCCGTCGCGCCCTGAGGACGACGCGCGTACGAGGAGACCGGCGGCGATGACGTCGGCCCTGACGGTGCAGCTGACGGTCACCTCGCCCCACTCGGCGCCGTCGCGCAGCACGGCGGGCCCGGCGAGCACGGCCGCATCGGCCACGAGCTGGCCCTTGTCCACGCCGACGCCGGTGGTCTGGGACAGGCTCACCGTGCCCGGCCCTTCGACGACCGCGGTGGACCGCCACAGACCCTTCAGACGCAGGTCGGGGCGCGGCTCGTAGGTGCGCGAACCGACCGTGCCGCCCTGGGTGATGAAGTAGCCGGCGCGGCCGCTCGGGAAGTGGTTGTCGTTGAACAGCCAGACCTTCATGCCGGTCTTATCGGCGGTCTCGATGACGTGTCCGACGACATCGAACCAGCCCTCTGTGAAGAAGGCGGGCTGCATGTCCGCGTTGTCGTAGGGGAAGACGACGACCTCGTACATGCCCTTGTCGCGCAGATCGGCCATCTGCCGCTCGACCAGTTCGTGGGTGACGGGCCCGTTCCAGTACCAATAGACGGCGGGCCGGCTGTCCCTGCGCGGATCTGCGAACCCGGCAGGGTCGAACCGGGCTGCTCCCGAAAGCCGACCCTCGGCGAACGCCGCGCCGGGCAGACCTACGGTGACCGCTGCGGCGGTGAGGGCGGACAGGGCTACGAAGTGGCGTCTGGTCACGGCCGAGTGGCCAGAGCTCGGGAACTGCTCGGAGGGATCGAGCTGCTGGGGCATGTGAGTGCGCTCCCTGTGTACGAGGAATATGGGGCCTGGCGGGGCTGAGGCGGCCGGTCAGGAACGGGCGAGCGCGCCGACGTCCTGGGCCGTCAACGCCCGGTTGTGTACGCGGAATTCGGCGACCGCTCCGTGCATATGCGGGTGGGTGGAGTTCTGCGAGCGGCCCAGGTAGTTGCGGGGCGTCGCGCCGAGCAGCAGCGCGGAGGAGACGAACGCGTCGTTGCGCCCGGCCTCGGCCCCGTCGACGTACAGCACTCCCCCACCGGAGCGGAGGGCGAGCGCCATGTGCACCCACCTCCCCGTGGGCAGCGGCGCGTCGCCGTCGATGAAGTCTTCGTCGGCCATACCGGCGATCTTCAAGGCGGCGCGGGGGCGCCCGGTGCCGGTCCGGGCGGCGAGGAAGAGATAGGTGCTCTTGTGGTAGCCGAGGTCGAAGATCCGTGCCGAGTTGACCTGGGTGTCGACGCGGACCCAGGCGCTGAGCGTGAGTTCGGTCAGTCCCGCAATGAGGCCCGGCGGCAGGGCGACATGGCCGCCCGCTCCGTCGAGGGCGACGGCGTGGGTGTGTCCGTCGCGTCCCGTGGTCCAGGAGGCCCCCTCGACGAGCTTGCCGTCGGGCGTCGCTCCGGTGGCATCGGCGACGGTGGCGCCGGTGCCCTCGTCGAGGAGGTAGCGCGCCAACTCGCGGGGACGGCCGGGGCGGGGCTCGGTCGCGAAGTAGACGTTGTAGTGCTGGTGGTGGACCTGGTAGAAGGGCCGCAGGGCGACAGCCGTGCCGTCCGTCTGCGACGCGGCGAACTGCGCTGTGTCCGCTCCGACTTGACGCACCGATGAGCGCACCAGGGACGGAATCGTGGGCGACTCGACGCTCCCATAGGCACCGGCGAGCACCAGCGGCCCGTAGGACAGGGCGTGGACGTGCGGGTTGTCGGGCGCGGGCCGCCAGGTCAGCTCGCGTGGGAAGGCGAGCTCGACGGTGTCGCCCGCGCGCCAGTGCCGGTCCAGCGTGAGATAGGCGCCGGGCCGTATCTGTGCGGAGTCGACGTCGCGTCCGTTGACCCGCACCTGCGCGATGAGCGGCCGGTCCGCGTCGGCGAGCCAGCCCGGGATGCGCACCTTGAGCCGGAAGTATGCCGCACCGCGGGTGACCGCGATCCGCACCTTGCCCGAGGCAGCCGGATATCCGCCGGACAGACGCACCGTCACGCCGGTGCTGTGCCAGTTCAGTTCGGAGGGGATGAAGAGGTTGACGTACAGCTCGGGCGGCTGCGCTGCCCCCTTCGGACCGGCCGCCGACTCGAAGTAGATGGTGTCGACGAACTTGGTGTGCGTCTCGAGTCCGGTGCCGTGGTCGCAGGAGAAGTTGTCGTAGTCGCTGCTGTAACTGCCGGGCGCGGCGCCGAGCCCGCCCTTGGGCTGACGCCGCGAGCCCGCCCACAGCCCGGTGTAGTACGTGACGTAGCCGTGCTCGGATTCGGGGTCCTGCTCGCCGAGCATCTGGTTGTACAGCGCCCACTCGTAGTGGTCCATGTAGGCGGCCCTGTCCGGGTCGCCGAGGAACAGCCCGCGGCCCAGTTTCAGCATGTTGTACGTGTTGCAGTTCTCGCAGGTGTCCTCGGACAGGCGGCTGACGATCTCGTGCGGCGGCCCGAAGAACTCCTGGTTGGAGTTGCCGCCGATGGCGTACGAGTGGTCGCGGACCACGATGTCCCAGAAGTTGGCGGCGATCGCCCGGTAGCGGCCTTCGCCCGTGGCGTAGTACAGCCGGGCGGCACCCACGATCTTGGCGATCTCGGTGTTGGCGTGCCGCCCGGCGAGTTCATCGCGCCCTTCGGCCAGCGGGCCGAAGAGGTCCTCCTGGTCGAAGCGGCGCGCGGTCCGCAGCGCCGATTCGTCCCCCGTGGCCAGGTGGAGGGCGGCGAGCACCTCGTTCATGCCGCCCCACTCCACGCGCAGTACGTTGCGCAGCTCGGCATCGGTCAGCGCCGACAGCCGCACCTCGGTCCAACGGGCCATACCCTCAAGGACCTTGAGCGCCTGTAGGTTGCCACAGAGTCGGTACTGGTCGAGCAGTCCCGCCATGATCTTGTGGATCGTGTAGTACGGCGCCCAGGGCTTGCCGCCCGCCTCCAGGTCCGCGAAGACCTGCTCGGGGAACGCCGACAGGTAGCCCTCGGTGAACCCGGCGGCGGGTCCGGCCTGCTGGCAGGCCGCCAGGGCGTCCACCAGGCAGCGGGCCTTGTCCGCGTACGCTTCGTCCCCGGTGTTCGCGTGGGCGAGCGCGAGTCCTGACAGGAGGTGACCGGTGGTGTGGCCGCGCAGCTGGATCGTCGGCGCCTCCCAGCCGCCGCAGGGTTCGGCGTCGGAGGGCAGGCCCACGTTGGCGCGGAAGGTGTGCAGCAGACGCTCGGCGTCGACGGCCAGCAAGTAGGCACAGGTACGGCGCATGTTGTCCCGGAAGGGCCCCTCAAGGAGCCGTACGTCGCCCAGCGGGAGCTCGGCGAGCGCGGGACGCACGCTGGCGGACGTGCGCACCGGGCCGGCCGCCCACGCGGCTCCCGCCCCCAGCGCGACAGAGACCGCCGCCCCGGATCCGGCGACGAAGGTGCGTCTCGTCAGGTGCTGACTGGGCATGCGGCGGCTCCGTTGCGGCGTGGGCGTACGGCGGAAGACGATCAGGAGGGATGCGGGGAGCGAGGGGACAGCAGGACGGGCCAAGGATGATCGGCGACCGGGATTCGGCCGGCACATGGAGGCGTGAGCAAGCCACCTCACCCGCCGACGTAATCCGTATCGTTGAATCGTTTCGTATCGCGCCGACGGCCACTCTGCGCGAGGCGACACCGCCCGTCAAGACGCTTGCACCGGGATAGTTGTCGACCACCCCTTGTCTGCCGCCACGCCGCAACGTAGGTTCCACCCGCACTGATTGAATCGTTCAATCGCCCACCTCGGCAAGGAGAGCCATGAGTCTGCGACGCCGGACACTGCTGAGAATGGGCGCCCTGGCAGGCGTCGCGACGGCTCTGCCCTGGCACACCGCGACAGGGGCCGCCGCGGCGGACTTCGCGGCCGGCGCCGCCTTCGACCTGCGCGACCCGGCGTCCGCCGTGCGGGCCAAGTTCCGCTGGTGGTGGCCCGACGCACTGGTCGACACCGGTGAGATCGCCAGGGAGGTGCGGGCGATCGCCGACGCCGGGTTCGGCGGTGTGGAGATCGCGGCGGTCACCCACAGCATGACCCAGCAGCTGGACACGGTCCGCTACGGCTGGGGCACCACGGCCTGGCGCGCCGCCATCGAGGCCGCCCTGCGCGAGGCCAAGAAGCGCGACGTGCTGGTCGACCTGACCATCGGCCCGGCCTGGCCCGCCGCTGTTCCCTCCATCACGCCCGACAGCCCGGCCGCGGCGAAGGAACTCGCCCACGGACTCACCACCGTAGCCGCGGGATCGACGTACGAGGGTCCGCTGCCGACAGCCGAGGAGCCCGAGCCGGGCGTGACGGAGCAGCGGCTCTTCCTCGTCCAGGCCGTCCGTGTGTCGGCGGGCAGTTCACCGACGGCCGAGCCGGTGCGCCTGGACCAGGCGACTGTCACCGATCTCGCCACGCATGTCGACGGTGGCCGTGTGTCCTGGACGGCGCCCGACGACGGGGGCACCTGGCTGATCGTCGCGTACTGGGAGCGCGGGTCCGGCCAGCGCCCGGAGGGAAGGAACCACACCACTCCCCTCTCCTACGTTGTCGACCACTTCAGCGACGTCGGCACCGGCGCGGTCACCGACTTCTGGGAGGAGCACATCCTCACCCCCACGATCCGCTCGCTCCTGCGCGAGACGGGCGGGGCCCTGTTCGAGGACTCCATCGAGATGGAGACCGAGGCCACGCTGTGGACCCCCGCACTGCCGGCGGAGTTCGAACGCCGCATGGGCTACTCGCTGCTGCCATATCTGGCCGCGTTCGTGGAGAAGCACGAGGACCACGTCTTCAGTTTCGAGCCGACCCTGGACAGGGGGGTCCGCCGCGACGTCATGGAGGTCGTGACCGAGTTGTACGTCGATCATCATCTGCGTCCCCTGCAGATGTGGGCGCACTCGCTGGGCCTCCAACTACGCATCCAGCCATACGGCTTGGAGACCGATGCCATCTACAAGTCGGCGATCCTGGACGTCAGCGAGGGCGAATCGCTCGGCTTCAAGAACCTGGACGACTTCCGGTGCCTGGCGGGCGGCCGAGACATGGGCGGCAGGCGCATCGTGTCCAACGAGGCCGGTGCCACCGCCGGCGGCGCCTACGCGACGACCTGGGCCGACACCCTCAAGAAGCTGGTCACGCAGTACGCGGCCGGCGTCAACCAGGCCGTCTTCCACGGCTTCGCATACGCCGACGCGCCGGGCGCCGAGTGGCCGGGCTTCGCGGCGTTCTCACCGTACTCGGGCGCAGCCGGATACGGCGAGGCATGGGGTCCGCGCCAGCCGGTGTGGCGGCACACGCCGGCGGTCGCCGACTTCCTCGGCCGCCTGCAGCTCGTGCTGCAGACCGGCGTCAACAAGGTCGACGTCGGGATCCTGCGGCAGAAGGGCTACGCCGGTTCCGGACTCGGCGCCCCCTGGTTCTCCGGCGAGGGCGTACCGGTCGGCTGGACGCACACGTTCCTCAGCCCGCGCCTGCTCGATCTGCCGTCGGCCGTCGTACGCGACGGGCGCCTCGCGCCGGACGGGCCGGCGCTCAAGGCCCTCGTGGTCGACGGCGACGTCATGGCCGGCCGGGAGCACACGCTGGAGCTGGGCGTCGCCGAGAAGCTGCTCTCGTACGCGAAGGCCGGCCTGCCCATCATCCTCATCGGCGACTGGTCCAACGCCCGCGTCCCCGGCATCTCCCGCCCCGGCGGCGACGCGCGGCTGCGTCAACTCCTTGCGGACCTGGGCAAGTTGAAGTCGGTCCACATCGTGGCCGACCGCCCCGACGTGCCCGAGGCCATCGCCGCGCTCGGGCTGCGCCGCGACGTCGAGTACGCCCAGTCGTCCATGCTGCTGCACAGCCACCGCGCGACCGTCGAGGCCGACTGGTTCTATTTCGCCAACGACGCGGTGAGCAAGAAGGGTTCGACCGGTACCCGCATCACCCATGACGTCACGCTCACCACCGGGGTCAAGGGCGCGGTCCCGCGCCGCCTCGACCCGTGGACGGGCACGCTCACCCCGATCGCCCTGTACACCCGCACCGGCGACGGCCGCATCCGCCTCACCGTGGACCTCGAGCCCGGTGCGGTCACCGTCGTCGTGCTGGCCCGGCCCACCCGGGACACCCCCCGACGGCACGCCACCGCCACGCAGGCCGACTCCCTCCACGTGCGCGATGGGGGCCGCCTCGAAATGCGCGCCGCGGCGGCCGGAACGTACACCACCACGTTCGACGACGGGCGGAGCACGAACACTGTCATCGGCGCGCTACCGCAGCCCGTCGCGCTGACCTCCTGGACGCTGACCGTCGACGACTGGCGCCCCGGGGCGAGCGCCACCGAGACGGCCCACGAGCAGCACGTCGTCCAACTGGACGCCCTCGCGCCCTGGTCGAAGATCCCCGGCCTGGAAGACGTCTCCGGTGTGGGCCGCTACCGCACCACCGTCGTCCTGGGCGACGACTGGTCCGAAGAGCACGGCGCGCTGCTTCACCTGGGCGGCGTCTTCGATACGTTCCGCGTACTCGTCAACGGCCGCGAGCTGCCGCCGCTGGACCAGCTCGCCCGGGTCGCCGACCTCGGCACCCGGCTGCGGCGGGGCGCCAACACCATCGAGGCGGAGGTGGCGACGACCCTCCTGAACCGGCTGCGGGTCGCCCGCCCGTCCGTGTTCGGGGCCGGCAAACGGCAGGACTACGGGCTCATCGGCCCGGTACGGATCGTGCCGTACGGGCGGGGCACCGTGCAGGCGTAACAGGGCACCCCGCACCGGAAAGACCATCGGCGGCCAGGGTGCCCATGGTGCGGGCCGGCCGGCGAACCGACGTCGGCGGCACGGTGGCGGCCATCACGCTGCGGACCCCGGCGGTGGCGGTCACCGGCGCCCACAGGCGGGGCTGCCGCAGCGCACGCTCGGCGGCCCGGCGAGCGACGACTCGGGCTGCCCCGCGACCGCCACCGCGATGCCCTACTTCCAGTGGGACAACCGCGGCGACGGCGCGATGCGGGTATGGATGCCGCTGCGCGACCGACGGTCCGCTTCCGGCTCCGTGTGACGTGACGTTCCGCCGCTTCCCCGGGTCAGCGACCCGTCTT
This sequence comes from Streptomyces sp. NPDC050433, assembly GCF_044458565.1. NCBI lineage: Bacteria > Bacillati > Actinomycetota > Actinomycetes > Kitasatosporales > Streptomycetaceae > Streptomyces > Streptomyces sp. NPDC050433. Next base: position 119,740 of record NZ_JBITIB010000015.1, on the reverse strand, counting down.
CGCGGCGGTCAGACGGTACCGGCCGCCCCGGCGAGTGCCGAAGGACACCACGCACTCCTCGGGCCGGTCGGCCCCGGCGCCCTCGACGTCCACCGGGTGCGGGGTGCGGACACGCACCGGGTTGCCGAGCAGGGAGCGGATCTCGACGTGCGTGATCCCGTCGGCCGTCCACGCGAGGTCGACCTCGAAGCCACCGCGGGAGCGCAGTCCGCGGAAGGATCCGGTGGGCCACGCCTCGGGCAGCGCCGGCAGGAGGTCAATCTCGTCGGCGTGGCTCTGCAGCAGCATCTCGGTGATGCCGGAGACGCCGCCGAAGTTGCCGTCGATCTGGAACGGCGGGTGCAGGTCGAAGAGGTTGGGGGCCGTGCGCGCCGGGGTGAGCAGGTCCGACAGGTGCTTGTAGGCGCGCGCCGGTTCCAGCAGTCTGGCCCACATGTTGATCTTCCAGGCGAGGGACCAGCCCTGCCCCGCCGTTCCCCGCAGCTCCAGGCTCTTCACCGCCGCCGCGGCGAGTTCCGGGGTCGTGCGCGGGTTGATCTGCCCGCTCGGGAACACCCCGTAAAGGTGGGAGACATGGCGGCTCCGCACCAGCGCCGCCTCCTCCCAGTCCTCCAGCCACTCCTGGATCTGGCCGAGGTAGCCGATCCGCGTGGGCGCGAGGCGGTCGCGGATCTCGGAGACCCGTTCGACGAAGCCGGCATCGCGGTGCAGCACCTTCGCGGCCTGCCGGTAGGCGTCGAACAGGTCGCGCAGGAGCTGCATGTCCATGGTGGGGCCGACGCAGATACTGACGCTTTCGCCCTCGTCCTGGTGGTGGGTGACCTCTGGGGACTGTGAGGGGTTGGTGACGAGCCATCCGGTCTTCGCGTCCACGACCAGCGTGTCGAGGAAGAACTCCACCGCGCCCTTGATCACCGGATAGTTGCGGATCAGAGCGCCCGTTTCACCGGTGAAGCGGTAGTGGTCCCAGAGCATCACGCACAGCCAGGCGCCTCCGGTCGGCCACATGCCGTACTGCGCGGCGTCCACCGGCGCGGTTCCCCGCCAGCCGTCCGTGTTGTGGTGCAACACCCAGCCCGGCGCGTCGTACATCGCCTTGGCGGTGCGGGTGCCGGACTCCGCCAGCTCGTGGACCATCTGCACGGCGGGGTCCCAGCACTCCGCCAGGTTGGCGGGCCCCGCGGGCCAGTAGTTCATCTCGAAGTTGATGTTGACGGTGTACTTGGATTCCCAGGCCGGGTTCAGGCTGTCGTTCCACAGGCCCTGGAGGTTGGCGGGCTGCCCCGGCGACCGGGAGCAGGAGGCCAGCAGGTAGCGGCCGTACTGGAAGTAGAGGGCGGCCAACTGCGGGTCCTTGCCGTCGGCGAAGAGCGGGATGCGCTGGTCGGTGGGCAGGCCGGCGCGCTCCGACGGGCCCAGGTCGATGCCGACCCGGGAGAACAGCCGCCGGTAGTCGGCCACGTGCCTGGTGCGCAGGTGCTCATACCTTCGCTTCGCGGCCGGGTCGAGGTGGCGGCGGGCTCTGGCCTTCGGGTCGGCGCCGGCATCGAGGTAGTTGCGGTAGCTGGTCGCCATGGCGATCAGCAGGGTGACCGAGTCGGCGCCCTCGACGGTCAGCGCCCCCTGGTCGGTGGAGACCCGTCCGCCCTCGGCCTCGGCACGGGCCAGTGCGCGGAAGTGCACGGAACCGGGCAGGCCGTACCAGTCGCCGCTGACTCCATCGAGCGCGATGGTGTGAGCGTCCACCGCGGAGTCGGTCGACCGTTGGGGGGTGGTGAAGCGAGTGGTGAAGCCGATACTCCCTGGAGTGTCCGTGGTCATCCGCACGACGACGACCTGGTCGGGGGTGCTGGCGAAGACCTCGCGCACATGGCGTACGCCGCCGCGCGTGTAGCTGGTGCGGGCGACCGCGGTCTCCAGGTCCAGCTCACGTTCGTAGTCGGTCACCTCGCCGGTTCCGGTGAAGGCGAGTTCGAGATCGCCGAGCACCTGGTAGGCAACCTGCTCCGAGGGGCTGCCGATGAACTTGGTGTCGATCAGCCGCTGCGCCTGGTTCCACTTCTCCTCCACGACCAGGCGGCGGATCTCGTCCAGGTGCTCCCCTGCGCCGGGACGGATGTAATCGTGCGGACCGCCGGCCCACACGCTGTCCTCGTTGAGCTGGAGCCGTTCGGTGTCCGTTCCGCCGAAGACCATGGCGCCGATCCGGCCGTTGCCGACCGGCAGTGCCTCCAGCCACTCCGCCGCCGGGGCCTGGTACCACAACCGCATCGGGTGGGTTCCGGTCCCGGTGGCCGACGGCGCGGTGGTGTCCGCCGCACCGATTGCCGCCTGTGCGACTCCGGTACTCAGCGCGGTCGCCGCCGCGGATGCTCCGGCCACGGCCAGGACGTGTCGTCGGGACAGCTCAGACATGGTGTGCCTCCAGGTGCGTCGTGCGGGCAGTTGGAGCGCAGGCCCCGGCAGGGCACCCGTGACCGGGTGCGGCGCCTGCGCGATGTGCCGGGCGTGGTCGTGGTGGTTGCGGCGCCGGTCGCCTCCGCCGGCGCGGTCGCAGCCAGGCGCGCTCCACGGTGTTCAGGGTGTCTGCGGCAGAAGCCCTGCCAATGGCTGTCGCTCCGCCGGTCGGGCGTCGGGTCGGGGCCGGACCGTCGCGTGTCCGGCGGCGTGGGCGTGCCGATCGGTGGGGCGGCGGCGCGGGTGCGTCGCCCCAACCGATCCCCCCCATGGGGGTACGGGCCGGTCCGGCCGGTCCGTTTCCGGCTCCGGCGGCCGGGCCCGTACCTCTCGTGGAGGTGTCCGGTCAGCGACCGGTCACTGGGTGTCGCCCTCGGGCAGCGGGTACGGGAAGGAGTCGGTGACGCCGATCTTGTCGTACTCCATCTTCGAGGCGTCGTAATCGGCTTCCCAGTTGGCGTTCTTCACGTCGTTGCACTGGTAGCTCTGGTACTTCTGGTCGGTGACCTGGCCGACTTCGATGTCCTCGAAGCTGAAGCCGCAGCCGCCGGCGTCCATGTGCACGCCACGGGTGCCGCTGTCCGGCATGGAGGCGTCCGGAAGCACATCGCCGATGACGACCTGTCGCACATGGTTGTCGATCGTGTGCGGCTCGACGTTGCTGATGCCATAGGTGTAGAAGGCGCCCATGTCACCGCTGTCCAGGCCGGCTTCTTCGATGCGCAGGTACTCGAAGGTGTTGTTCCGGGCGTAGTTGTCCGCGGGTGCGACCTCCGGCCGTACTTCGAGGCTCACGCCGTAGCGGGCGCTGTGCTTGATGTGGCTGTGGCTGATCGTGTTGTTGCCGGTGCCGAGGAGTTCGATGCCGGAGGCGTCGCCGGGCACCAGTTCGCCGTAGTGGGTGATGTAGTTGTTGGTCAGCAGGTGGCCGTTGGAGGTGCTGCCCTCGCCCGGGTACGGTCCCTCGATCTTGATGCCGTCGCCGCCGATGTTCTCCAGCAGGCTGTCGCGGACCGTCAGCCCGTCGTTGGCGAACAGGGCGTACACCGCGTGGTACCCGGTGTCGGACAGGTGCAGCCGGGACAGGGTGATGTCCTTGCTGTTGGTCACGGTGACGGCACCGAAGCGGTTGCGCGGCATCTCGATCTGCCGGTCGTACTCGGGGTACTTCTGCGGCTCTCCGGAGTCGCCGTCACTGATCCAGCCGTAGCGGTACCAGTCGACGAAGTCGGTGTACTGGAGGGAGAGTCCGTCGAGGCTGATGTCCTTCACCCGGCGGTCCGGGTCGGCGCCGGCCAGGTTGAACAGGGTCTTCACCGTGGGCCGCAGTACGACGGCGTCGTCGATGTCGCCGCGCGGCTTGTAGTAGAGGTGCCCCTTCTTGAAGTCCATGTAGTACTCGCCCGCCTGGTCCAGGAAGTCGAGCGAGTTCTGCAGGAAGTACCTTGATCCGCCCCGGGAGTTGATGAGCGCGTACCGGGTCCAGTACTTGAGCGTCATCTGGTTCTTCGCCGGGTTCCAGTCCCGGATCGGGACGGTGTCGGTGAACCAGCTCCAGCTGCCGCCCGACCAGACGACGGCCTGGGCGTTGGAGAGGTCCCACTTCGCGTCCCACTCACCGGGGTTGGAGTAGAGCCACTGGCGCACGGCCTCCTTCTCCGGCTCCTTGAGCACGGAGGTCATGTAGGGCGCCCACGCGTCGTCGGACTTGCGGTTGGGGTAGCGGGCCGTGGTGGCGCGCTTGCCGTCCTCGAAGAGGGTGTAGAAGGGCTTGTCCGTTCCGACGTCGGCGCGGTAGACGCCGTCCTTGTACTCCTCCCAGCCGGTGACCGGAGCGGCGCCCATCACCCGGGCCTTGCCGACGCCGTCGTAGGAGCGGTAGACGACCTTGTGCCCGTCGGCGCCCGAGTCGCGGTCGTCGAAGTCGATGGTCCTGCTCACCGGGTAGTCGCCGGCGCGCAGGTTGACGTTGATGTCGCAGTTCATCCGGCCGGCGCGGTTGAGGCCATTGTCGCGGATGTGGTCGCGTGCGCCTTCGATGGTCTTGAGGGGCTGGCTCTTGGCGCCCTTGGCCTTGTCGTTCCCGTTGGGCGCGACGAAGACCTCGGTGGGCGTGCAGCCGGCCGGCTTCGCGTTCGCGTCGGGGACGTTCAGCGTCGCGCCGCTGACCAGCAGGGCGCCGGCCGCGAGCAGCAGCGGAAGTCTTGACCTTCGTCGTACGAAGGTGGTGATGGGCATGGAGCCTCCTTGCCACGCGTGTGGCGTGGCTTCGTCGTTCGGCCGTGGACGCGTGGACGACAGGTGAGGGCAGAGGTGGGTGCCGGACCGGCACATGCTCGTGTGCGGCGGAGACGATGCCCGCGTACGTCGTCGGGGCACCACGTTCGGCCTGTCGTCGCTCGCGGTCACCGGTGAGCAGGCGCACTCGGCCCGGCGCGCGGGCACGTCATGGACGCGGGAGAGAATCCGGCCGGTTGTGCGCGAGTACGGCGGTGCCGTCACGCGGGCCGTCTGTCATTGCCGGGGGCCGCCGGCCCCGTCGGTCGGTGCCAGGTCTTCCGGGCTCGGGGGCCCGGTCCGGAAAGGGTGTTCAGGAGTGGACGAACGAGGTGGCGCGGGCTCTGTCGGCCTCACTCCCCCGGTCCGTCGATCACGCAACGTTTCCTCCTCGGCGGGCATCGGTGAGCACGATCCGGTGGGTCACTGATCGAGCACGACAAGTAAGGTGTTCGCCCCCGGGCCCCGTCAATACGCGGGCGTGAACAATAAGTTGATGCGTGGGGGGCAGGCGCCGTCCCTGCCCTCCGAGTCATAAATCCACGCTTCCATGGAGTGGCGACGCCATGAAAATTCCCGATCCGTCGGCGTTTCCGCAGCTCAGCCGGGAGGACCGGGCGGCTCTCTCGGACTACTCGCGTCGGCCGCCCGGGGCGCTCCGGCTGCGCGGCAGCATCGTCCTGGCCTGCGCCGAGGGTCTGACCAACGCGGAGGTGTCCCAGCGGCTCCAGGTCAGTCCGGCCACGGTGGCGAAGTGGCGTGAGCGCTTTCTGCGGCTGGGTACGGCCGGGCTGAGCGACGCGCCCCGGCCGGGTCGACCGCGCAGCGTCACCAGGCAGGAGGCGGAGGCGCACATCGCCGGGCTGCTGGCACGGGCCGGGAAGGGCTCGCCGATGCCTTCCACCCGCTCGCTGGCGAAGGCGCTGGGCCTGTCACAGTCCACGGTGGCGCGCATCCGGCGCGAACAGGCGGCCAAGCTCCCCGAACCACCGGAGCCACACCCCCGGCACCAGCGCCCCCGGGTGTCGGAGGCCGGCAGGTCTGCGCCGCTACCGGCCCGCAGACCACGCCAGTTGCTCTCCGACCACGTCTACACCCTGCTGCGCGAGTGGATCGTCGGCGGTGAACTCGTACCGGGCCAGCGCCTGGTGGAGTCGGAGATCGCCCGACGGGTCGGCACCAGCCACGCTCCGCCCCGCGAGGCGATCAAGCGCCTGGCGTACGAAGGGCTGGTCATCTCCCAGCCGCACCGGGGCAGTTACGTCGCACGGATCTCCGAGCGGCAGGCACAAGATGTACGCGACATACGGGTCATGTTCGAGGAGTACGTGGCCCGCCGCACGGCAGGCCACCTGGACGCCGAGCACACCAGAGTGCTGGCGCAGGACGTGGCGCTCCTGCGTCACGCGGCGGACAAGGGCGACATCGCGGGCTTCCGCAGCGCCGACATGTCGTTTCACCGGCATGTCTGCGAGGCCGCGCGCAACGACGCGTTGATCCGCCTGTGGCGCATGATCGAGTCCAGCCTGTGGGATCTGCATGTGCTGGGCGACCCGCGCTACGTCGGCGGCTGGGGCGCCCTGGCCGAGCACCACGCGGATCTGCTGGACGTCCTGCGCTCCGGGGATCCCGATGTCGCGGGTCCGATGTTCGCCGCCCACGCGGCGGGTGAGGTGGACGGCCACCTCTCCGATCCGGCAGGGGCGGCCCCGGAGGACTCCTCCGGGCAGTGAGGCGAGGGGACCCGTCCCGGCGCTCGCACTCTCCGGAGCGCCACGCGGACGGGTACGCGCAGGTCAACGAGCGGGGGATCGCGCCGATTCCGCGGATCACGCACGGCCGAAGCGTGCCAGCTCACCCACCCCACGCGCCGCATCCGGATGTTAACGGGGGACTTCCAGGTCGTCACTTGTATGATACGTTACGACTGTTGAGGGCGCGGTCCGGGTCCCCGGCGGCGTGCCACGCCGTTCCCCGCCCCGACGAAGAGTCACCGCGGAACATCCAGCAAGGTGCGGTCGTCGACCGCGAGCCACGCGTCCCGACGCGCTCCCCCATGGCCCGCGATCGTGACTCGCTCCCGAGACCTACCCGAGCCAGGGACGTACCGGCCACCTCGGCGGCGTCCCGGAGGCGACATCACCTCCGCCCGGGACGGCGAACGAGGACGCAGAGGGGGGAGCACATCAAGATCACCGGATACCGGACCCTCCGGACCGTGCACAACTGGGGCCGCCCCGTCGGAGACGCGAACGGCTTCGTCGCGAACGGAATCACCGAAGTCCCGGTCCTGCTGGTCGACACCGACGCCGGTCTCACCGGTGTGGGGCTCGGCGCCCATGCCGCGGCGGAACGAATCTTCCCCGCCGTCGAGGGCCACGATCCGCGCGCTGTCACCGCGCTCTACGACCGGATGCTGGCCCACACGTTCAAGAGCGGTCACGGCGGCGCCGTCTTCGGCACCATCGGCGCCTTCGACATGGCGCTCTGGGACCTCAAGGCGAAGATGGCCGAGGAGCCCCTGTGGCGCACGCTCGGCGCCGCCGACCGCTTCGTGCCCGGTTACGCCTCGGGCCTCGACATCGCGCTCGGGGACGACGAACTGGTGGCGCTGTACGCGGACTGGGCGGAACGCGGCTTCACCAGCGCCAAGATCAAGGGTGGTCTCGACCCGGACAGCGACATCCGCCGGCTGACCGCGGTGGCGGAGGTACTGCGCGACAACACCCGCTCCCCCGCCCTGATGCTGGACGTCAACGAGACCTGGGGCAGGCACCAGGCGGTCCGCCTCCTCGCCCGTATCGAGGACCAGGTCGAGATCGCCTGGATCGAGGAGCCGGTGCGCCGTTGGGACGTGGCGGGCAACCGCGCCGTGGGCCGTGCGGCCCGCACCGCCGTCGCCTCCGGCGAGAACCTGACCGGCCTCGAACAGTTCCGCCCCCTGCTGGCCGCGGACGCCGTCCAGGTGGTGCAGACCGGCAGCGTCTGGGGCATCACCCATTTCCTGCGCGTCGCCGTCCTCGCGCACGGCCAGGATCTGCCGGTCAGCCCGGTCGGCTACGAAGGCAACCCGCTCGCCCACGCCGCCGCCGCGGCACCCAACCATCTGGTCACCGAGGTGCAGGACACCGCCACCCCCGTGGGCCTCACGGTCGACCAGGTGATCGCGGACGACGGCATCGTCCTCGGCGACTCCCCCGGCCTCGGCATCTCGGTGGACGAAGCGGCCCTCGCGCGCCTGGACGGGACAGCCGGGTGGTCCCAGCCCGCCGGGCCGCACGTACGGCCGGTCGCCGCCGGTCTGCGTCTCGTGGCCGAGTCCGGCTCGGACGGCCGCCGCGCCCGTACCGACGCCGAACGCCCGACGCGCGACGGCCGGAGCGAGAGGGAGGCATCCCCGTGACGCGACCACGTGCCGTGCTGTCCATGAACCCCCCGCGGCTGGCCCGGTCCCTTTTCGACGAGGACGCACTCGCCCGCCTGCACCGTGCCGCCGACATCGACACGGATCTCGTTCTCACGGAGCTGGACTCCGCGCGTTCCCGGGACGCGCTGGCCGGGGTCGACATCCTGGTCGCGGGCTGGAACGCGCCCGTCGTCCGGGTCGCCCACCTGCCGTACACCGCGCGGCTGCGGGCCGTGATCTACGCGGGTGGGGTCGCCGCGACCTGTCTGGAGGACCCCGCGGCGTTCGCCGCCCGTGGAGTGGTCGCGGCCAACGCCCGCGTCGCCAACTCCCGGCCCGTGGCCGAGTACGCGCTCGCCATGATCCTGCTGGCCGGGAAGCGCGTCCTGCCGGCGGGACGCGCCTACCGGCGGACCCGGACTCCGCCGGACAACTTCGCCGTGCCCGAGGGGTTCGGCAACTACCGGCAGACCGTGGGCATCGTCGGCGCCTCCGCAGTGGGCCGCACGGTCCTCGACCTGCTGCGCCCCTACGACCTGGACGTGCTCCTGTACGACCCTACGCTCGCGCCGGAGGAGGCCGCCGGCCTCGGCGCGCGGCCGGTGGAGCTCGACGAACTCATGAGGAGCAGCCAGGTGATCTCACTGCACCAGCCCCTGACGCCCACGACGCGGGGGCAGATCGACGCGGGGCGGCTCGCCCTGATGCGCGACGGAGCGACGCTGGTGAACACGGCACGCGGCGCCGTCGTCGACCAGGAGGCGCTGACCGCCGAACTGCGCACCGGCCGGATCGACGCCGTGCTCGACGTCACCGACCCGGAGCCGCCCGCCGCCGACAGCGAACTGTGGACGCTCGACAACGTCCTGCTCACCCCGCACACAGCCGGTTCCATGGGGGGTGAGCTGCACCGCATCGGCGACGCCGTCGCCGGCGAGGTGGAGCGGTTCGCCGCGGGCCTCCCCTTCGCCCATCCCGAGGACCTGGCGTTCTCGGCGCGTACGAGGGTCCGGTGAGCCGGATGCGTACCCGCGTCTGCCCGCGCTCCCCCGTGCTGACCGAACTCGGCCTCGGAGCGGCCCAGCTGGGGAACCTCGCTCGCGTGACCAGCGACGAGGACGCCCGGGGCGCCGTCGACTCGGCCTGGGAAAGCGGTGTCCGGTACTTCGACACGGCTCCGCACTACGGACTCGGGCTCTCCGAACGCCGCCTGGGTGCCGCGCTCGCGCGGCGGCCCCGCGAGGAGTACACCGTCTCCACCAAGGTGGGGCGGCTGCTGGAGCCGAGTCCGGAGACCGCGCATCTCCTCGACGACGGCGGATTCGCAGTGCCCGCGGCGTTCCGCCGGAGCTGGGACTTCAGCAGGGACGGAGTCCTGCGCTCGCTGGAGGGCAGCCTGGAACGCCTGGGCCTCGACCACATCGACGTCGTCTACCTCCACGACCCGGACGAACACTGGCACGCGGCGTCCACCACGGGCTTCGACGCCCTCGTGGAACTCCGGGACCAAGGTGTAGTGAAGGCGGTGGGCGCGGGCATGAACCAGGCCGCGATGCTCACGGAGTTCGTCCGCCGCTGCGACACCGACATCGTCATGGTGGCCGGCCGTCACACCCTGCTCGACCACTCCGCCCAGGCCGAACTGCTGCCGCTCGCCCGGGAGCGCGGCGTGGGCGTCGTCGCTGCGGCGGTCTACAACTCCGGGCTGCTCGCGGCGCCGCGTCCGCCGGCCGACGCCAGCTACGACTACCGGCCCGCCTCCCCCGAACTGACCCGCCGTGCCACCGCGATTGCTGACGTCTGCGAACGCCACGGCATCACCCTGCCGGAGGCCGCACTCGCCTACCCCCTGCTCCATCCCGGGGTCACGTCGGTGGTGCTCGGAGCCCGGGACGCCGGCCAGTCCCGGACCAACGCCGACCGGCTGACGGCCTGCGTACCCGACGCGCTCTGGGACGAACTGACCGCGCTCGGACTACTTCCCGAAGGCCCCCCGACGCCGACCCGCGCGGCCGTGTGAACCACCCCGGAAGGAACGCCATGGAACACCGCACGACCAAGCCGGACACGGCCGCGCTGGCCGGCTGGCTGCACAGCTGGGTGACGGACGAAGGCGCGATCAACGGCTTCCACAACCACAGCGTGTGGGGGACGAATCCGTTCACCTTCCTCGACTTCACCAGCGGACACACCACCTTCGCGGGTCCGGCCGTCGGCGCCTTCGCCCAGGCGTTGGCCGAGCAGCCCGACGAGCGGGGCGTCGACCTGCTGCGGCGGCTGATTCGCTACCAGTCCACCGAGTTGCAGGCCGACGGCCAGTACCAGCACATCGGCTTCCAGGTCGGCGAGTCGGCCACCACCGGGCTCATCCACAACGCCGTCGGCAGCCTCGGCATGCTCCTGGCACTGAAGCACGCCCGTCATCTGCTGCCCGCCGACGAGGTGAGCCGCGCGCTGGCCGCCGTCCGGCGCAACCTGGACGCCTGCGAGATGTACGGGGGCGGCCGGGCCGGCGAGGACGGCACCTGCAACCAGGAGTACGCACGGGTCTGGGTCAAACAGCTCTACACCGAACTGGCCGACGACAAGACCTACGCGGGCCAGATACCCGAGGATCTCGCCACCCTGATCGGCCTCTTCCACCACCGGGGGGTGCCCGACGCGGAGAGCGCCGGAACCTTCCGTACGGTGCGTGACCGCACCGAGGGCGGCATCCTGGAGCCGGCCGAGTACTACGGCCTCATGATCGTCCCCCTGGTGCTCGGCTACCGCGCCTACGGCGACCCGGGCCTGCTGGCCGAGGCGAAGCGCCTGTGCCGGCACGTCGTACGTTCCGCCTGGACCGACGCCACGGGCGCCACCCGCTACCACCGTTACTGGTACGTGCGGGACGGCCGTTCCCTGAAGACGGACACGCCCATGCTGATCGCGGGCATGGGACTCACCCTCTACGGCATCCACGAGGTGCTGGCCGAGGAACCGGACGCCGAGCTGACAGCCTTCACCGAGGCGTGTTTGGCGACCTACACCCACTACCAGACACCCGGCGGCTACTTCGCCTCCGCCAGTGGCTGGCACACCGAGGCCGACATCGCGCCCAGCACCGCCTGGCACGCCCACGACCTGATGTTCCTGATGGCCGAACTGGGTCCGGGCGACGGGTTCTGGGACACGGTGTTCGCCCCCAGGGAGCGGCAGTCGGTGCTGATCAGCGACCGTGCCTTCTGGGCCGAGTCAGGTGTCCATTGGTGCGTACGCTCCCCGCTCACCGCGGGGGACCTGCACCTCTACGGCCGCAAGGACATGGACACGTTCGCCCGGGAGTTCTTCTCCTGGACCGACCGCGAGCCGCTGCCCGAGAACCTTCACTACCCGCGCGTTCCCGAGTTCTTCGTCGCCAACGACGGTATCTACCGCGTCGACCGCGAGGAAGCCCCCACCGACATCACGGCCGTGGGCCCCCTGCCCTACCGGGGCCGACTGTGACGCCGGACCGCACGTCCCACCCCTCACTGTCCGGTGAATGCTGATCCCCGTTTCCGCCGAAGGAAAAGAGAGACGACAATGATGTCTGCCAACAGAGGGAGCACGGCGCGCCTCGCCGCCCTCGCCGCCGTGGTTCCACTGACGCTCCTCGCGGCCTGCTCCTCGGGTACCGGCCAGTCCGGCGGCGAGGACGGCGAGATCCGGATGATGGTCAACCTGACCGACAACCTGGACCAGGCCTACTGGGAGAAGCTGGTCAAGCCGTTCGAGGACGAGACCGGTCTGAAGGTGAAGATCGAGGGGCCGACCGGCAAGTCCGTGGCCGAGTCCTTCCCTCAGCAGCTGGCTGCGGGGACCGCGCCCGACGTCATCCAGTCGATCTTCCCCGACGACGACACGGCCCCCGAACTGCTCGACCTGACCGACGAGGACTGGGCCAAGGACACCCCGATGTTCGACGAGTACGCCCTCGGCGACGCGCACTACGCGGTCGGTGTCGGCACCCAGACGCAGTCGCTCGTCTACTACAACAAGACCGCCTTCGAGAAGGCCGGCATCAAGGAGACCCCCACGACCTGGGACGGCCTGGCGGACGACATGGCCGCGCTGAAGAAGGCCGGTTACACGCCGATGCAGACCGCCGGGGACTACATGACCGGTCTCCAGCTCCAGCAGGTCTTCCACCCCACGCTCAACCAGGCGCATCCGAAGTGGCAGAGCGCCGTCAAGGACGGAGAACTCGCCGTCGGCGACGCCTACGAGCCGGCGTTCCAGAAGTACGCGGAGTGGATAGACGCCGGCTACATAGCCAAGAGCGACGTCGGTCTCAACCCCTCGCAGGCGGACGGCAACTTCGTCGCGGGCAAGGTGGGCCTCTACACCAACGGCAGTTGGTTCGCCGCCACGCTCGACAAGGCCGGAAAGCTTCCCTTCGAGGTGGGCGTGTTCTCCCCGCCGGTCGAGGACGGCGAGAGCCACCCGGGTCCGCAGGGCGCCACCATGGCCAACCCGTACATGGTGAGCAAGGACGCCACCGACGCGGACGGCGCCAGACAACTGGTGGAGTACCTGGTCACGGACCCGGCTGCCGTGGAGACTCAGCTCGGCTCCGACGGAGTGTTCCGCCAGGGCTCCGAGGTCGAGCAGACCGGTGTCGACGCCCAGATCCAGGGTGTTCTCGACGACGCTCCCGAACTGGTCGCCGTCGGCGAAGGCCAGGGCAATGTCCGGCTGCCCGTGACGGGCTTCAACCCGAAGTTCACCGAGGTCGCGCAGAGCCTCTACACGGGAGCGAGCCCGGCGGACGCCGCCAAGGCCATCGACCAGTGGGTCGACGAGAACCGCTGACCATGGCACTGAAATCCATTTCGCGGCCGCGGAGATGGCGCGACGCCGGCGCTGCCGTCAGCATGGTCGTCCCCGCGGTGCTCATCTACGCCGCTCTGCTGGTCGTCCCGGTGGTCTACGCCGTCTACTACAGCTTCACCAAGTACAACGGATTCCCCAGCCGGGTCCCCGAGTTCGTCGGTCTGGAGAACTACCGGCACATCTTCGACTCCGACGACATGACCCGCATCATGGTGGTCACCGCCGTGGTGGCCGTGGTGGGCGCGATCGTGGTGAACCTCGCGGCTCTGGGGCTCGCGCTGCTCCTGCAACGCACCAACCGGTTCAACACCTTCGGCCGCGTGGTCATGTTCTATCCGCACGTGCTCAGCGCGTTGGTCGTCGGCTTCCTGTGGCAGGCCATCCTCGGGCCGCAGGGCGTGGTCAACACCATGCTGGAGAAGGTCGGCACCGACAGCCTGCCCTTCCTCAGCGACCCCGACTGGGCACTCTGGTCGATGATCACCGTCATCGCCTGGTCCCTGTTCGGCGTCCAGCTGATCCTCTATCTGGCAGGTCTCCAGGCCGTGTCGGCGGACCTGCTGGAGGCGGCGAGGCTCGACGGCGCGGGCAGATGGCAGACGTTCCGTGCCGTCACCTGGCCCTCGCTCGCCTCCACGGTGACGGTCGCCGTGCTCACCTCGGGCATCTCGCTCCTCAAGACGTACGACGTCGTGGTGTCGCTGACCGGAGGCGGCCCCGCGGGGTCCACCAAGACCCTCGCCTACTCGATCCTCGCGGTCTCGTTCCCGCAGCGGGACATCGGCCTCGCATCGGCGCAGGCCGTGCTGCTGATCCTCGCGGCCGCGGTCCTGTCCCTCACGGTCCTCGTCCTGCGCAGGCGCGCCGAGGACGACGCGGAGTCCATCGGATGAAGAAGACACTCAACTCGGCGGCCACCGTGCGGGTGGTGTTCATCACCCTGGTGTCCCTCGGCATGCTCGTGCCGATGTACATCCTGGTGGTCAACGCCTTCAAGAGCCAGCAGGACATCCTCGCCAACCCCTTCACGCTGGACTTCGGCTCCCTCACGTTCCAGTACCTCGCGGACGCCTGGAACAACCCGGACTTCAGCATCCTGAACGGGTACGGCACCACCATCGCCCTGGTGCTCTGCGTGAACGCGCTCGCGATGGGCGTGTGCGCGCCGGCGGCGTACGTACTGGCACGCACGCCGAGACTGATCTCCAGGATTCTGCTGTTCTTCTTCATCGCGGGCATGTTCATCCCGACCCAGGTGATCCTGGTGCCGGTCATCTTCGTGCTGCGCGCGTTCGGTCTGATGGGGACCGTGCCGGGGCTCGTCCTGTTCATGACGGCCACCACCGTCCCGTTCACGCTGTTCGTCCTCTTCGGCTACATCAGGATGCTGCCCAGGTCGCTGGACGAGGCGGCCGCCATCGACGGGGCCGGCAGGTACTACACCCTGTGGCGGATCATCGTCCCGCTGATGCGGCCGATCCTGGCCACCGTGTTCATCCTCAACTCCCTGAGCGTCTGGAACGACTTCGCCAGCCCGCAGATGATCCTCGGCCCCGGCAGCGGCGTCTACACGGTGACCACCGGTGTGTACGCGGCCGTCGGCCAGTACTCCACGGACTACACCAAGGTGTTCCCGACACTGCTGCTCGCGGTCATCCCGATCCTGGTGATCTTCGTCGTGATGCAGCGTCACGTCATGAGCGGTCTCGCGGCGGGAGCCGTCAAGGGCTAGGAGGTGTCCGCGAAGTCCCCGCCAAGGAGCCATCGCCATGTCCGCACCCCGGACCCCCCGCCGCGTCGGATCCGTGATCCATCTGCGTCCTGAACAGGAGGCGAGGTACCGGGAGTTGCACCGGAACGTCCCCGTGCAGGTGCTGGACACGCTGTCGCGCGCCCACATCACCTCGTACTCCATCTTCCTGCGTGACCACACACTGTTCGCGTACTACGAGTACACCGGCGACGACTACGAGGCCGACATGGCCGCCGTCGCCGCGGATCCGGCCACCCGGGAGTGGTGGGCGCTGACCGACCCCTGCCAGCGGCCCCTCGACTCGGCGGAGCCCAGCGAGCGCTGGGTGAACGCCGAGGAGGTGTTCCACCTGGACTGAATTCCGGCCCTGTTTCCTGCCGTCCCCACCCTTGTGCCCGCCCCCACAGGTCCCTACTGTGCACATGTCATACATGTCCTGTCTGCCCTGCGGCCTTCGTCCCGGGCGGCTCACGGGCCCGCACGTCGCGGCCGTGCCAGGAACATGGCATCCAACGAAAGGCTTCTCCATGGTGAGAACTGGGAGACGACAGGCGCGGATCGTGACGGCCTCCGTCGTGCTGGCGCTGATGACGAGCCTCGGCGGGCCGGCGGCCGGCCCGGCGTCGGCGGCCCCGGCAGCGGCCACCTCCTCCGCGGACCTGACGGTCCACGTATCGGCCTCCGACGGCGACGACGGCAACAGCGGCGCCAAGAACGCTCCGTTGAAGACGATCACCGCCGCGCGGGACGCCCTGGCCGGCCGCACCTCCGCCGAGGAGCGCGGCACGGTGTACATCCGGGGAGGCACGTACGTCCTCGACGACACCATCCGGCTGGAGGGACCGGAGAACTCGTGGGTCACGTACGCCGCCTACAGGGGCGAGAAGGTCACGATCACCGGGTCGCACGAGCTTCCGGCCGAGGGGTGGAAGAAGCTCACCGACTTCTCCGACGAGACGCTCGCCGAGGCGCAGTACTCCTCCAACAGCCGCCTGGACACCCCTGAGTCGCGCGAGGGCGTGTATGTGTACGACCTGGGTGCTCACGGCATCGACCCCGGCACTCTCTACAAGAACGGTTTCAACTGGGTCCAGCAGCCTTTCGCCCCGGAACTCGTGGTGAACGGCGGAACCCAGGTTCTCGCCGAGTACCCGAACGGCAACGGCTGTTCCACGAAGGAAACCGACTGCCACCTGTGGGGCACGGGCGCCAAGTGGGGCGCCGCCGGACCCAGGGACCTGATGAACGTGGACCTGGACGCCCGCTTCGGTCCGGAGAGCGCCTGGAACGGCTCCGGCACTACCCCCCGAGCCCAGTTCGAAGACAAGAAGCAGCAGCTCCCGGCCGGCGAGAGCCGGGACACCTGGACCCCGGAGGAGATGCGTCGCATGACACCGTCGGTCTTCACCGTCGGCGGGCGCGCGGCGGAGGCGGACCGCTACCGGCGGTGGGCACCCGAGGCGGTGCCGGCGGTGGACGACCTCGGTACCCGCGGTTTCGGCGACTACAAGGACGTGCCGGTCCAGTTGGACCCGCGGTGGATCGAGGACATCGACAACACCAAGTCCGAGACCGAGGGCTGGATCTCCGGCTATCTCGGCAACAACTACGCCAACGACATGCTGCGCATCCTGTCGTGGAGCGGCGACACGCTGTACGCCAAGTACCCCTCCATGTACATCCCGCAGGACTCCTGGACCAAGGTCAAGGTGCTCAACGTCCTGTCGGAGATGGACACGGCCGGTGAGTACTACATCGACCGCTACAACGACAACGACGTCCTCTACTACCGTCCCCAGGGCGGCACCGTCGAGGGCATGACCGCCACGCTGCAGACGTTCGACAAGAACTTCCTGCTGCTGGACTCCACCCAGGGGGTGACGGTGCGCGGCCTGTCGATGACCGGGTCGCTCATCAGCGGAGTGCAACTGCTGGACGCCGTCGGGACCCTCATCGACGGGGTCGACATCTCCAACGTCAGCATGGACGCGATCCGGATCGGCCGTACGACGGACACGATCACCAGCATGCCCGACTACGAGACCCTGCAGGGCGGACGCGACAACGTCGTGCAGAACTCCTATCTGCACGACCTCGGCGGCGGAGGCGTACTGCTCGGCGGCGGCGACCGCGCCACCCTGCGGCGCGGGAACAACGTCGCCCGCCACAACGAGATCGCGCGCTTCTCCAAACTCGCCACGTACACCCCGGCCGGCTATCTGTACGGGGTCGGCAACTCGTTCGAGTACAACTACGTCCACGACGCGCCGCACATGGCGGTGCAGATCATGGGCAACGACATGCGAGTCAATCACAACCACTTCTACGACGTGGTGAAGAACGCCGGCGACATGGGCGTCATCTACGCGGGACGTGACTTCACCTATCTCGGCAACGAGATCGGCTACAACCACTTCGAGAAGATCGGCGGCTCCAACGACGCGCTGTACATGGACGACGGGGCGACCGGCGTCAGGTTCCACCACAACGTGGTGAACGGCTCCAACTCCGGCGTCAACCTCAACTCCGGCCACAGCAACACCGTCAACGACAACGTCTTCATCGGCGTGAAGCACGCCGGCCACGGCGGGATCTACCACAAGAACGGCGAGACGCGGCTGCCGCTGGCCAACAGCTGGGTGCTGGAGAGCCGTTACAACGCGTTCCTCGACGTTCGCGAGGGTGAGAAGTACAGCGCGACCCCGGAGTCCGTCGCCACCTGGCACGAGCACTACGTGGACGGGAAGCAGAGGTACTCCGACGGCACCCCGATCACGTACCCGGAGATCACCGACTGGTTCATCCCGCGGGTGACGGAGACGGGCGAGGTGTGCACCAGCGCCACGTACTCGACGAGCGGCACCAACGGGTGCAGCCGGGCGATGGTGTGGGAGGACCCCGATTCGGTCTGGGTGCCGTCCCGGGTCGAGATCGACCACGCGGTGACCATCGGCTCCGCGGGCCCGGCCGGGTTCGTCGAGACGAACGCGACGTTCTCCGAGCCGACGTCCGTGTTCAACATCTCCCGCTGGAGCGACAAGGTCAACACCAGTGGCCTGTCGGCCACTTCGGTGACGGAGACGGGTCTGGACCTGGACACCCTGAAGTTCTCCGGCTCCGGCACGGTCGCCCAGTCGTACGGATCCGGGTGGATCGCGGAGTGGAACCGCGGGGTCACCGCCGAGGGGATCGGGCGTCCGCACCGCGGCGACGCCAAGGCTCTGTGGAGCACGGTCGACCGGGCGGAGAAGGCGCTCGCCGACGAGCCGGGCGGGAATGGCCCGCCGCTTATGAAGGCCGTCGCCGCCGCGACCGACGACGGCGAGGCGACCGACGCCTCCCAGAAGCGGATCGACGCCGCCGACACGGCGCTGCGGGGCGCGATCGACACGTACCGGTCGACCCGCTGGTCCGCTTCCAAGACCTACGGCGCGGGTGACACCGTCTTCCGCGACGGCCGGGCGTACGGCGCCCTGTGGTACGCACGCGGCGAGGAGCCGGGCACGTCCGTCACCGGCGCCTGGGCAGAGGTCGGAAAGCCCGTGTCGTGCGCGGGCACCACGGTGCCGGCGTGGACGGCTTCCTCGGTCCACCGCGCCGGTGACACGGTCGCGCACGACGGGCGCCTGTGGGCGGCGAAGTGGTGGACACGGAACGAGACTCCGGGTGAGGCGAACGGCCCCTGGACGAACGGGGGCGCCTGCGGGGCCGGGCGTTAGGCCCCCGACCGGGCCGGGGCATCCGCCGCGCGGCGGGTGCCCCGGCCTTCTCACGCCTCCGTCGTGTCTTGCGGGCGACGGCGTTCCCACGACGACGTGATGTGGAAGCGCATCGCCTCCGCCGCACCCTCGGCGTCCCTGGCGAGCACGGCCGCCGCGACCCGGGCGTGCGCCTCGTGGGTGAGGTCGATGTCCTCGCGCGTCGGATCACCGCTGTACTGGGGCGACCGGACCGCCTTCCCCTGGATGCTGTAGACGATCGCCCGCCCGAACGCGTCCTGCGACGCCCGGTGGATGATCTCGTGGAACTCAATGTCCGCCCGCGAATAGGCCGTGGGATCGTCCCGCAGAGAGGCCAGTTCGTCGAGCTTGGCCGACAGCGCCGCCGCCTGGGCGTCGTCGATGCACCGGGCCGCGCGGGCGGCCATCGCGCATTCCAGCGTCGTCCTGATCTCGATGAGGTTGTCCAGGAAGACCAGGCGGTCCTTCCGCTGGAAGAGCGCGTCGAGGACGAGCGGGTCGAGCAGGCTCCACTGCTCCTGGTCGAGCACAACGGTGCCCCAGCCCTGCCGGGTTGCGACCAGCCCCTTCTCGGCGAGCGTCGTGGTCGCCTCGCGGATCACGGTGCGGCTCACTTCGTACTCCTCGCACAGATCACCCGCCGACGGGAGCGCCGTTCCCGGGGGGTACTCCCCCAGCACGATGGCCGTCGCGAGGCTCTGGACGACCGCTGCGGCGAGCGGTGGCCGACGCCGTCGATGGCGGGGCACTGCAACAGTGTCCGCGGATGGCTTACTCATCTGGTCAGAGACTCCCAAGGTGTGTGCAGGTTGCCCGGCCCGCGCTGTCCGACGCTCCAAGGCTAGCGGAACATGCTAGAGTCATCACTCGTATCACAAGTTACGACTGACCGGTCGCGGGAGGGGCGAGGGCGCGTACGCCACCCCGGCGGCCGGGCGCCCGCGGGCGCTCCCTGCCCCGTCGCTCCCGGCAGGTACCCGCACGCATCCGGTCGGACCTCCCACGGCACGCGCCGCAGATGGTGACGGTGCTGACGCGCGCGGACCAAGGAGAAGCGATGCGAATCACCGGATACCGGTCCCTTGCCACGGTGCACAAGTGGGGACGACCGGTGGGCGACGTGAACGGCGTCGTCGCAGGCGGGATCACCGAGGTACCCGTGCTGCTGCTGGAGACCGACGAGGGTCTCACCGGCGTCGGCCTCGGAAGTCACCCCGATGTGCACCGTGTGTTCCCCGCGCTCGAGGGCCAGGATCCGCGGGCGGTCACCTCGCTGTACGACAGGATGCTCTCCTACGTCTTCAAGTCCGGTCACGGCGGCCATGTGTTCGGGACCATCGGTGCGCTCGACATGGCGCTCTGGGACCTCAAGGCGAAGATCGCTCAGGAGTCGCTCTGGCGGACGCTGGGAGCCGCCGACCGCTTCGTGCCAGGCTACGCCTCGGGCCTGGAGTACGCACTCACCGACGACGAGCTGGTGGCGTTCTACGAGCGGTGGGTCGAACGAGGCTTCTCGGGGGCAAAGGTCAAGGGTGGGCTGGACGTCGACCGGGACGTGCGGCGTCTCACCGCCGTCCGTGACGTTCTGCGGGTCAACAGCGAACGCCCCGCGCTGATGTACGACGTCAACGAGTCCTGGGGAGCCCAACAGGCCGTGCGCCTCGCCCGCTCCGTCGAGGACCGCGTCGACCTCACCTGGATCGAGGAACCGGTCCGGCGGTGGGACGCCGCCGGACACCGCGCCGTCGCGGCGGGCATCCGCGCCGCCGTCGCAACGGGCGAGAACCTGACGGGTCTTGAGCACTACCGGGCGCTGCTCGACGCCGAGGCGGTGGGGGTCGTGCAGACCGGGAGTGTGTGGGGCATCACCCACTTCCTGCGGGTCTCGACGATCGCGTACGGCCACAGCCTGCCGGTGAGCCCGGTGGGGTACAACGGGAACCCGATGGCGCACGCGGCCGCGGCCGTGCCCAACCATCTGGTCACCGAGGTACAGGACTTGAACTTCCCGGTCGGCCTGCGGGTGGACCAGGAGATCGCCGACGGCGGGATCGTCCTCGGCGACTCGCCGGGACTGGGCATCGAGGTGGACGAGAAGGAGATCGCCGCACAGTCCGTGTCCGGCCGGTGGTCCGTCCCGGGTGGTCCGCACGTACGCCCGGCCGACGCCGGACTGCGGCTCGCACCCGCGCAGGGCGGGACCACGGGGCACATCGCCGGAGGCCGGCGCCGGCACGAGGAGATCGCCAAGTGACCGCGCGCAGGGCCCTGGTGGTCCGTGGAGGCTGGGAGGGACACGATCCGGTCGGCTGCACCGGGTTGTTCGTGCCCCGGCTGGAGCGCGCCGGGTTCGACATCACGGTCGCCGAGGATCTCGCGGTCTACGAGGACGCGGCGCTGCTCGCCGCCACCGACCTGATCGTGCACTCGTGGTCAGGGGGCGAGCTGAGCCCGCTCCAGGAGGCCACGTTGGTCTCGGCCGTGGAGGCGGGCACGGGATTCGCCGGCTGGCACGCCGGCGTCATCGGGACGAACGTCGGCAGCGCGCGGTACCTGCGGATGGTCGGAGGACGGTTCCTCTGGCACCCGGAGGGCTTTCAGGACTTCACCGTACGGATCGCCCCGTCGCCGGTGCGGGACGCGGCGATCACCGCGGGCGTCGGGGACTACGACGTCGTCACCGAGCACTACTGGGTACTGACGGACGGACTCAACAGCGTGCTGGCGAGTTCGGTGCTCCACCCCACCGGGGACCAGTGGGACGAGCCGGTCGAGTTCCCCGTGGTGTGGACCCGGCGCTGGGGAGCGGGAAAGGTCTTCGTGTGCACCCTCGGCCACCGCGTCGCGGACCTCGAAGTGCCGCAGACGGCGACGATCGTCGAGCGGGGTCTGGAGTGGGCGGCCCGCTGAACGTCCCTGGGCCGGACCGGCGCGTGCGACCCGGCCCGGTCAGGAGCTTTCGCGGACGACGACCCGGTAGCCGACGTCCCGGTGCGGGACGTCGACCGTGGCACCGCGCATCCGGGCCAGCAGCAGCTCGGCCCCCAACTCCCCCGTGCGAGCGCCGGGTACGGCGACCGTCGTCAGCGCCGGTACGAGATGGCGGGCGAACTCGAAGTCGCCGAACCCGGCCAGCGCGAGCCTGCCGGGTACGTCGATCCCCCTGCGTACACACGCCAGAAGGGCCCCGGCGGCGAACACGTCGCTGGAGAACATCACCGCGTCGGAGTCCGGATATCTCTCAAGGGCCAGGTCCAGCAGCGCGACCCCGGTGTCCATGGTGACCGCCTCGGGACCCGCGTCGACGGTGCGCGGGGCGGCGCCCAGCAGTTGGCGTACCGCGGTCGTGTACCCGTCGAGGCGTTCCGCCGCCCGCGGGTCGCCGGAGGTGTGTCGCCCCGCGAACGTGATCCTGCGCCGGCCACGCTCCGCCAGGTGGGCCACCATCGCCGACGCAGCCGCCTCGTTCGAGAAACCGACCAGCAGATCCAGTGGATCGTCCGACCAGCCCCACGTCTCGACGACCGGCACCCCCGCCGCCCGCACCAGGGCACGGGTGCCCGGGGTGTGGTCGGTGCCGACCATCAGCAGTCCGTCCGGCCGTCGGCCGAGGAAGCTGCGCAGCACCTCTTCCTCGTGCTCCGGCCGGTAGTCGGTCGTCCCGACGAAGATCTGGTAGCCGTGGGCGGCCAGGGCGGTCGAGAAGGCGTGGACGGTGTCGGCGAAGACCGACGCGTTGATCTGCGGCACCAGGACGGCGACCGTGCGGCTGCGGTTCGACGCCAGATTGCTGGCGGCCAGGTTGGGCACATAACCGGTCGTCGCGATGGCCGCCTCGACCATGGCCCGGGTCGCGTCCGACACCAACAGGGGATCGCGTACGACGCGGGAGACCGTCTGGGCGGACACCCCGGCCGCGGCCGCCACGTCCGCCAGGGTCACCGAACGGGTCGCGGAACGCTTGCGGGGGCGGCGGGGATCGGGAGTCACACCGGAGACGATATCCAGCGTTCCGCCCACCGCCCCGTCCGCACGGCCGGGGACACCGGCCGTGGGGCCTGTCGTCACACTGCTCCCCGAGCGGACAGCGACCGCATCAGATCGGCGAGGCCGAAGGTCCACGGCTCGCACGCCTCGCTGGCCCTGATCCGGTTGACGAGCGCGCCGAGCCGGGGAGTCGCGACCGTGACCAGGTCACCGTCGTGATGAGTGAATCCCTGGCCCGGGGCGTCGCGGTCCTCCACCGGGGCGAACATCGTGCCGAGGTAGAGCACCGCGCCGTCGGGGTACCGGTGATGCGGTCCGACCAACTGGGCTGCGAGGTCGAGGGGGTCGCGGCTGATGAGGGACATCGAGGACACCGCGTCGAGCCGGTGGCCGTCCTCACCTTCGACGGTCAAGGTGACGGTCGCCTCCCGCACGTCCCCGATCCCGAAGCCGTCCTCGAACAGCCGCACGAAGGGACCGAGTGCCGCCGAGGCGTTGTTGTCCTTCGCCTGGGGCAGCAGCAGTGCGGAACGGCCTTCCACGTCACGGAGGTTCACGTCGTTCCCGAGCGTCGCGCCGACGACCTCGCCCGTGGAGGAGACGACGATCACCACTTCCGGCTCGGGGTTGTTCCACCGCGACGAGGAGCGCACCCCCGCGTCGGTGGCGCTGCCGACGGCGGCCAGTACGGGGGCCTTGGTGAAGATCTCCGCATCGGGTCCGATGCCGACCTCCAGGTACTGGCTCCAGACCCCCTGGGCGACCAGGAGTTGCTTCAACGCCTCGGCCTCCTCGGAGCCGGGCCGCAGCGAGGCGATGTCGTCCCCGATGAGCCCGCGGATCCGCTCGCGCGCCTCGGCGGCCCCGGAGGCGTCGCCGCGGACCCGCTCCTCGATCACGCGTTCCAGCATGGACACCACGAAGGTGACCCCTGCGGCCTTGACCGCCTGGAGGTCCACCGGGGCGAGCAGCCAGGGCAGTGCCGGATTCCGTGTGTCGGGCGGCGTGTTGGCGAGCAGTTCGTCGAGTCCGGTGATCCTCTCACCGTCGGCCGCGCGCAACTGACCCGCGGGGTCCGGTGTTTCGCAGAGGTCGCGCACGGTCGGGAAGGTCGCGGTCAGGTCGTGCACACCGGTGTCGCGGACGGTGACGACGGAGGGGCCGAGACCGGGCCGCCAGATCCGGCCGACGAGCGCCCCTTCGGTTCCGTCGGCAGGAAGGGTGGTCGCGGCGTCGGGCCACTGGTTCATGTCGGTCCTCTCAGCGTTTACGGAATACGGGCGGGCGTTTCTCGGCGAACGCGCGGCGGCCTTCGGAAGCGTCCTCGGTGGCGAAGCAGATCGTCTGCAGGTCCCGCTCGTAGGCGAGAGCCTGGTCCTCGGGCAGGTTTCCGGCTGCCCGCAGGTTGATCTTCGCCGTTTCGGCCGCCACGGGGGCCCGGGAGGCGATCACTCCGGCCAGGGCACGGGCCCGGTCGAGGAGTTCCCCGGGGGCGACCACTTCACTCACGAGGTGCCAGGCCAACGCCCGTGCGGCGTCGATTCGTTCGCCGGTGAGCAGCATCAGGGCAGCGTTGCCGGGGCCTGCCGCGCGGTTGAGGAAGGCGGCCATGCCGCCGCCCCCGATCCAGCCGAGCGTGATCTCGGGCGCACCGAAGGACGCCGTGCGCGAGGCGATGCGGATGTCGCAGGAGAGTGCGGTCTCCAGCCCGCCGCCGAGCGCATAGCCGCCGACCGCCGCGATGGTCGGGGTGCGGGCCTCGCGGATGGCGTCGCAGTAGTCGACGCGGTTGCGGAACTCCCACGGCGTGCGGTAGCCATCGAGTTCGCGGATGTCCGACCCTGCGCTGAAGGCACGCCCGCCGGCGCCGGTCACGACCACGGCGCGTACGTCGTCCGTCGTGTCACACCATTCGACGGCACGGACCAGTGCCCGGGACATCTCGGGGGTTACGGCGTTCAGCTTCTCTGGCCGGTTCAGGGTGAGGGTCGCGACGCGGTCGGCGACTTCCAGCAGTACGTGCCCGGTGCCGAGGTCGGGCGGGGTGCTCGTGGTGGGGTCTGTCATGTTCGTCCTTCCTCCGCCGCCCGGCTCGCCCGGTACAGCGTGCGCATCCCTTCGAGCGCCGCCCGGTGGCCGGTCTCGTTGGCGAGTGCGTCCCGGACGACGGCCGAGGCCGCGGTCTGGAAGCCGATGTAGCCGTCGTACCGGGGTCGAACCCACGCCTGTTCGCAGGTGGCGGTGGTACGTCGGTAGAAGTCCGCGCCGGCGATCGACGTATCGGTCCACGCGGAACGCGCACTGGGCTGCCCGTTGTGCCGGGGCAGGAATTCGCGCTGGGCGGGAGAAGACATCAACCACCGCATGTGGTCGAGGAGGTCGGCGCTGGGAGTGCACCGGGAGCTGACGGCGAGCCCGGTGCCGCCGAGGGTGGAGCCCGGCAGCCCGCCGGGTCGCGCCGTCGGCGCGTCGGTGAACGCCAGCCGGTCGGCGTAGGTGACGTAGCCGTATACCAGCGGGCAGTGTGCGAGCCGGTCGGTTCGCGACATCAACTCCAGCAGCCCGATCGGGTTGAGGGTGCGCGTCTCGGCCGGAGCGAGGGAGTCGACATCGGCCAGGAGGTCGAGGACCGCCAGCCCCGTCCCGTCACCGATCAGTTCGTCGGGGTGGGCGGCGGGCTCCTCGCCGAGGGCGACCGCGACGGAGGCGAAGGTGAGGAACGCATGCGGCCCGGCGAGCGACAGGGCCACCGGCGCGCGGCGCGCGAGGTCGCGCACCTCGTCCCAGATGGCGGGCGGCTCACCGGCGAGGTCGGTCCGGGTGGCGGCGACCTGGGTGGCCGCGTCCAGAGGGAGGGCCCACTGGACGCCTTCCATGGCGTACGAGCGCATGGTGGAACCGATCGACCGGGCGCGCCAGCGGTGCAGTTCCTCGGAGGTGAACAGATCGTCCAGCGGCACCAGGCAGCCGGCGGCAAGGGCTTCGCCGAGGTGCGGGTGGTCGAGCACGACGAGGTCGTAGCGTGCACAGAGATCGTCGAGGGGGTGGGACTCGAAGCCTTCGAGCGGCTGGACGGACCAGTGCACGAGGTCACCGGCCGATGCGGCGAGGGCGTCGTATCCGCGCGGGTGGTCCCACGTCAGTCCGGCGTAGGTCACGAGGTCTCCGCGACGGTGCCGGAGGTGAACAGCGCCTCGATCGCCGCGTCGTCGAGACCGGCCTCGCCGAGGATCTCGCGGGTGTGTTCACCGGTGAGCGGGGCGCCCCGGTCGATGCGTGGCGGGGTCGCCGAGAACTTGTACGGGAATCCGGGCACCTTGACGCGGCCCTCGGTGGGGTGGTCGTAGGTGACGAAGGTGCCGTTGTGCCGGATCTGCGGGTCGTCGACCAGGTCCGCGTAGCCGTAGACCGGACCGGCCCAGATACCGGCGGCCCTGAAGGCGTCCAGCCAGTGGAGCGAGGACCTGTCGAGCAGCCGGGCCGCGGTGCGGGCGAAGATCTCGTCGCGGTGGGTCCAGCCGTGCTTCTCGTCCTCCATGGACAGAAAGCTCTCCTCGCCGATGGTCTCTCCCAGAGTCCTCAGCGACGGGAACGCGAGGACGATGAAGCCGTCCGCGGTCCGGAAGGCGCCGTATGGCGCGCGGATGTAGACGTGCGCGTGCGGTTCCTCGGAGCGGGACTGGTCCAGGGAGCCGACGGTGTGCACCGAAAGCTCCTGCATCTGCAGGGTCGTGATCGCGTCGAGCATGTTGACCGTCACGAGCTGGCCCACGCCGGTGCGTTCACGGTGCAGCAGCGCGGCGAGTACGCCCTCGAACGCGGTGGACGCGGTGACGGCGTCGACGAGGTACTGGCCGGCGGCGCGCGGCGCCTCCCCGGCGTGGCCGGTGGACAGCATCGCCCCGGACATCGCCTGGAGCAACAGGTCCTGTCCGGGGCGCTGCGCGTACGGTCCGTCCTCGCCGTAGCCGGAGATGGAGACGTACACCAGCGAGGGGTTGATCGCGGCCAACGAGGCGTAGTCGACGCCGAGACGGGCGGCGACGCCGGGCCGGTAGTTCTGCAGGAAGACGTCCGCGTCGGCCACGAGCCGGCGCAACACGTCCTTGCCCGCGGGGTCCTTGAGGTCGACGGCGAGCGAGCGTTTGTTGCGGTTGAGCGACAGGAAGGAGACGTTGATCCGGTTGCCGCCCGCACCGCCGGCGGCCGCGTGGCGCTGCCACTCGCCGGTGACCGGCTCGACCTTGACCACGTCGGCGCCGAGGTCGCCGAGCCGCTGCGCCGCGAAGGGGCCGGCCATGGCGATCGAGCAGTCGAGGACCCGGTACCCGGCGAGTATGCCGGGCTTGTCGCGCGTGCTCATGGGACTCCTTGGAGGAGGGGTGGAGGAAGGGGGCGCGGAACCTGTCGCGTCGTGCGGGCTTTCGTCGTGCGGGTTCTCGTCGTTCCGTCGTTCCGAACCCTGTTGTTAGCGCTACCGGCAGCGCTAACATTCACGCTAAGCGGGCACGGCTCGCAGTGTCAACGCCCCGATCCGCCCCCTCGGCGCCCGGTCGACACCGGGAAGATGGGAACCACCGATGAAACGACCGCAAGCCGCACTCGTGACCGGCGCCGGCGGCGCCCTGGGCCGGGCCACGGCCTCCCGGCTGGCCGCCGACGGATTCGGTGTCGCCGTGCTCGACCACGACGCGGAGCCGTTGGAGCGGACCGTGGAGCAGGTGCGGAAGGCCGGTTCCCCGGTGCTGGCACTCACCACCGACCTGCGCGACGCCGCAGCGATCGCAGCGGCCGTCGACCGGACCGCCACCGAGCTGGGCACCCTGCGCGTCCTGGTCAACAACGCCGCTGTGTACCCGAGCCGGCCCTTCCTGGAGGTGCCGCTCGCCGAGTACGAGGAGGTCGTGGCGGTAAACCAGCGCGCCTACTGGGTCGCCGCACAGGCCGCGGCGCGCCACATGGCCACAACGGGTGGCGGGGCGATCGTCAACGTCGCGTCGATCACCATGCACGGCGGCTGGGACTCACTCGCCGCCTACGTCTCCACCAAGGGCGCCGCCGTCGCCTTCACGCGTGCCCTCGCCCGCGAACTGGGCCCCCAGGAGATCCGGGTCAACTGCGTCTCCCCCGGCGCCTTCCCCACGGCAGCCGAGGAGATCCACGAGAACCCAGAGGTGTACACACGGCACGTGCTCGACCACCAGGCGCTGAAGAGGCGTGGCAGGCCCGACGAACTGGCCTCCGTGGTCTCCTTCCTCGCGGGACCCGACTCCACGTTCATCACCGGCCAGTGTGTCGAGGTCAACGGAGGGTGGGTGATGTCGTGAACCTCAACGGACGCGACTACGACCGCGGTTCCCTCGCCCGGCTCGCCGGCGATCTCGGCGCGGCCGGCGGCGTGCGGTCCGTCGTCCTGGACGACGGTTCCGAACGCGGCATCCGCACGCTGGAGTTCCGTACCGGCGCCGGTCTCAACTTCGACGTACTGGTGGACCGGGCCATGGACCTGGGCGGTGCGGAGTTCGAGGGACGCGGCTTCGGCTGGCGCTCGGCGACCGGTTTCCGCCACCCCGGGCTGCACGAGTACCGCGACGACGAAGGGCTGTCGATCATGCGCAGCTTCTCCGGGCTGCTGCTCACTGCCGGCCTCGACCACACACTCTTCGGAGCCGAGGTGGACGCTTCCCAGTACCGCTATCCGCCCCGCCGCACGGTCTCCAACGGACTGCACGGGCGCGTCGCGAACCTGCCGGCCCGGCTCACCGGGTACGGCGAGCGGTGGGAGGGCGACGACCGCTGCGTCCTGTGGGCGGAGGGCGAGGTGCGCCAGGCGGCGATCTTCGGTGAGCACCTGCGGCTCACCCGCCGCATCGAGGCCGACCTCGGCGGCACGGAGATCCGGCTGATCGACCGGGTGCGCAACGCGGGCTTCGACCTCACACCCCACATGTTCCTGTACCACATCAACATCGGCTGGCCGTTCCTGGAGGAGGGCGCGCGCTACGAAATCCCCGTGCGCCGCACGCTGTGGCAGAGCGACAGCGTCGCGGAGCAGGGTGTCTCCCACACGGACATGCCCGGTCCGCTGAGCGGGTTCGTGGAACAGGTCTACGAGCACGAGCCGGTATCGGACGCCGACGGTCTGGTCCGGCCCCGGCTGGTCAACGACCGCCTGGGCATGTACTTCGAGCTGGAGTACGACCCTGAACAGTTCCCCGCCTACTTCCAGTGGATGCACCTGCGCGAGGGCGCGTACGCGGTGGGCTTCGAACCGTCCACACACCACGTCGCGGGGGAGACCGCCGCGCGGGAGGACGGGTCCATGACGTTCCTGGAACCCGGCGAGGAGCGCCTGTACACGACGACGTTCCGGGTGGGCCGGAACGGCTGACCCGGAGGACCGGGCCGCTCGGTGCCGCATCCGGTGTGGCACCGAGCGGCTGTCCCACACGGCGGACCCGGCCACGCGGCTCCCGCCCTGCGCCGACTCGTTCCGGGTGACCGGTTTCCCGGGTGGCACCATCTCGGTCGATTTGCCCGAGTACGCCAGCGGCTCGGCCGTCCATCGGGGCCGACGGTCGGACCCACTCCGAGTGAGAACGAGTTGTGCGCACCGAGTGAGGCCCGGAGGAAACCCGCGGGTAGGCAGGCGTCCGGCAACAGCGGCGATCCGGGCGACGTGGATGATTCAGCTCGTCCGGTAGCGAGTGGCGAGGTCGGGCCTCGAGTCCGACCAGCCTCACTCCTCGATCGCCCCGCGATCGAGGACCGGCACCGGTGTCTCGGAGAGCAGGCGGCGGGCTCGTCGGACGACCGCCTCGTCGACCATGCGGCCCCCCTCGTCCAGCATCGCTCCGCCATGGGCGGATTCGAAACGGTTCACCAGATCGCGGGCTCGGGCCAGTTCGTCGGGGGTCGGGGTGAACACCTCGTGGACCACCGGCAATTGGGCGGGATGCACACAGGTACGTCCGCGGAAGCCGAGCCGTTTCAACGCCTCCGTGCCGGCCCTCAGCGCCCCGAGGTCACGTACGTCTGTGCCGGCCGGCGCCATGGGTGGAGCGAGGCCCGCCGCCGCCGACGCGAGGACCACATGGGACCGGGCCCAGAGCAGTTCGTGCTCTCCCGGGCCGAGGGAGACCCCGAGGTCCGCCCGCAGATCGGCCTCCCCCAGCTGAAGTCGCGCGACCCGTGAACAGCCGGCGATGCGGGGGGCCGCCAGGACGGCCGCGGCGCTTTCCAGGACGGGACAGAGCACCGCATTCGGGTCGTCCGCGAGCAGTTGGGCCACGGCGTCGATGTCCTCCGGCGACTCCGCCTTGGCCACGAAGAAGCCGGTGACTCCTCTGCCGAGCAGGGCGCGTACGTCGTCGTGCCCGCGCTTCCCGGGGTTGATGCGTACCCAGATCGCGGGTCCCGCCGCGTCCGTCTTCCGCCCGGCGAGCCATTCCGCGACCGTCGATCTGGCCCGGTCCTTGCCCGCCGGCGGGACGGCGTCCTCCAGGTCGGCGATGAGGGCGTCGGCGCCTCGGGACGGTGCCTTGGCCAGCATGTCCGGCCGGTCGCCCGGGACGTACAGTGCGGATCTCACGGCCCGGCCCCCTCCCCTCGCGCCGTTCCGCGTGGCACGGCCGCTCGGCGTGTCACGGCCGTGCCACCGGCCGACGCAGGTAGCGACCGGACGGTTCGCCGACCGGCTTGCCCGCTCGGAGGATTTGGCGGCCCCTCAGGAAGGTGTCGGTGACCTGTGCCGTGAGTCCGAAGCCCTCGAACGGCGTGTACTCCTGGGCCGATTCGGAGTCCGCGGCCCGTACGGTCCAGTGCGCGTCCGGGTCGACCAGACAGAAGTCGGCGTCGTGGTCCACGGCGATCGCTCCTTTGGTCCCGAGCCCGTAGCGCTGGGCCGGGTTCCAGGAGGTAAGGGCGGCTATCCGGCCGTAGGACAGGCCCCGTCTGCTCCCTTCGGTGATCAGTCCGGGCAGCAGGTACTCGGCGCCGCCGAAACCGGACTTGGCGAGGAACACGTCGTCCTTCGGTTCGCCGAACTTCAGTTCCTCGCGGCAGCAGGCGTGGTCGCTCACGACCCAGTCGACGGTGCCGTCCAGGACGTACTCCCACAGTGCCTCGACGTCCTCGCGGGGCCGCAGCGGCGGGTTGACCTTGCCGCCGAGTCCCTGTGCGGTGGTGATGTCGGCGAGCAGGTGTCCGACCGTGACCTCGCGGCGGAAGTCGATGTGCGGGAAGGCCCGTGCCATCCGGACGGCCGCGTCCACCGCCTTGCGCGAGGAGAGGTGCAGCAGGTTGATCGTCGGCAGCTCGGTCTCGTGCGCCAGGTAGGCGGCGATGGAGACGGCCAGCCCTTCCGAGTGCGGTGGCCGGGACGCGTGGTAGGCGGCCAGGCCGGTCAACTCCCCCGCATCCTCGACCAGTTTGGTGTACGCGCTCATGATTTCCGCCGTCTCGCAGTGCAGCGACAGCGAGATCCGGTCGGCGAGTTCCGGGAAGCGCTCGCGCGCCGCCTGGATGCCGCGCATCACGAACTCGAAGTGCGCGTAGTCGTAACGCTCGCCCTCCGGAGTCATCAGGAAGGAATTCTGGTCGGCGGAACGCCCGTGCAGTCCGTGGCTGCCGTAGAACATGAAGATTTTGAACGAGCTCACCCCGAATCGCTCGATGAGATCGGGGATCTCGTCGATGTGGCCGCGGCTCATCGGCGCCAGATGGAACGCGTAGTCGATGTGGGCACGGCCCTCGGCGGCTGCGAGCACCTCCGGGAAGAAGTCCGCGTACGGGCCGCCCTTGTTGAGGTAGTACTGCCCGGTCCGCATGTAGGTGAGCGCCGTGGTCACCCCGCCTTGCGCGCCGGCCCGGCTCTCCGAACCGGCATCCTGCGCCAGCTCGTTGTAGATACCCCAGTGCTGGTGCGCGTCCACGACACCGGGGAAGGCGAGCCTGCCGCCGGCGTCGACCACCTCGGTGCCGGGACCGGCGCCGATCTCCGGCGCCACCAGGGCGATACGGCCGTCGCGGACCGCGATGTCCGCCGCGACGGGCTCGTCCCGCTCGTGGCTGACCACCCGGGCGTTCTTCACCACAAGGTCGTAGTCGCTCATCTCACTGCCTCCCGCTGTTGCTGTCGAACTCCGCCAAGAAGCCCAGGAGTTCATGGATGTCGTCGAGCTTGTCGAGCTGCCGGGCCCGCGCCGTCACGGCGTCGGCGGTGGCCGGGGACAGCCGGCCCGCCGTGTTGTCCCGGAACTTCGTCTCCAGCTCACCGTCGGTGAGCGGACGGTCGGTGCCGCCCCGGTTGGTGAGCATCTCCGTGTGCCAGGTCCGGCCGCGGGTGTCGCGGACGGTCAGCGTGGCGGGGAACTGGTACGGGAAGCCGTCGGTGGCGCGCGCGTCCGCCACCACGTCGATCTTCGCCATCAGTGCGCGCCGCCGCGGCTCCCTTGCCAGCGTGTCGGTGTAGTCGCCGAGGCCGACGCCCAGCCCCTCCCCCGCTCCGTAGAGCGCGGCGGCCACGGCGTACGGACCGCTGAACTGGGCCTCGTAGCCGTTCTCCGGCGCGCGCTTGCGCTCCAGGGGCTGGCCGATGGTCCGCAGAACCGGGGCGGGCACCCCGAGGACGGCGGACTCCACCTCGTCGGCGACCAGTCCCCGGCGGCGCAGTTCCAGGGCCGCGTCCACCGCGGTGTGGGTGAAGTGGTTGGCGGGGTAGGGCTTGAAGAAGATGCCGGGTACGGCCCAGTCGGTGCCCAGGCCGCGGGTGATCTCCTGCGGCGCGTAGACACCGTGCAGGAACGCCTGGAAGAAGCCGAACCTGCCCTCCAGCACGGTCGGCGGTCCGGTGAAGCCCCGGGCCACCAGCTGCGCCGCGGTGACGGCTGCGTGCGCCGCCCACCCGCAGTGCAGCCGTTTGACGGTACCGCCGGTGCGGTTGGCCTCGATGATGCCGGACGCGGTGGACGCGGCGATGCCCAGCACATCGGTGAGACCGCCCTCGTCCAGGCCGAGCAGGATCCCCGCGGCGACCGCGCCGCCCAGCGTCCCGCAGATGGACGTCGCGTGCTGGCCGTGCTCGAAGAACGTCGAGTTGCCCGCCTCCGGGTCGTAGCCGGCCATCCCGAGCCGGACGCACACCTCCAGGCCGATGGCGACGGCGCGTACGGTCTCCCGGCCCGAGGCACCGGCCAGTTCGGCGGCGGCGAGCGCGGCGGGAACGACGGAGGCGCTGGGGTGCAGCACGGACGGCAGATGGGTGTCGTCGTAGTCCAGGGAGTGGGCGAGTACACCGTTGGCGAGCGCGGCCAGCGGGGCCGGAAGCGCCCGAGGGCCGCCGCCGACCGCGTGAGCCTGTGGGCGTCCGCCCTGCTCGGTGACGTGGGCGATGATCGCGCCGCTGGTGGGCAGGCGGTGGGCGGCGACGCACAGCCCGAGGACGTCCAGGACCCGTCGGCCGACGCTGTGGGTCACATCGGCCGGCAGCGCGTCGTAGGGGGTGCCCCCGGCGAAGGCCGCCAGCTCACCGGCGAGTGTCGGCTCAGCCATCGGTGGCCCTCCCGGTCGTCGGCCGGTCGTCACCGACCAGCGCCAGCGGACGCACCGGTGACCCTGTCGCGCCGTACAGCGGCAGTGGCGCGAGGACGAACGTGAACTCATACACTCGCTGTTCGGCGATCTCCTCCAGGGCCAGCGTCTCGATGATGTAGATGCCGGACTCCACCAGGAGCACCCGGTGCGCGGGCAGCACACTGTGTCCCTGGCCGGGCGCCAACCGTTCGAAGGCGATGGTGTCGGCGCCAGCCGCGTGGACCCGCCGGGCGGCCAGCAAGCGCGCGCCCGCCTCCGAGATCCCCGGCACACCGGACTCGCCTCCTGTGTAGGTCCGGGTGTCGGGGTCGTCGAAGTGGCGTCCCCAGCCGCTGCGGATCAGCACCACGTCGCCTTCGCCGATCGCCGTGCCCTGCCGCCGCGCCGCCGCTTCGAGATCGGCCGGGGTGATCTCGTAACCCGGTGGGCAGCACTCCTCCCCGCGCAGGGCTGGGATGTCGAGCAGGACGCCCCGGCGGACCATGGGCTCGATGGTGTGGACACCGTGGTCGGCGTAGACGCCGCCGGCTCCCGCCTCCGCCGCGTCGGCTCCCCCGTGCAACAGGCCGTTGTGGGAGACATGGGCGAGGGCATCGATATGGGTGCCCACGTGTGTGCCCATCACGAGCATGTCGTTGGCGGCCGAGCCCCCGTCGGATCTGATCCGGTCTCCGTGGCGGCGCGGCAGGGTGTGCCAGTAGGCCGGGTGGTTGGGGGACTGCGGCATACCGATGAACATCGGCCGAGCCAGATCGTAGGCCCGGACGCCGTCCCGCAGCGCGTCCAGGAGGCGGTCCCTGCCGGGTCGGACCAGTTGGCCCGACGATGTCGTGGTGCTGCTCACTGGAGTATCCGTTTCTGATCGAAGTGCGGCTCCCGGCACGGGGCCGGGTACGTGCGGTCGTTGGCGGCCGGGGCGCCCGGCCTTCCCGACGGGTTCAGGTGACAGTGCGTTCCTCGCGGAGCCGCGCCACCTCGGCGGGGTCCAGGCCGAGTTCGTCCACCAGGACGCTCTCCGTGTCCGCCCCCAGGGACCGGCCGGTGAAGCGGATCGATCCCGGCGATCGCGACATGCGCCACATCACGTTGTGCATCAGGAGCGGTCCGAGGTCGTCGTCGGCCACCTTGGTGATCATCCGGGTCTCCCGGATGTGCTGGTCCTCGACGATGTCGCGGGCGTCGTAGACGGGTGCCACCGCCGCGCCGGCCGCCGTGAACTCCTCGATCACCTCGTTCCGGGTACGGGCCGCGATCCAGTCGCCGACCATGCCGTCGAGGACGTCGGCGTGCGCTGCCCGGCCGCCCCCCGACGCGAACCAGGGCTCGCCGATGACCTCCGGGTGGCCGACGAGGCGCAGTACGCGCTCGGCGATGACCTGGGCGCTGGTGGACACCGCGACCCAGTGGCCGTCGGAGGTGAGATAGGTGTTGCGCGGGGCGTTGTTGGTGGAACGGTTGCCGTGCCGCCGTTCCACCAGCCCGAGTTGGTCGTAGACCGTGGGCGAGGGACCGACCGCGGCCATCAGCGGCTCCAGCAGACTCATGTCCACGACCTGGCCGCGCCGGTGCGGGTCGCGTTCACGGGCGAAGAGGGCCATGGCCGCCGCCGACGACGCGGCGATACCGCAGAGGCTGTCGGCGAGCCCGAACGCCGGCAGGGTGGGCGGCCCGTCGTCCGCCCCGGTCAGATGCGCGAAGCCGCTCATGGCCTCGGCCAAGGTGCCGAATCCCGCCCGGCCGGCGTAGGGGCCGGTCTGTCCGAAGCCGGTGATCCGGACGATGACGAGACCCGGGTTGACGCGGTGCAGTTCCTCGGGGCCCAGGCCCCAGCGTTCCAGCGTGCCGGGGCGGAAGTTCTCGACGAGGACGTCGGCACGGGCGATCAGGGAACGGAAGATCTCCGCTCCCTCGGGGACGGAAAGACTGAGCCCGACCGTGCGCTTGTTCCGGGATATCTCCTTCCACCACAGGGAGTGGCCGTCCTTGGTGTGGCCGTGCCCGCGCATGCCGTCGCCGGCGACGGGGTGCTCGATCTTGATGACGTCCGCGCCGTAGTCGCCCAGCAGTTGGGCGCAGAGCGGGCCGGCGAGGATGGTCGACGCGTCGACGACCAGCAGCCCGTGGAGCGGTCCCGGCGGAGCCGCCGGGACCTCGGCGGAGACCTCCGCGGGGGCGGTCGGGTCACTCATGGTGCTCCTCTCGTGGGACGGCGGACAGACCTGCCCGCCCGTTCTGCCGCAGTACGGGCGTCACACCCGCCGGGGCGCCCGTCGGGCCGCGGTGCCCGGCGCCCAGATCGGCGGAGACCGCCGCCGCCGCCCTGGCCACCGCTTCACCCAGCCGTTCCTGGCTGGTGCCGTCGCCGTCGAACATCGCCTTGGTGCCGCAGACCGACAGCGAGGCGACCACCTGTCCGGTGGCCCCGTGCACGGCGGCGGCGACACTGGCCGCCTCGGTCTGCCGCTCTCCGTAACTGGCCGCGTAGCCGAGCCTCCTGATCCGGGCGATCTCCTCCCTGAGCAGGTCGGCGGAGGTGATCGTGGCCGCAGTGACCCTGTCCAGCTCGTGGTGGCCGATGTAGTCCTCCACCTCCGAGTCGGGCAGCGCCGCGAGGATCGCCTTGGACGACGACCCGGCGTGAAGCGGATGGCTGGTGCCGAGCGCGACGGACATCCGGATCTCGTGGCGGGAGAGCACCTGGTCGACGTAGACGCGGGACCAGCCCTGGCGCACGGACAGGGTGCTCGTCTGGCCGGTCAGTTCGGAGAGCGTCGCGAGATGACGGTGCGCGACAGCGGGTATGTCCAGCTCACGCATGGCGGCGAGGCCGATGTTCAGGGCCCCCGGGCCGAGACCGTAGAGCTTGGTCTCCTCGTCGAAGCGCAGGAACTGACCTGACACCAGTTCCCGCAGGATGCGGTAGGCCACCGCTTTGGACAGACCGGTCTCCCGGGCGATCGTCGACACCCCGTGCTTCTGCGGCGAACGGCCGATGGCGTCGATGACCGCCAGGGCGCGGGCGATGCCCGATCGGGGCTGGTCCGGGTGGGCGAGGCTGTCCTCGGTGGTCATGGGGTCCTCTGTCGTGTCGTGGCCGCCGGCGCGGCCGGGTGGGGGGACGGGGGCAAGGGAACAAGCCGCTCAGCCTTTCCCTGTCACCTGTGTGGACACCGGTATGTTGCCGCGTATCGCGTTGGCGTAGGGACAGATCCTGTCGGCGTCAGCGACCAATTCCGCCAGCTCGTCGGCCGGTACGCCGGGGGCGCTGACGTGCAGCGCGACAGCGAGGCCGTAGCGGCCGGGGCCTGAGCTGTCCTCGGGTGCGGTGGTGCCGAGGGTGACCGAGGCGGTGACCGTCGTCGTGGCGAGGGCGGTACGGCGCCTGCGGGCCGCCACGTCCAGTGCGCTGCGGAAGCAGGCGGCGAAACCGGCGGCGAAGAGTTCTTCCGGGTCGCTGCCCGGATCTCCGTCGGTACGGTCTGCCGGGCGGGAGAGCGGCAGGTCCAGTACCCCGGTCAGGGAGCGGACCCGGCCCGCGCGGCCGCCCTCGGCCTCGACCGTCGCCGTGTACAAGGGCTTTGACAGCGGTACGGGGGCGGTGCCCCGGGCTTGAGCGCCGGCCGCGTGTGCCCGTACGTGGGCGGCAAGCGCGGAGGCGAACTCCTCCGGCTGTTCCTCGGCGACGAAGTCCGTGCCGCCGGGGATCACCGTCAGGGGCGCGTCCGGGAACGCGGCCTGGACTTCCTTGTTCATCCGGTTGAGCACGTCGTCGCCGCCGTGCAGCAGCAGGGTGGGGATGCCGGCGAGGGCCGCCGTGTCGAGACGGTGGGCGAAGACCGCGCGGTAGGCCACCGCGTAGTCGGGGCCGACGCTGAGGTATTCGGCGACCTGACGGCTGGCGGACTCCGCACCGATCGTCGGGTACAGCCACCTCACACGGTCCCAGATCACCCGCAGATGGCCGCCGTCGTCGGCGGGTGTGTAGCCGGGCGCGTACGAGGAGGACTTCTCGGCCCGTTCCTCGTCGGAGTAGAGCGGGATGCCCTGGAAGACCAGTCCGCGGACCCGTTGACGCTGTTGCAGCGCGGCCTCGGCGGCCACTGTCGCGCCGGTGTGCTGGCCCAGCAGATGGACGCTGTCCAGGCCGATCGCGTCGGCGATCTGCCAGACGGCCCGCGCGTACTCCGGTATCGACCAGGGCCCGGGAGCCGCGTCCGACATACCGAATCCGGGGGTGTCCACGGCCACGGCCCGTACGCCCCTGGCCGCCAGTGGGGCCAGGGCCGGCTCGTAGGTGGCCGAGGAGAGCGGCGACTGATGCAGCATCAGAACCACCGGCGCGTCCTGGTCACCGGCGTGCCGGTAGTGGACCCTGCCCCACGGCAGGGTGACGTAGTCGCGGCGGGCGGAGCCCCGCAGATGGGTGGTCATCGGTTCTCCTCCGTCGCGGCCAGGGCGGCCATCACCTCGATGACGTGCTTGACGCCCGTGCGGTAGTCCTCCAGGAGGATGTGCTCGTCGGGGCCGTCGATCCCGGCGTCCGCGCGGGACACGCCGACACCGACGATGGGGTGACCGCCCAGGGCGCCCTGGTTGCCGATCCACTGGGTGAAGGGCTCGACCATCGGTTCGGTGCCGTACGCCCGCCGGGCGGCGTCGGCCACCAGCGCGACGAACGGGTCCCGGTGGTCGGTGAGATGGGGGCGGCTGGCGGCCATGATCTCCAGACCCACATCACCGAATCCGTGCTCCACCAGGTGTTTGCGCAGGGTGGTGAACACCCTCTCCGGGTCCTGGCCCGCGATCAGCCGGATCTCGATCTTGGCGGTCGCGGTGGCGGGCAGCCCGAGGGTGATGTCGTCGCGGGTGTCGCCGCCCTCGATCCCGGTGACGGTGAGGGTGGGCCTGGTACGGATGGCGATGGCGGCCTCGGTGTCGTCGAGACCGCCGACGAAGGATTCGACTCCGGCCCGCTCCCGCAGAAAGGCTCCGTCGAAGGGCAGTTGACGCAGCAGTTCGAGCTCGTGCTCGGTCGGCTGCCGCGCGCCGTCGGCGAATCCGTCGACCGTGACCGTGCCGTCCGGCCGCTGGAGGGTACAGAGCGCGGCAGCGAGGCGGGCGGTGGCCGTCGGCAGCAACGCGGTGTTCTGGCTGGTCAGTTCGCGGCTGAGGGTGGTGGCGGTCAGCCGGAGGTAGAGGACGCCCTTCTCACCGAGTTTGAGGAGCGGACGGCCCTGTCCGTCGACCCAGGAGTTCTCCCACAGCGCCCCGTCGGAGGCGAGCCGGTCGCGGTGGGCGGCGACGAACGAGTCCAGGCCGGGGCTGTGCAGCCACTTCTTGCCTTCCATGATGAAACGGCTGGTGACCGGGGCCTCCAGCCCGGCCAGCCGCCACGCGGCGGCGGCGTGCACCCGCGAGAGCAGCGCCCCCTTGTCGTCGGCGACACCCCGGGCGTACAGCCTTCCGTCACGGACGTCGGCCGCGTACGGGGGGCTGGTCCAGGCGTCGTCGTCGCCGGTGGGCTCGACCTCGACGTCGTAGTGGTTGAAGTGCAGCAGGGACCGCTCGCCGCCGGGTATCTCGCCCAGGACGTAGGGATGTGAGTCCTGCCAGGGGATGACCTCGGCGGTGCCGCCCCAGCGCGCGAGGGAACCGGCGAGGAAGTCGGCCGTGGCACGCATCTGGTCCGCCTCCTGGCGGCGGCTGCGGATGCGGCACAGGTCCCGGAGTTCGGTCACGAAGGTGTCGAAGTGGGTGTCGACCGCGTCGAGTGCGGCGGAGAGGTCCGGTTCGGGCATCGGTTCTTCTCTTCCTTCTTGTCAGTGGATCGTGGCGCCGCCGTCGACGAACAGGGTGTGGCCGGTGGTCATCGCCGCTGCGGGGCTGAGCAGATGGGCGACCGCGTTGGCCACGTCGTCCCGCCCTGCCATGCGCCCCAGCGGAATGGAGGCGAGCTTGTCCCGGAGGTAGTCCGCGTCGCCGCGGACGTCCGCCGTCATGTCGGTGCTGACGATGGTGGGGGCGACGGCGTTGACCCTGATCCCGTCGGGTGCCCACTCCAGGGCGAGGACCCTGGCCATGTGCATCACGGCCGCTTTGCTGACGCAGTAGCCGAGCGAGTCGCGGACCGCGATCCGGCCGTTGGTGGAGCCGATGTTGACGACACTGGCCGAACCGGCGGCCTTCAGCGCCGGGTGGGCGGCGCGGGTGACCCGGAAGGTGCCGGAGAGATTGACGTCCACGACGGTGGTGAAGTCCTCGTCGGTCGTCTCCGCCGCCGGTCCCCTGCGGACGATTCCGGCGTTGTTCACCAGGTGGTCGAGACGGCCGTGCGCCGCGAGCACCTCCGCGAGAAGTTCCTCGCAGGACGCCGTGGAGCGGATGTCGACACGGTGGCGGGTGTGACCGTCCCCGTCCGGCCCGACGGGCTCCCAGTCGGCGGGAGCCGCCAGGTCCGCGCGGGCGACCCGGCAGCCGAGTGAGGCCAGCCTGCGGGCCACGGCAGCGCCGATGCCGCGTGCGGCTCCGGTGACGAGGGCGACATGGCCGTCGAGCCGGACGGGGTCGGTCATGACGCGATCACCCGGTTCTCCTCGGACCAGAAGGCGAGCCGGCGCTGGGCGAAGCGGATGACGAAGTGCGCCAGCAGGCCGAGCACCGACAGGACCAGCAGCACCGCGAACATGCCGGCGATGTCGAAGTTGTAGTTCGTCTGGAGCAGCAGATAGCCGAGGCCCTCCTTGGCACCGATGAACTCGCCGACGACGGCGCCGAGGATCGCGAACACGATCCCGATGTCGAGCCCGGCGAAGATGAACGGCAGCGCGTTGGGGAGCTGGACCATCCGGAACACCTGGGCCCGGCTCGCGCCGAAGACGGTCAGCATCTGAATCCGTTCGGCGTCCGCCGACCGCAGCCCCTCGATCACGTTGACGAGCACCGGGAAGAACGAGATGACCGCCGCCATCACGACCTTGCTGGTCATGCCGAAGCCGAACCAGACGACGAACAGCGGGGCCAGTGCCACCTTCGGCACGGTCTGGAACGCCACGATGTACGGCATGAAGGTGCGTTCGATGATCCGAACCTGGCTGATCGCGGTACCGAGGATCATCGCGGCGCTCACACCGAGCAGGAAGCCGAGCACGGACTCCTGGAGCGTGACCCTGAAGTGGGACCAGAACAGCGGGTCGTTGAGCTGTGTCCACAGCGCGTCCGCGATCTGCGACGGGCGCGGCAGGACGTACTCGTCGATCCCGAGCGGCCGGATGGCGTACTCCCACACCAGGACGACCAGCACGAACACGCCGGGGACCAGGATGAATTCGGGGCGCTCGCGCAGGTCGGGCAGGCGCGGCCGGCGGCGCCCGCGCTTCGGCGGCCCCGGGGCCGCGGCCGACGGTGAGGTGCCGGCGGTGCCGGTCTTGGTGATCGTCATCGGAGGCCTCCTCAGCCCATCACGCCGGTGGCGTGGAAATGGCGGCGGATCCGGTCCACGTACACCCCGGCCCGGTCGGAGGCCATCACGCCGAGGTCGCGCGGCCGTTCCAGATCGATGTCCACGACCTCGGCGATCCGTCCGGGCCGGGGGGTGAGCACGATGACCCGGTCCGAGAGGAAGACGGCCTCGGGAATGGAGTGGGTGACGAAGACGATGGTCTGGCCGCTCTCCCGCCAGATGCGCAGGAGTTCGACGTTCATGTACTCGCGGGTCATGGCGTCGAGGGCACCGAACGGCTCGTCCATGAGCAGTACCGCCGGATCGTGCACCAACGCCCGGCAGATACCGGCCCGTTGCTGCATGCCGCCGCTCAGCTCGTGCGGGTACTTGCCCTCGAATCCGTCGAGGCCGACCATGCTCAGGAGCCGGCGGGCCTGTTCGCGGTAGCGCGTCCGGTCCAGCCGCTGGACCTCCACGGGCACCATCACGTTCTCCAGGATGGTGCGCCAGGGCAGCAGCGTCGCCGCCTGAAAGACCATGCCGATCTCCGGCAGCGGCCCCGTCACCTCGCGCCCCGCCACGCGCACCGTGCCCGCGGTCTTGGGAATGAGGCCGGCGAGGATCTTGAGCATCGTGGTCTTGCCGCAGCCGGAGGGGCCGACGACGGAGACGAACTCCCCCCGCCGCACCTGGAAATCGATGTCCGACAGGGCCCGGGTCGGTTCCGACCTGCGGGGGCGGTACAGCTTCTCCAGTCCGGCCACCTCGATCCAGGCCGTCTCGTCAGCCGTGGGGGCCGGTGCGGCCGCCTGTCGGCGGCCGAGTGTTCTGATGGCCATGCTGGCGTCCTTAACTCTCGGTCCGTTTCCGGTCGGTGCTGGTCGGTGCTAGTCGGTGGCCGTCCCGGCCTTCTGCGCGCGGGCGACGACGGCTGCGGAGTCGAAGTCGTTCGCGTCCTTGAGGAGGCTGTCGTCCCAGACGTCGTCGATCCGGACGTCCTTGGTGATCTGTCCGGACTCCTTGGTGTACGTTTCGGTCTTCAGCCACTCCTGGTCGCTGATGGCGCCCCAGTCGGCGAAGTCCTCGGGGTTCCCGCTGCTGGGAGTGGCCGACTTCATCCAGGTTTCGAAGATCTTGGTGTCGTCGGCGATGCGGTCGTCGGCCGACTTGCCGGCGAGGACCTGAGGGAAGACCTTGTATCCGTCCCTCATCGCCGCCTCCGGGCTGACCGCCGAGAAGAGCATCGACTGGTAGGAGGCCCGCAGGAACCGGACGAGTTCGTCCCGGCGCTTGTCGAGCGTGTCCTCTCGCACCGCGAAGGTGATGGAGCGGATGCCCTGGAACATGTCCGGGTTGTCGAGGTAGCGGTAGGTCGTGCCGGTGTTCTCGATCGTGGTGTACGCCTGGGTGTAGAGGGCGAGGGCGTCGACCTTGCCCTGCTTGAGGGTGGAGGCGGCCTGCGCCCCCACACCCACCGGGAGCAGCTCGATGTCCTTCTCGTCCAGTCCGGCGTTCGCCGCGTACGCCCTCGCGTAGATCGCCGATCCCGAGGCGAGGGAGATCACGCCGATCTTCTTGCCCTTGAGGTCGGCCGCCGTCTTGATGCCGCTGCCGGGCGGAACGGCCATCACCCAGGGCCAGTTCTGCACCAGTCCGCCGATCGCCTTGACCGGAACGCCCTTCTCCCTGGCCGCGAGGATCGCGCCGACGTCGGCGGCGGTGATGTCGGCGCTGCCGGACGCGACCGCCTGGAGCGCGGCCACCGAGCCGTCCGCGTTGGAGGTCTCGACCTTGATCCGCTCCTTGTCGAGGAAGCCCTCCTGCTTGCCGACG
This sequence comes from Streptomyces sp. NPDC050433, assembly GCF_044458565.1. NCBI lineage: Bacteria > Bacillati > Actinomycetota > Actinomycetes > Kitasatosporales > Streptomycetaceae > Streptomyces > Streptomyces sp. NPDC050433. The sequence goes on along the minus strand of NZ_JBITIB010000015.1, from coordinate 77,399 downwards.
GCATAGGTGGCGACCTCTTCCTTGGGACCGATCACGGCGGAGGCGATGGAGAACTCGATCGTCGCCGTGCCGCCTTTCTCCTTGCTGGAGGAGGCTGATCCGCCACCGCAGGCGGCGGTCGCCGAGAGGGTGGCGACGGCGAGCGCCGCGCAGCTGATTCGTAGGGAACGCTTCATGTCCGACACCTCGTTCGGATCGGTGGGTCTGAGGGTGCGCCGATGGCGGTGGAGCGGGATGTTCCGGCGAGAGCGAGGTCGTTGTAGACGTGCTGCTCGGAGATGAGGCCGTCCTGGACGACGAAGACGTCCGCGTAGCGGATGCCTTCGAACGGACTGCCCGCGAGGTCTTCCCCGTAGAGCGTGCCGAGGGAGGTGACGGCGGTGGCACCGGAGCCGTCCGGCAGGGGGGCGGCGAAGTACCGCTCGCGCCGTTTGCGCACCCAGCGGTAGTCACCTCGGGCGCTCGCCGCCATCGCTGCGAGCGAGGCGTGCCGCTGCCCGCCGGGGAAGACCAAGGCCACGCCCGGTGCCAGCAGACCGGCCGCGGCCTCCAGGTCCCGGTCCTCGCACAGCCGCAGATAGCGGTCCACCAGGGCGGTGGGCTGCTCGGGCCGGGCGTCCATCAGCCGGCCCGTCTCGTCAGGAGCTCTTCCCACTGGTCGCGCAGCGGGTGCTCGGCGGGTCCCGCCTCGGAGAGGATGCTGACGAGGCGGCCCAGCATCTCCTCCCGTCCGCGGTCGAGGAGGGCCTGCTCGGCGGGCTCGGGGAGGAAGGAGTCCAACTCCCCTTGTTTCAGCGTGCCGTTCCTGACCAGCAGCGCCTCCAGGGCGAGGGTCCGCTGGGCGGTGACATGGACGTCGGTGCTGAGTTGCAGGACCAGGTCGAGCAGTTTGCCGATGCGCGGGTCCTTGAAGTAGTCGAACTCGTCACTCATCGTTCCTCCGGCTTGTTCGCCGCCAGTACGGCCCAGGGAAAGTGCCATTCGCGACGGTCGCCCCAGCCGTCCTCGCGGACGCCGTCGTTGCGCTCGTCGAAGGGGGCCCAGGAGGCGCCTGTCAGCCCGGCCTCCGCGCACATCGCGAGCAGGTCCGACCCGAAGAGGTCGTGGAAGAAGGGCTCGTTGTTCCGTTCGGCGTGCTCGAAGACGGTGGCGTCGCGGAACGGGTCGCCGGTCGGCTGGAACTCCAGGAAGCGGAGCGCCCCGCCGGGTTTGAGGAGCCGCGCGGCCTCCTGGATGGTTTCGCGGACCGCGTCGGACGGCATCTCGTGCAGCACCATCGTCCCGGTGACGACGTCGCAGGACCCGGACTCCAGTCCGGTCGCGCGGCCGTCGGCCTGGCGGTAGCTGAGGGCGAGGCCCTCGGCGGCTGCCTCGGCGTGTGCCAGGCGCAGCCCCGGTGCCGCGAGGTCGACCCCGATGATCTCCGCGCCGGGGTACTTGCCCGCGAGCGGCCGGGTGCTCTTCCCGAAGCCGCAGCCGATGTCCACGACCCGCTCGGCGGCGGGGAGTTCGGGCAGGGCCGTCTGCGTGAACAGCTTGTGGAACTTGTAGCCGTCGTTGTCCCGCAGCATCACGATGCGGGCGCCGAACTCGTAGACATAGGCCGACATGTCGTCGGAGAAGAAGCTGCCGGGCTGGATGTGGATGTCGAAGTCCGTGTACCAGGAAGGCAGTTCGAGGGACGAGTTGAGGGTGAGTGTGCCGGCGCCGTCCGCCGCCGTCTCGGCCAGTTGCTCGGTGAGCTGTGCGCGGCGGCTGAGCACCGCCTCGCCGGCCGCCTTCCACAGCATCTTCTGCTGGACGCGCTCCAGATGGCTGAACCACGGGTAGAGGCTGAGTTCGTGGAGCCGGTTCGCGGCCTGCTCGACGGTGTCCGCCGGCGGTTCGCCGTCTGCGGCGTACTCCCGCGTCAGCGCGGGATAGACGGTGTTGGCCCACTGCTTGCGCAGGGCCAGGATGTAGTCGACTCGGGAGCGCTCGTCGAGCGTCAGCCGGTCCTCGATATCGATCATGACGACTCCTTCTCGGTACGTGTGCGGCGGAGCTTCGCGGTACGCGGAACGGGTGGAGTGGTGAGGTGGACGGGGCCGTTGTGCCGGCGGGGGTGTGGGCGGGCAGCGGACCGCCGAGATACGGCGGAGGTCTGCGGGGTGCGGTGGACGGGGCCCGTCGGCGGCGTGGTGGTGGCGCCGTTCAGTGGGCCGTGACAGCGGTGGCTCCCGCGGTGGCCAGGGTTCCGGCTCCGCTCGCCGCGCTGGAAAGAAACGTTCCTGCCATGCGTCCCTCGTAGATGGCTTCGAGCGCGGTCCGTGGCGCGTTGGCGTCTCCCACCACCAGCACCGGTGGCGCGTCGGGGTGCCCGTCGAGCACGCGGTAGAGGTCGTCGGCCGCGGTCGGCAGGCCCGCGTCGACGATGGCGGTGACGCCGTGGAGCTCCTCGGTGTCGCCGTTCAGGGTGTCCTTCAACGTGACCCGGTCGCCGACGGCGTCCACGACCGTACGCAGCGGCCGGACCTTCACCCCCAGGGCGCCCAGCCGTTGGGTGAGGCCGAGCCTGGAGTAGGTGGTGATACGCGGGAAGAGCGCCGCCGCCGGGGTCACCAGGTGTACGGCGGCCCCCTCGCGTGCCAGGCATTCGGTGAGCGACGCAGCGGGCCAGTCGCCGCCGTCGTCACGGATCACCACCGTGCCGCGTAGGGCTGGTGGTGTGTCAGGATCCTTGCCGGAGAGTGCGTGTATCGCCTGCCAGAGGTCGAACACCTCGGGCCCCAGGGGGAGTTCACGCCTTCGGGGTAGCGATCCGGTCGCCAGGATCACCCCTTCGAAGCCGTCGTGGCGCCCCCCGGGCAGCAGGTCGGCCGCGTTGACACTCTCGCCGGTCCGTACGGTCACACCGGCACGGGCGATGTCTCTGGCGAGTTCGTCCGTCATCAGGGTCAGCCGCTCCCGGCCCGGAACCGATCCGGCACGGACGATCTGGCCGCCAAGGTGGTCACCGGCCTCGACAAGGGTCACCTCGTGACCGGCCCGCCGGGCGGACAGGGCGGCCTCCATCCCCGCCGGTCCCCCGCCGACGACCACGACCCGCCGGGCGGGGGTCCGTGCGGCCGACCGTACGGCGATCCACTCGCGCTCCGCCCCGACCTCGGGATTCACCACGCAGGAGATCGGCAGGCTCGCCTCCAGCCGCCCCACGCATCCCTGGTTGCAGGCAAGACAGGACCGGATCTCGTGCGCGCGGCCGTCCAGTGTCTTGCGGACCAGATGGGGGTCGGCGATATGCGGCCTGGCGAGCCCCACCAGATCGGCCTCGCCCTCCTCGACCAGCACCGCCGCCTCGGCCAGACTGTCCAGCCGACAGACGGCGAGCACCGGCAGATCGGGAAACGCCCGCTTGAACTGGGCCGCGTGGTGCCGGAACGGCGCGTGCCCGAAGCTCATGTCGGCCATCTGAGTGGCCAGTGAGGAACTGCCGTGGTACGCGGAGTGGCTCACATGGACGTACGCGATCGGGTGTTCGGCGCGCAGCACGCCGACGGCGGCCATCACCTCGGCCGGTCCCAGGCCGCCCGGCAGGAATTCGTCGGCGCTGACCCGGATGCCCAACGGCAGGTCCGGGGCACGCTCACGCACCCGCTCCAGAACCTCCCGGACGAGCCGGAGCCGGTTCTCCTCGCTGCCGCCGTAGCGGTCGGTGCGCTGATTGGTGAAGGGCGAGAGGAACTGCTGGAGCAGATGACCGTGGCCGAGATGGATCTCGACGCCGTCGAATCCGGCCCCGCCCATCCGGCGCGCCGCCTCACCGAACGCCCCGACGACCACCCCTATGTCGCTGGGTCCCATGGCATGGGGTATCGCCGCACCCGACGCCCAGGGCACATCCATCGGCGCCCACGCGGCCGTGCGGGTGGCGTCACCGTTGGCCTGCCGGCCCGCGTGCATGAGTTGTGCGAAGACCAGGGCGCCGTGTGCGTGGACGGCTTCGGTGACCGCCGCGTAGGCGGGGACCGAGGTGTCGTCGAAACAGCCAAGGCTGATGTGGCGCCCCGCACTGGTGGGGTGCACCCGTACGGCTTCGGTGATGATCAACCCGACACCGCCCCCCGCGCCCGTTCGGCGTGGTAGTGCACATGGCGCCGGGTCGGATGATTCGCGTGGCCGAAGTTCGTCGTATGCCCTGGGACGAACACACGATTGCGGACGTCAAGGCCGCCAATGCGGAATGGCTCGATTAGTTGCTCTATGCCTGCGTTCTTCACCACGACTCCTCGGGTGGATCCACACAGCTAAGCCTTAGTGCGTTCCAGTGAGCGAAACGCTGTTGCCTTGGCCGGAACATTAGGAGTCGAGTACGGAGAGAGTCAATGGATGGCCAGTAAGTTTTTGGACACAGCTCTACCGGCTGCGGTCTCGGGATGAACGGCGCGAGACCGGCGGCCTGAACTCCCGGACGGCGAGCGCGGCTTCGTCGCGGGTCTGGTCGACACGGGGCGGCGGGTACGACACCAACAGCTGCGTGAGCGAGGCTCGCCCGGTGCGCGTGCGAGCCGTATCCACCGCGCTCAACGCGAGGCGGCCTGGTCGGGCTCGTCGGGGTCCGGTGGCCGGGTCGGCCCGCCGGGCTCGGTGTCGTCGGCCGGGGACAGGGCCTGTTCGGCCCAGATCGTCTTTCCGCGAGACGTGTACCGGGTGCCCCAGCTTTCCGTGAGCTGGGCCACGAGGAAGAGACCGCGTCCGCCTTCGTCCCCCGCGGTGGAGCGGCGCAGATGGGGTGCGGTGCTACTGCCGTCGGAGACTTCGCAGATGAGGCCCTGGTCGCGCACGAGGCGCAGATGGATGGGGGCGATCGCGTGGCGGATGGCGTTGGTGACGAGTTCGCTGACGACGAGTTCCGTGGTGAAGGCGGCCTCGTCCATCCCCCAGGAGGAGAGTTTCCTCGTGACGTCGGCGCGAGCGGTGGCGACGGCGGCGGGATCGACAGGCACGTCCCAGACGACGAAGTGGTCCGTGTCCAGGGCGCGGGTGCGGGCGACGAGCAGGGCGACGTCATCACTCACATCGGCCACATCGGCGGGCAGAAGCGCGTCGAGTACCGCGTCGCACGTCTGCTGCGGGGACTGCTCACGATGGGCGAGTGCCTGCTCCAGCCGCTCCAGTCCGCTGTCGATGTCTTGGCGACGGTTCTCGATGAGGCCGTCGGTGTAGAGAACGATCTCGCTGTTCTCCTCGATGTCCACGTCGATGACCTCGAAGGGGAAACCGCCGAGGCCGAGCGGTGGCCCGCCAGGCACGTCAGGGAAGTCGACGGTGCCGTCGGGGCGGACGATCGCGGGCCCCGGGTGGCCGGCGCGGGCCATGGTGCAGCGCCGGGAGACCGGGTCGTAGATCGCGTACAGGCAGGTGGCCCCGATGATCCCCGTACCGCCGGTCGCGGCCGCTCCCCTCTCCCGGCCCCGGTGGTTCTCGTCCTGGTCGAGACGGCTGACGAGTTCGTCGAGATGTGTGAGGAGTTCGTCGGGCGCCAGATCGAGTGCCGAGAAGTTGAGGACGGCGGTGCGCAGGAGGCCCATGGTGGCGGCGGCGTGGAGCCCGTGGCCGACGACATCCCCGACGACAAGGGCGACACGGGCACCGGACAGCGGGATGACATCGAACCAGTCGCCTCCCACCCCCGACCGGGCCGGGATGTACCGGTACGCGGCCTCGACCGCGTTCTGCTGGGGGAGTTCACCCGGAAGCAGGCTGCGCTGGAGGGATACGGCCATGGCGTGTTCGCGGGCATAGCGCCGGGCGTTGTCGAGGCAGACCGCGGCGCGCCCCACCAGTTCCTCGGCGGTGGACACGTCCTCCTCGTCGAAGGTGTCGAGCCGTTCGCCCCGGTAGAAGCTCGTCACGCCCAGGACCCAGCCCCCGGCACGCAGCGGAACCGTGATCAGCGAGCGCATCTCGTGTGCCCGGAGCCACTCGGCGTGTGCGGGGTCCTGGTCCGTCCCCACGAACGCCTCGGCCAGATCTTGTTCGAGCACAGACCTCCCGTCCGCCAAGCTCCGGGCCTGCGGTGAGGAGGAGTGGAAGCTGACGGTCCGGCCCGCCTGGTACAACGGACGCTGTCCGCCTGCCCCGGCCGCCGCCACCCGGCGCAACTCGTCCCTCTCCCGAGCCGGTTCCGCCCCCTGCAGCACCGACTCGAACAGGTCTACGGTGGCGAAGTCGGCGAACCGCGGGAGCGCCGCCTGGGCGAGTTCTTCGGCGGTCCGGGTCAGATCAAGTGTGGTGCCGATGGTCACGGTGGCGTCGTAGAGCAGCGTGAGCGTTTCGCGGGCCTCGGTGGCCTGGCCGGCCAGCGCTCGCAGTTCCGTGGTGTCCCGGAGTGTGGCGACGCTGCCCAGCGCGTGTCCGTCCGAGCGCGTCGGCTGCTGGTTGACGGCCAGGAAGCGGCCCGCCGCCTTGTAGACCTCGTCCGTGGCGACGCGTCCATCGGCGAGGAGCCGGATGAGGGCCTGGTCGAGCCGGGGTCCGAGATCTGCGACCTCGCGCAGCGGTACGTCGGGGGGCAGGTCGAGCAGGCGGCGTGCCTCGTCGTTGACCAACAGCAGTCGGCCGTCGTCGGAGATGATGAGGACGCCCTCCCGGACCGTGTGCAGAACGGCGTCGTGGTGCTCGTACATCCGGGTGATCTCGGCTGGTTCGAGCCCGCGGGTCTGCCGTCGCAGCCGTCTGCTCATCACCGCCACGCCCACGGTCGCCAGTGCGAGCGCCGCGGCACCGCCGCCGAGGAGCGCCGGGAGCTGCCGGTTGACGGTGCCGGACGTACCCGCGATCGTCACTCCCGCGTTGACCAGGGCCACCACCGAGCCCTTCTTGTCGAACACGGGGGCCACCGCGCGGATCGACGGGGACGGCAGCGTTTGGCCCGGGACCCTGTCGGTGAAGGGCTTGCCCGCGGTGGCCGGATAAAGCGTGCCGGTGATGGACTTCCCGATCTCCGCCGGGTTGGGGTGGGTGTAGCGGACTCCTTTCGTGTTTGTCACGACGATGTAGTCGACCCCGGTCTCGCGCCGGGTCACCTCGGTGATCGGTTGCAGCCTCGCGCTCGGATCGGGGGATTCCAGCGCGGCGAGCACTCCCGGTGCCCGAGAGAAGGTCTCCGCGACGGCCAGCGCGCGTACCCGGGCCACGTCCTCGCTGTTGTTGCCCGCCTGCACGACCAGCGCCGCCACCGCGCCCGCCCCCAGGACCAGGACCATCACCACGAGCAGGACGAACATCTGACCGGCCACCGTGCGCGGGATCAGACGTCGAATGGCCTGGGTCGGGGTCATCGAAGCCCGCCGTAACGGTTCATGCGCCCATTTTGTGCCAGACCAGGTATATCGGCACCGTGGGATGGGCGGCCATCAGCGGCGGGCCGATGGACGACGGGCGTCCGCGTCGTCGGCACCGCCGGCACGATTACTCCTGAGCTCAAAGAATTCGGAGCCACCGCAGCGCCGGCCGACCTGCCCCACCCTGCGCGGCATCGGGTCGCCCACCCGCGAGTCGGTGCGGGCCTCACGGCTTTCGTGCGCGGCAGACGGCGGAGCTGCAAGGAGCGGGCGGCTTCGCGTCGGCCCGGGCGTTGGCCGCGAAATGGTCGCGCCCCGGAGCGCATTCCCCGACGCGTACGGCTGCGCCGCACCGGCCCCGGGCCCGGGCCCGGGCCCGGTGGAAGCAGAGTTCGCCGCCGCGCGGAAGAGGATCCGCGAACTGGAGGAGGAGCGCGGCCCGCTTCCATGAGGTTGGTCAGGGACGCGAATCCGACCTGGTGCGTCACGTCGGCGAAGGCGACCTGCCCACCCGCGCCGTCGTGTCCGAACGAGACGGGCCCGAGTGGCTGTTGGTGTTCAATGAGGGGTTCTCTTGGCCGCCCATGCAACGCTGCTCGCCGCTGACACCACGCTCGTACGGCCGCCGTCGCGAAGATCACCGACGAAGCCGAGGAACTGCCGGCGTTCGACGACTTCCCGGCCGAGCACTGGATCCACCTGCGGACCACGAACCCGATCGAGTCGACGTTCCTCGTCGCCCTGGTCCGCGCCGGCGCCACGTTCGAAAACGGCGTCCTGGTCGAGCGCCCCGAGCACCTGGCCGCGTGAGTGACATCGTTCCTTCCAAGCACAGGCGAAGGGCGCCTCAACGGGCAAGTTGCCCGTCAGGCGCCCTCCGCATCGCACGTTCCCGTCGAGTCATCGAAGGGAGTCAGTCAGGCCGGGACTCAGTCATGCCGCAGTCGTATCCGATTTGGCGACGATGAGCCGCTGTCCAGGGTGAATCAAGTCCGGGTTCTCAATCCGGTTCCACTTGACGAGCGTCTCGACGGTCGTCCCGAACTTCCCGGCGATAGCGGTGAGCGTGTCACCGGACTTGACCGTGTAGAAGGTGTCCTGGGGTGAGTCGTGCTGCCCAACGATCAGCCGCTGTCCGGGGTGAATCAGGTCCGGGTTGTCAATCCGGTTCCACTTGACGAGCTTTTCGACCGTGGTCCCGAACATCCCGGCGATAGCGGTGAGCGTATTACCCCGCTGGACCGTGTAGTGCGTGAGGTACGTCGTTTGTGTCGTCATGCAAAAAACGATAGTCCGTATGGGTGCGGTCTGCTCGTTAGAGCATGCGCACGTGGCTCCTGAAATGGTCTCCGCGACGTCGTATGAATTGTGGTGGGGCAGTTGCGCCGGGGATGGCCCCTCGCAGACCGGCCAACCACCCGTTCGGGCGATCAAACGGCTGATTAGGCCATGCGGGTGACGCTCAAAGTCCTGGGCGTGCGTCATGCGGAGCGGCACGGTACGGGTGGACTGTGGGTGCTCTTTCCCATCCCACCCCGTTCTCATCGGACCACGAGGGAGAACTCATGACGGATGTGATCAAGTTCCCGATCGTATATGTACGAGGGTTTGCCGGTGACGCTTCGGGGATCAACTCCGCCGTCATGGATCCCTTCTACGGGTTCAATGAGGGTTCCACCCACGTACGAGTTGGTCCGGACGACCAACCCAGCTTCTACCAGTTCGAAAGCCCTTTGCTGCGACTACATTTGGACGAGGATTACCGTATTCTCGTCGAGGGCGACCAGGAGGCGTATCTCGACAGTCACGACGACATTCCGCCCAACAGCATTTGGGTGCACCGCTTCTACGACGTGTCCGCGAGCACATGGGGCGGGAACCCTGAGGGGTTCCGCCTGGAGGACGCCGCAGCCGGCCTGTTGCGTCTGATCGAGAAACTCCAGGCCAAGACCGGGGCACCGCGCGTGATTCTCGTCGCGCACTCCATGGGCGGGCTCGTCTGCCGATGCCTCCTGCAGAAAATCCTCCCCGATCTGAATCGCGAACCGACGGATTATGTGGAGAAGCTCTTCACTTACGGAACCCCGCACGGAGGTATCGCCTTCGATATCGGCTCCGGACTGCTGGAGAAAATACGGGATGCCACCGGCATCAACGGAGCAGACATCTTCGGCCCGCAGCGCATGTACGAGTATCTGACCCCGGAGAACGACGTGGACCCGCAGGGCCGTCCTGACTCCTGGAGCGCCCGTGACATGCCCGAGCGCGACGGGGCCTTCCCTCGGCACCGGGTCTTCTGCCTGGTGGGGACCGATCCGAAGGACTACGAAGTCGCGCTCGGCCTGTCCTCGGCCGCCGTCGGCGCCCGAAGCGACGGGCTGGTCCAGATCGAGAACGCCTATGTTCCAGGAGCCCACCGCGCGTATGTGCACCGCAGCCACAGCGGACGGTACGGCCTGGTCAACTCCGAGGAGGGGTACCAGAACCTACGGCGTTTCCTCTTCGGCGACCGGAAGGTCGAAGCCGCACTGGTCAACCATCAGTTCGCCTCGGGAGACGGCGTCACATGGCAGGCCGAGGTGCAACTGTCGGTGCGCGGCCTGCCGATCGTGATGCACGAGCAACTGGCCTCGCACTGGTGCCCCATCCAGCTCTCGGGCCGGCCGGCCGACGACGCGACTGACGGAGCCGTCACGCTGGCGACGACATTCCTGTGCGGCGACCTGTCCCGTCCGCCCGGTTCCGGGACCATGCGATACGCGCTGCACGTGCGAATCCTCTCGCTACGGGAACACCATGGGTTCCTGAGCTTCGGCGACCATCTCGAACGGGCCGCTGATTTCGACGACACCCTGGTCGTCGACGTCGGTACAGCACACAGCGGCCCCGGGATCTGGGCCACTTGGAACTCGCTCATCCCGGGCGCCATCAGTCAGCACGAACCCGGCGGCACGCCCCTCAGCGACGAGGACCCGCAGAGCGGCACATGGGTCGCGCACATACCACTGCCCGCCACCGCCGTGCCGATCCTCGGTGACCGGTCGAGTATCCGGCTCGCAGTCACGCCCTGGGACTGAAGGGCCTGCCACGACATCGCGACTCGGCGGAACATCGCCGATGGCGGGGATGAGGGCCGACTGCCGTCCGCCGTCAAGCGGACTCGTCGTCCGGAGCCGGCTCTTCCTTCCTCCCATTCCCAGGAGCACGGAGTTCGCGCATCCGACGGTGAACGGCCTCGCGCAAGCTTTCCCCGCGGGATCCGGTCGGAGCAGGAGCGTCGGGGCGAACCGCGCCGTCGGTGAGCCGGTCGATCAGTTCATGCAGCTGATCGGCACGGTCCTTGGCGCTCTTCTCATTCTCAGTCACGGTGCGCCCTCCGTCTCAGGCGACCTGATGCCAACGTCGCTTCCATTGTCCTACTCCGCTGTCCTACTCCGCGTCCTCCCAGGTGCCCTCGACGACCGGTTCGGCCTGCAGCTCCTCGATCCGGCTGCGCCATCCATTGGCCCGGGAGGCGGTGGACTGCTTGGCCGCCGCGGTCAACGTGCGGGCAGCCGCGAAACGATCGGACTGCGGACCACTGCGGGCGATGCGCGTGATCGTCCCGGTGCGGGAATCGATGGCCGCCCGGAGGCTTCCGGCCCTGGCCGTCAGTCGGCCCAGGTCGACGAACTTGGGCTCTTTGGTACCGAACCAGACCTGCTGCCACCAGTGGTCACCGACCGGGTCGTGCCAGCTGATGTAGCCGCCGGGCAGAATCTTGCGCGGCCCGTCCACCTTGCCGGTGAAGCTGTAGCGCACACCGGGTGCCGCGACCGGGTCGTAGAAGTGGGGCGTGAAGAAGTCCGACATCAACAGGCCGTTGATGGTGTAGCCGTTCTCCGGTGCCTCGGACGGGTCGGCGACCTCCACCAGGAACTCCACCACCCCCTGGCCGGACTTCGGGGACTGGCCGGCGACCAGGCGGTTGCCGCCGGGATCACCGAGCATCTCAAGCATTTCGTGGCTGGCGGTGAGCGACCAGCTGTCGCTGTATTCGATCAGGGAGAAGGGCTGGCCGTTCTTGTCGAGATGAACACCGGCGGCCCCCTCCTGGTTGATGTCGTCCTTGACGATCATCGGCCAGTAGCCCACCGGCACGTCGTCGAGCTTGTCGAAAGCGTCGACGGTGGCCCGGGTCTTCCAGATGGGGGAAAAGTCCCGCATCGCCTGTTTCTGTAGGGCAGCGGCCACCCGGTTGAGCTGAGAGGAAGTGATCTGGCGAGTCTCGGACACCAGAGCGAGCTGAGTGACAAGCATGACGGGGCTCCTGTTCTGTCGGCGTGGGTGCGGCTGCACCGGATGAGAAGGTCAGGTGAGTAGCCGGGCCAGCCGGGCGCCAAAGCCGGCGGGCAGGTTGTTCTCGTGAGCCAGGGCCGCCGCGAAAGCGCTGTCGGAACTGGCGGTGAGGCCGTCGAGCACGATGGGCGCGAGAGCGCCGACCGCTGCCGTCATCGGCCCCAGTTCTGGGCCTGTGCGGTGTGTTCCCCCAGCGGCCGACAGGGGTAGTCGTGGGCGCAACTCGGCGCCGGTCGGGGCTAGTTCGTCCAGTGCAAGCTGCCAGCGCACGCCACCCACGGCCGCGCCGGTCAGCGGTGTCGGCTGTGGGGTGCGGGCCGCGAGCGCGGGCAGGTCGGCCAGGGCGGTGGTCAGCCGATCGGCCGCCTCAGCCAGCGTCAGACCGGCGACAAGGGGATCTGCGGCCTCGTCGTGCAGGTTGACGACACGCTTGCCCCGCCCGGTCACGGACACCTCTTCCAGTTCCTCGGCGGATGCCAGGGCCTTGACCAGGTCGCGGAGGCCGTAGCGCGCGACGCCGTCGATGACGACCAACCGGATGTCGGTGTCCGCGGCCTGGATGAGTGCCGTGTAGGGGTCGCCGGCCGTGCCGGCGGTGATCAACAGGTCGGCACGCAGGCCAGGCCGCAATGAACCCACGGCGCGTTCCCAACCCAAGATCCGGGCCGCGTCCCTGGTGGCCATGGCCACCAACTCCCGGTCACTGAGCTCCACTTCGTCGGCGTCGGCGGCCAGCCGGGCGGCTTTGAGCTCACCCAGGAGACCCTTGCTGCCCGAGACCGACCAGTCCGAACCCAACCCGATGAGCACACCGGCCCGGCGGGCAGCGGCAATGTCGGCGGTCCGCCCGTACAGCAGCAGGTTCGACAACGGTGACCACACCATCGAGCCGCCGTGGTCGGCCAAGACCTGAAAGTCCTCGGCCGCGAGCCCGGTGCAGTGAATGCCGACCAGGTTCTCCGTAATCGCCCACCGGCCCTCCTCGATCTTGAGGGCCAGGAAATGATCCCGAGCTGCCTTGTCCGTGCCCTCGGCCAGGTGGAGCAGCAGCCGGTGCGGCTGCTTGAGACGCGCCAGGAACTTCTCGGCGTCGGCTGCCACCACATCGGCGATCCGGGAGTTGGCCTCGGGCAGCTCGGGATCGTCGGTCTCCTCCACGTTGCGGACGATTCCCCGGTACATCCGGCGCGCCCCGGCGTTGCTGAACAGGGCGATGCCCTGCGTGGTCGTGGTTCCGTTGAACATCGCCTTGGCCTCGACGTAGCGCACCACGGCGGGCATCAGCTTCGGATCTTCCCCGAGCACCCGCATCGGTCCGGTGACCAAGGTGCGATAGGCCGGATTCCCGCTGCCGCCCCACTGCGAGCGGTTGCCGTACTTCTTCGGCACGTTCCACAACGGCAGGACGTCGTAAGGCAGGTGATTGTGGAGCTCGATCAGGCCGGGATACACGGTGCCGGCGGTCACGACAGGAGTCACGTGTCCGAAACCCGGTGGAGCCGGTGCCCCGGCCGGGAGCACGGCGTCGATGGACCGGCCACTGACGTAGAGGACGCCGTCGTCGAGCACCGTGCCGTTGTCGTCAAGGGTGACGATACGGCCGCGCAGTGCGAAGCGGTGCGTCGTCGGACCGTCGGATCCAGGCGGCATGCAGGCATCCTCTCGCCCGACCTTGGTGGAGGCGTTCTGACCGGTGACGCCACCTAACAGACAAAATGACTTAAAGTCATCAATTGATTACTAAAGGTCAGCATTGATCGCTCGTTTGGACCAGGAAAACGTGCGACCGCGCCTCCGACATCGCTGTCGAAGGCGCGGCCTGCGTGGGTTACGGCGCCTGCGGGCGCCCTACGGTGTGTAGCTGGCCTCGCTGCCGTACAGCTGCCTGGTGAACGCGGAGACGTCGGCGCTGCGATTGGCGCCGTCGAGGTTGTACGTCAGGTAGACGCCGTACCCCTCGCTGACGGTGCGGCGGGCCAGGTCGGCGGCCGTGCTCTGCGAGGTCCGGCCGATCTCGACGGCCGCCGGCGACAGGTTCGACTTGGGCAGTGCGATGCGGGGGACCTGCCAGGAGCCGTAGTACGGGTTCCAGGCGTAGTCGAATTTGGACGAGAGGTCGACGCCGCCGTACGAGAGCCGCGACGCGGCCGGGCCGATGTTGTAGAGGCTGATGATCTTGTCCGGCATGTTCGCGCGCAGCGCGGTCACCAGGTGAACGAACGAGCTGTCGTTGGGCTGACCGGTGCCGTTGTTGCCGTACTGCGCGTACTCGTCGTCGAAGTCGATGCCGTCGAGGCCGTACCGGGCCACGGCGTCCGACAGCTGCTTGGCGAACGCCGAAGCCGCCTGCTGCGTCGGGAAGTTGGCGAAGCCCGCGCCCTGGTGGTTGCCGAGCACCGAGAGGACGACCTTGATGCCTTTCTGCTGCAACGGCCGTATCTCCGTGGCGGCGTTGTCGAGGACGCGCTGCACGTTCTCGTTGAAGTGCAGATACGCCGTCTTCGTGCCCGTGTCGTAGTTGATGTTCGCCGCGAAAATGATGGCGACGTCGAAGACGTTGCCGCCGCCGTTGGCGAGGGTGTACTTGCCCACGTTCAGCATGCTGTGGTTGTTCACCTCGACGTACGCCACCGAGGTGGGCCCCTGTTTCGCGGGAGCGGGAGCGGGACCGGGAGCGGGAGCGGGAGCCGCTGTCGCGCCGGTCGTTGCGGTCGTGCCGAAGGCGAGGGCCGCGACGGCCGAGAGCGCGAGTGCGGCCGTCCGCACTCTGCTCCGTACCAGAGTGAGCATCGTTGATCGGTCTCCCATCGCGTGGATCGGCGCCCGACCTGTTCGAAGCGCCGAGTGAGCCCTCCAAGTTTTCCGCCGCCGTTACCGAATCCCGGGAATCTTGTACGAACTCTCACGACTTCCACGCACCTTCCACCACAACCCGGCCTCTATGTAAGGTAATTGGCGCGATCGGCGGGCCCTCGGAGGTCCAGGCCTCATTGCGCGGCGGGCAGCCGGCCTCCGGGTGCGCTCACAGCGGCCGGGGGGACACCCGCGCGGCCCTCGGACAGTAGGCGTCCCAGCGGGTGTCCGGGATGCGTGTGGTCGATCGGCGCCTCAGCTCGGCGGCTGCTTGCGCCGGTCCGCCGGGAATCCGCTTCGAGTGGCTCGGGGGCTGGGCCGGGCGCAGTCTGGAAGAGGGGCGTCATGCGATGCACGACACCGGGGGACCTGGAGGTGGTTCATCATGTTCACGCTCGTCGGATGGCACGTCGAGCTTCAGTTCACCGAGGAGGGCAACCGCACCACCGCGGCGGCGCTGGTCAGACTTGCCGACGGCTCGGAGCTGAGGGGCCGGGGCTACGCGTTGCGGCACCCGACCGACTCGGAGCAACCGCGGGTGGGCGAGGAGATCGCGGGCTCGCGGGCCCTGGCGGACATCGCGTCGCAGCTCCTTGAGAAGGCGCACTCGGAGATCGACGAGACGTCGGGCCGTCACTCGCACCCGATCACCCACTGAGGACGCGGTTCCGGCAGCCCTCGGGCCGATCGGGCGGCAGAGCCGGCCCGCAGCAGAAAGCCGAAGCGAGTATCTTCACCGGGCCGGGCCGAGTCCCGCTATCATCCCGATGTGGAACGTTCCCAAAATACTTCGCCGACCATCGTCGTCTGGGATCTCGGCGGCGTCCTCGCGCCGTCGGGTCGCGCGCAGGCCGCCCTCGCCGAGGCCCTCGACGTACCCGAGTCCGAACTGGCCGAGCCCTACTGGACCCACCGGGATGCCTACGACCTGGGCGCCTCCCCGGAGGCGTACTGGCGTCCGATCGCCGAGGCGCTGGGGCGCCGGATCGACGCAGCGTGGGTCGAGCGGCTCGATCGGATCGACACCGAGTGCTGGGCCACTCTCGAACCCGATGCCGCCGCTCTGCTCGCCCTGCTGACGGAGCGTGGGACGCCGTTGGGGATCCTCTCCAACGCCCCGGCCTCGCTGGCGCGGGTCGTCCGCCGGGCGTCGTGGAGCGGTTGCTTCGAGACGCTGGTCTTCTCGTCGGACCTCGGCCTGATGAAACCGGACCCGCTCGTGTACCGGGCCGCCGGCGAACGGCTGGGCCGGTCACCGTCGGAGATCGTGTTCTTCGACGACCGGCCGGAGAACGTCGCGGCGGCCCGTGCGCACGGCTGGAACGCGCACGTGTGGACGTCGGGCGAGGCCGCGGCAGCGGCGCTGGCGGGCGAGGGCGTGCTCGATGGCTGACCGGCCGCGCAACCCGACGATCATAGATGTGGCCGGGCGGGCCGGGGTGTCCAAGTCGGTGGTGTCCCGCGTCGTCTCGGGGCGCGGCAGCGTGGGCGAGGAGACCCGGCAGCGGGTCCTCGAAGCCGCGCGGGAGTTGGGCTACGTCGTCAACGCGTCCGCCCGTGCCATGGTGGCCCGCCGTACGTACACCGTCGGGGCGTTCGTGCGTGACGCCGCGACGCCCTTCTACGGTCACCTGCTCACCGCGATGCAGGAGCGCGCCGCCTTCCACGGCTACCGAGTGGTCACCGCGACCGGGTCCGGCGGGTTCGAGGTGAGCGACGAGTACCGGGCTCTGGAGACTCTAGCGATGCTGCGGGTCGAGGCGCTGGTCGTGTGCAGCGGGCTGCTGTCGAGCGAGCAGATCCTGCCCTTCGCCGAGCGGTTGCCGACCGTGGTGGCCGGACGCCCGGAGACCCATCCGAGCATCACCAGTGTGTACTGCGACGAGGAGGAGGGCGGTTCCGCCCTGGCGGACCACCTCGTCGAACTGGGGCACCGCGAGGTCGCGGTGGTCACGGTGCCGGCGAGCAGCTCCGTGACGATGGGGCCGCGGACCCGGGCCATGGTCCGCCGCCTGCGGGAGCGCGGAGCGCGTGTGCTGGAGATTCCGGGACCGCACCGGGAGACGGCCGGCGCGTGGGCGACGCAGGTCCTGAGGCATCCGGCGATCACCGCGGTGATGGCTCCCAGCGACCGTCACGCGGTCGCTCTCCTGGAGCAACTACGGCTCCGGGGCGTGGGCGTGCCGGACAGGCTGTCCGTCACCGGCTACGACGGCGTCGGGGACCTGACCACGTCCCTGATCGGGCTGACGCACTGGCGCCAGCCGATCGACCTCATCGGCGGCGGGGCCGTCGACGCCTTGGTGCAGCTGCTCGACGGTGAGCAGCCGCCGGACCATCACCGCGCGCTGCCCGGCGCGCTGGTGGCGGGCCGGACGACGGCGTCTCCGCTGCCTCACGACTGAGACCCGAACGGCAATTTACGGATTGTTCACCCGTCGGGCCCTTCGGTGGACGTGCGCGGAGTGGGAACGTTCCACTCATGATTGGGAACGTTCCACTCCGCCGTCGACGCGGCAGCCCGCGCAGACCGCGCGGATCGGCCGGACCACGTCCGGCCACCCTGGCCGGTCCGCTGATGGTCCTGCCGTGCGTCGGACTGCTACTCGTCTTCGCGTACTGGCCGGTCGTCCGCGGCGTCGCCCTGAGCCTGTACGACACCGATCTGCTGGGTGACCCCACCCGGTTCGTCGGCGTCGCGCACTACGTCGACGTGGTCGCCGACCCGGACCTCCAGCGTGCACTGCTCGCCACCGGGACGATCGCCGGGCTCAGCGTGCTGCTCTCCGTGGGCGGGGCGCTCGCCGCGGCGCTTCCGCTGCGCCGGGCCGCCCGGAAGCCCCGTGCCGTGGTGTCGGTGCTGCTGTCCCTGCCGTTCGCCTACTCGGCTGCGGCGGCGTCGGCCGTGTTCGCGGGCTTGTTCGCGCCGGCGGTCGGGACGCTCAACCAGGTGCTGACCCACCTCGGCGTCACGGGGCCGCAGTGGCTCCAGTCTCCGGCGTGGGCGGTCCTCAGCATCTCGATCGCCACTGCCTGGTACGAGTTCGGCTTCGCCTTCCTCGTACTGCTGGCCGCGCTGAGCCAGCTCGATCAGGAGGTCATCGAGGCCGCGGCGCTCGACGGCGCCTCGGGACTGCGGCTGGCCCGGTCGGTGATCATCCCCATGCTCCGGCCGAGCCTGGTGTTCCTCCTGGTCACCCAGACCATCAGTGGTCTGCAGGTGTTCACCCAGGTACAGGTGCTCACCCGTGGCGGCCCGGCCGGCGCCACGTCCACGCTGGTGTACGAGCTGTACCAGCGCGCGTTCGGTGAGGCGTTGCCCCAGGTGGGCCTGGCCTCGACCCTGGCCGTGGTCCTGCTGGCCCTCGTCCTGGTGATCACCGCGATCCAGTTCCGGGTGCTGAGGAGGTGGGCGTGAACAGCAAACGCGTTCAGGCCGGTTCCGTGCTGCGCTGGCTGTGGCTGGGTGTCGTGGTCGTGCTCGTCACTTTCCCCGTGTACGTCACCGTCGTCACCGCCCTCCTCCCGCCGGGTGATGTCGCCGCCGGCCGCCTCATACCGGTGCCGGGCCGACTGACCCTCGACAACGTGCGCGCGGCCCTGGACTCCGCTCCGCTGGCCCGGCAGTACCTGGTCAGCGTGGCCGTCACCGCCCTCCAGGCAGCCGCCCAACTGACCACCGCCGCACTGGCCGCGTACGCGCTCGTCTTTCCGCGCTGGCGCGGCCGGGGCATCGCCTTCGCGCTGGTGCTGGCCACCCTGGCGTTTCCCGGAGAGAGCCTGGTCATCCCCAACTTCGAAACCGCCACCGGGCTCGGGCTGCGCGACACCCTGCTCGGGATCGTCATCCCGTACCTGGCCGCCGGCTACGCGGTCTTCCTGCTCCGCCAGGCGTTCCTCGCGCTGCCGCGGGAGACCTGGGAGGCCGCACGACTGGACGGCTGCGGTGAACTGCGGGCCCTGCTGCACGTCGTACTGCCCATGGCACGGCCGCAGTTGATCACGGCGGCGATGTGGTGCGCCCTGTCGGCGTGGAACGGCTACTTCTGGCCGCTGCTGATCACCGACTCCCCCCAGAGGCGCACCATCCAGGTCGGCCTCGCCCAACTCGTCGTCGACCAGGCCGCCACCCCGGCCGTGATCTACGCGGGCACCCTGCTCGTCCTGCTGCCGACCCTGCTGCTCGTCCTGTTCGGGCAGCGCTTCCTGGTCCGGGGCCTCGCCGCGCGGGTGACCGCGTAGTCGCCCCACCTGCCACCCACCCACCGTCACGCATGTACCAAGACATGTTCCGAGAAGGAAGACGATCCGCCATGTCCTCACCATCCTCCCGATTCCCGCGATCCTCGCGATCCTCGCGTCCCGGAAAACTGCCCCTCCTGGCCGCACTCCTGACGACCGTCACCGCCACGACACTCACCGCCTGCGGCGGTTCCGGCGAGGAGGCCACCGGAGCCGCACCGGGACCGTCAGCGCTGGCAGCGGCCAAGGGGCCGGTGACCGTGACCCTGTGGCACGGGGTCGGCGGCCCCGCCGGGGAAGCGCTCCAGAAGGAGATCGACGCGTTCAACAAGGCCAACACCGGAAAGATCTCGGTCAAGGCGTCGTTCCAGGGCAACTACGCCGACGCGATCGCCAAGTACACCTCCGCGACCCGCGACGGCGGCACGCCGAGCATCATGGTCTCCAACGACATCACCACCGGCTATCTGCGCGACACCAAGCAGACCGTCTCCGCCCAGGCGATGGCCGCCGCCAACCCGAAGGACCTCGACCTCGACCAGCTCCGCCCGGCCGCGCGCAACTACTACACGGCCGACGGCGAGTTGCTCGCGGTTCCTCTCAACACGTCCATGCCCCTGCTGTACGTCAACGACAAGCTGCTGGACCGAGCGGGTGTGGACCGCTCCACCCTCGGCACGCTGAAGGGCGTGGCAGCGGCCGCCCGCAAGATCCACGCCGAGGTGTCCGGAGTCAAGGGCATCGACATGCCTCTGGACGGCTGGTGGTTCGAGCAACTCACCGCCGCGGCCGGGGTCCCCTACTGCACGCCGTACAACGGCCGCGAGGAGGACGGAGCCACGGCGCTGAAGCTGACGAGCGCGCCGCAGCGCGCCGCGATCGGCACGATGGCGGAGCTCTACACCGACGGCGTCGCACTCGACACCGGCGTCGACGGCAACGCGGCCCTGTCGGCCTTCGCCACAGGCAAGACGGCCATGATGTTCAACTCCAGCGGCGCCATCGGCGGCCTGAAGGAGTCGGGCATGACGGACTACACCGCGCTGCCCTATCCCCTGTCGGGTTCGAAGGGCACCGCGGGGCCGGCGGTCGGCGGTGCCGCGATGTGGGTGGACCAGGCAGGACACAGCGAGGCCGAGCAGGTGGCGAGCTGGAAGGTGGTCAGCTACCTCGCTTCGGCCGAGGCGCAGGAACGGTTCGCCGAGGCATCCGGCTACGCCCCGATCAACACCGGCGTCGACAACTCGCCCGCCTGGAAGCAGTTCCTCACCAAGAACGAGCCCTATGCCGTGCTCGGCAAGCAGTTCGCCGAAACCCCGGCCACGACGGCCACCTCAGGCTGCCTCACCGGAGCCATGACGGGCGTACGTGCCGAGGTCGTACCCGCGATGCAGCAGGCGTTCAGCGGTAAGACCTCCCTCGACAGCGCCCTGAAGGCGGCGGAGAAGGCGGCGACCGCCAAGATCCAGGACTACCGGAAGCAGGCAGGACAGTGACCGCGATCGTGACCCCGAACCCCACCCCGGCCGAATCGGCCAGCCGATTCGCGCAGGCTCCCGGTGACCCGTACCGCTACGGCGTCTACCTCCGCCCCGATCCCACGACCTGCGCCGCCGTCACCGCCGTCACCACGCAGTTGCGGGCGCAGTACGGGATCGTCTCGGCCGGCGCGTTCCCGCCCCACGCGACCCTGGTCGGCAGCTGCCACATCACGGAGCCCGTCGGAGCGATCGTCGGCGCGGTGACCAGAGGCCTGGCCGAGGCCGCTCCCTTCACCGTCCACAACGCCGGCGTCCGACGTCAGGGAGTGGGACTCGTCTACGACGTCCACCATCTCGCCGACGGCATCACACCGAACCCCGCCTTCGTGGACCTCGCCGCCCGCGTCGACAAGGCCGTCGCACCCCTTCGGTCCCCGGCACCGAACCCCGCGGAACACCGTTTCGACAGGGACACCTTCCGGGCGCACCTCTCGCTGGTCTCGCACGACATGTACGTACGCCCCGACCTGTCCGAAGAGGTCGAGGAGTACGTCGGTGGGCTACCCGTGCCGTTCCCCGAGAGCTTCCCCGGTGACACGGTCACTCTCTACCGCACCCGCAGCGACGACTGGACGGGCCGCTGGTGGCAGACCCTCACCTGGGAGCACGTCCACACCTGGCGACTGCGGCGCTGAGTGCGTCAGCCCTCGACGGACGACGTACAGGCCTCCGGAGGCGATTGCCGTTGCGGCAAGATGGTTTGCTCGTCGCACGGTGTGTGGGCATGGTGGGGTCCACGAGCTGTGATCAGCTCGATGTCCCGAGGGAGGATCCTGATGACCGACACGAGGCCGCCACGCGTCGACGCCGACGAGAAGACCACTCTCCTCGGCTTTCTCAACTATCTGCGCGACGCCGTCGGGGACAAGGCGACCGGCGCGCCGGAGCCAGAGGGCCGCACGTCCGGCGTGCCGTCGGGCACCAGTGTGCTGGGGCTGGTCAAACACCTCACTGCCGTCGAACGGTTCCACTTCCTGGGCGAGAACCCGGCCGACTGGGCCGCGACCATGCGGCCCGCCCCGGAGGAGACCGCGGAGCAACTGCTCGCCGGCTACCGGGAGGCCGTCGAGCAGGCGAACCGGGTGATCGGAGGGTGTACGGACCTGAGCCTTCCCATCCCGCATCCCCCGCGTCCGGCGTCCGTTCCGACGATGCGGTGGGTGCTGGTCCATATGATCGAGGAGACGGGGCGCCACGCGGGGCACGCCGACATCCTCCGGGAGCAGATCGACGGGGCCGTCGGGCGCTGAGCGTTCACGGGTGGAGCAGGGCGCCCACCGTACGGGTGATGCGCCGGGTCAACTCCTCCCGGTGGTCGGTCAGATAGAAGTGTGCGCCCGAATAGGTGTGCAGCCCGAGGAAGTTGTCCGTCAGACGGGGCCAGGTGATCAGCTGGTGGCGGACGACGACGGTGTCGTCCGCGCCGCCGAAGACCGTCAGCGGCACCGGCAGGGGCGTTCCCGGCGGGTCGCGGTCCCAGGTGTCGGCGAGTCCCAGGTCGCCGCGGAGTACGGGAGCGAACGCGTTCCACAGGCTGTCGTCGCTCAGCAGGCGGTCCGGGGCGCCGCCCGTGTCCCGTAGCCAGTCACGTAGCGCCGCGTCGGATTCCAGGCTCCGGCCCAGTGGCGGCCCCGCCGCATCCGGCTGCGGTGCGCGGAAGGACGACACCCCCAGCCAGAGGGGCAGTTGGCGGTTCGTGTCCGCGAGGCGGCGCGTGAGCCCGTACGCCACACGGGCGCCCACGCTATGGCCGAAGAACGCGAACGGCCGGTTCAGCAGCGGTGTGAGGGTGTCGTCGAAGAAGGCCACCAGGTCGGCGCAGTTGTCGATGAGAGGGAGGGCCTGCGCGTTGCCGCGGCCGGGCGCGTCCAGAAGGCAGATGTCCCAGTCGTCCGGGAAGTGGCGTGTCCAGCCGCGGTAGAGCAGATGGGAGCCGCCCGCGTGGTGGAAGAAGAACAGCCGCACGGCGGGGTCGTCGACAGGTCTGCGCCGGGTGACCGGGCCGAGTGGGGCGATGGGTCTCATACGCGTCCTGCCCTTCGTCACATCATCAACCCGCCGTCGACGCTCAGCACTTGGCCGGTGATGTAGGAGGCACGGGCCGACAGGAGGAACGAGACCAGATCGGCCACCTCCTCCGACGCCCCGAACCTCGACAGCGGGATCTGGCCGAGATACTTCTTCCTCGCCCGCTCGGACAGGCCGTCCGTCATCTCCGTCTCGATGAATCCCGGCGCCACGGAGTTGGCCCGTACGCCGAATCGGCCGTACTCCTTCGCCATGGCCCGAGTGAATCCGATGATCCCGGCCTTGGCGGCGGAGTAGTTGGTCTGGCCGACGCTGCCGTGGATCCCCGCGACCGAGGAGAGGGTCACCAGCGAGCCCGCCCGGCGCCTGACCATCCGTTCGATGGCGGGACGGCAGATGTGGTACGTGCCGTCCAGGTTGGTGGTCAGTACGTCATGCCACTGGGCGTCCTCCATCATCGCCAGCGGCTTGTCGCGGGTGATGCCCGCGGCGGTCACCACGGCGTCGACCGGGCCGAGTTCGTTCTCCGTCGCGGCGAGGAAGGCGCGGCTCTCGTCGGCGTCCGCGACATCGACCCGCATGGCGAAGACGCGGGAGCCGAGCGCGGAGGCCTGCCGTTCGGTCTCCTTGGCGGCGTCGGCGCGGGCGAGGTAGCAGAAGGCGACGTCGAATCCGTCCTGGGCCAGTCTGGTGACAACCGCCCGGCCGATTCCTCTTGAGCCGCCGCTCACCAGCGCGACGCGTCTTTCCGTCACGCCGGGGACCCCTCTGTCAGCAGGATTTCGATCAGATCGCGCAATTCGGTGAGATTCTGTACGGCGCCGACCGAGGTGTCGTGGACCGCTACGGCGTAACGCCTCTCCAGCCGGGTGGATATCTCCAGCGCCATCAGCGAGTCCATTTCGAGGTCTTCGGCGAAGTGGTCGCTGTCACCGACCTCTTCGGGTTCCATTTCGAGGGATTGGGCGACGATGAGGCGCAATTCCTCGAAGTCCACTGCCGATTCCACCGCGGATTCTCCTTTCATTCGATGTCCCCGCCGGTCAGCAGGAGGGCGGCTGCCGCGTCATCGGCGTCGGCGCCTCCCGTGGACGCGAGCACCGCCGTCGTTCCGTACACGCGTATGTGGACGGCCGCGACAGCGGCCTGGAGGACTCCCAGGGCGCCCGAGCAGTCGCCCAGTCGCGCGGTGAGGTCCAGGCTCCGCCCGGTGGGGGTGGCCGGCATGTGCGCGGGTCCGCCGGTGAGCCGGAGTCCGACGGGGGCGGGTGACCGCGATTCGACGGCCGCGACGGTGGGCGTGAGTTCGGCGCCACGCGTGTAGGCCGACAGACGCGCGTAGCCCCCGCCCGCCGGACGTACGGAGACCTCGGCAGCCGCTTCGAGCACGACGGCGCACGCCACGTCGGGAACCGGCCGGCCGAGCAGCTTGTCGGCGTGTTCGGTGGCCGGTTCCACGCCGGCCACCACCGCTCGCCCGCAACGGCCCGCGTCGATGAGCATCCGGGCCCAGTGCAGGGCGTCCAGACCACTGGTGGCCCCGTTGCAGACGGTGAGGTTCGGGCCGCGCAGTCCGTAGCGGATGGCGATCCAGCCGGCGACGACATTGCTCGACGTCTGAGGCAGGCCGAGCGGACTCAGCCCGGTGACCGTGTCGCGGGCGATGGTGTCGGTGAAGTCGCAGACCGTCTGCAAGGAGCCCAGGTTGGAGCTGACCACGACGGCGGTGGTGGTGTCCGCCGTTCCCCGGAGTTGCCCTTTCTCGTCGAGCAGGCCGGCGTCGCCGAGCGCCTGTTCGGCGGCGTACAGGGCGAGGCGCGACGCCCGGTCCTTGTGGCGCATCTCCCGGCCCCTCAAGGCCGTTGACGGATCGAAGCCGTCCGCGGGAGGCCGGGCGGTGAGCAGGTCCCGTACGGACCGCAGTCCCGGCACGGCCAGCCCGACTCCGGTGACCACCGGGCCGGTCATGCCGCCGCCCCGACCAGCGCGACCGCGTTGATACCGCCCAGACCGAAGGCGTTGATCTGCGCGGTGGTGATCTCGGCGGCGGTCGCCCGGTCACGGACGAAGCCGAGTCCGGCCGCCTGTTCGATGGGCTCGGCGAGGCCGAGCACCGGCGGCACGGTGCCGCACCGCATGGCCAGAACGGCCATGACCAGACTGAGGAGTCCGGATCCGCCGAGTGTGTGGCCCGTCATGGATTTGATGGCCGTCATCAGCGGGGCACGGCCCGTCCCCGCGAACACCTCGGCCAGGACGGCGGCTTCGGTCTCGTCGTTACGCGGCGTGCCGCTGCCGTGCAGCATCACCAGGTCGATGTCCCCGCTGCTGACACCCGCCCGCCGATGGGCGTCGCGCACGGCCGCGCGTATGCCGTCGGCGTCGGGTGCCGTGGCGTGGTGGGCGTCGCAGTTCATGCTGACGGACCTCAGCCGGGCCAGCGGACGCCCGTCGTGCGTACCCGCGCGCCGGAGCACGACCGCGACCGCGCCCTCCCCCATCAGCATCCCCTTGTGCGACACGTCGAACGGCCGCAGCTCCTGGGGGGATTCGTTCTGCACCCGGTCCAGCATCCCGAAGGCACTTTCGGTGAGGGCGTCCGTGCCCGCCACCACGACCGTGTCGGTCGTACCGGACTCGATCAGGTCGGTGGCCAGGCCCAGTGCGTACAGCGAGGCGGAGCACGCGTTGGCGAAGGTGTACGTGGTGACGGCGCCGAACGCGTCGCGCAGGGCGCCGCCGAAGTGCAGGTCGGCGGGGGTGACGGGGGCGGCACCGGTCCACCACAGTTCCGTACTGCGCTGCTCCCGCAGTGTCGTTCCGACGAGCACCGGCGTCCGTGAAAGGTCGTCGGACAGGCCCGCGTCGGCGAGAGCCTGCCGGACGGCGAGGATCAGCCACCTGGTGGCACGCAGCGGCTCGTCCCGGCCGGTGGGGCGGTCATCGATCTCGTAGGCGTGGCGGGTCCGGTACTTGCCGCTGTCGAAGACTTTCAGCGGGCTGCGCGTCTCCCGCCCGGCGCAGAGCGCGTCGAATATCTCGCCGGGTGTGCGGCCGATGTTGGCGATCGCTCCGCTCCCGGTGATGTCCCAGGTCAAGACTGGTTCACCCGCTTACGGAGCTGGAAGGAGGCCAGCTTTCCGGTGGAGGTGACAGGCAGTTGGTCAAGGAATTCCACCCGCGCCGGGCGCTTGTAGGGGGCCAGCCGGGCGCGGATGGCGGCGGTGATGGACCGGCGGACCTGCGAGGTGTCCGATCCGGTCCCGGCGACGGCGTACAGGACCGCCTGTTCCAGCCCGTTCTCGTCGGCCTGGCCCACCACCACGCACTCGCGAACGCCTTCGACGGCGCGCGCCACCGCCTCGATCTCGCCGGGCGGGACCTTGTATCCGCCGAGATTCAGCAGGTCGTCGGCGCGGCACAGATGCACCACGGTGCCGTCGTCGTTGCGGATCGCGATGTCGCCGGTGTACACGCCGCCGTCGGCGAACGTCCCGGCCGCGGCGTCGGGCCGGCCGATGTAGCCGAGCGCGGCCGTGGGGCCGCTGATGTGGAGCCGTCCTTCGACGCCGTCGGGCATCGCGAGGCCGTCGGCGTCACGGATCGTGGCCTCAACGCCCGGTACGGGCAGGCCGATCGTCCCCGGCATCGGCCGGTCGGCGGGGGTCGCGACGACGATGTGCAGCACCTCGGTCGCGCCGAGCCCGTTGATCAGATCGGCGGAGAAGGTGTCCTGAATACGCCGGCTCAGCCGGGCGGGCAGATTCTCACCGGCGGCGACGCACAGCCGCACCGATTCCGTCGCCAGGCTTTCGCCGGTGGCGGTGGCGGCGGCGTCGGCCATCGCCGCGTACAGGCGAGGCACCGACCAGAGCACCGTCGGCCGGTACCGCTCCAGGGCGGCCGTCACCGTGTGCACGTCGACGCCGCCGCGCATGAGCACCGCCCGGGCACCGGCCGCGAGCGGGAAGAGCACCGTCCCGCCGAATCCGTACCCGAAGGACATCCGTGCCGTGGACAGCACCGTGTCGTCCTCCCGCAGCGCGAGCAGCGAGCCGAACCCGGCCAGGGCCGCCACGACGGCGCCCGCGCTGTGCCGGACTCCCTTGGGCAGGCCGGTACTTCCGGAGGTGTACTGGATCAGCGCCTCGCGGTCCGAGGGCCAGCGGACGGCGGCGGCGCTGTCGTCCTGGACGTGATCACCCGCGTCGGCCGCGCCGCTGTCGGCAACGGCACCGTCCGCGCGGACGTCCTGGCCGGTTAATCGGCGACGGCCGGAGAAGAGGGCTTCCAGGGCTCGTTGCCGCTTGGGCGCGGCATCCAGGTGGATCACGTTCGCCCGGCAGTCGTCGGCGATGTAGCCGAGTTCCTCGTCGTTGAGGAGTGGGCTGACGACCGCGGGGACGCACCCGTGCCACCACATGCCGAGGACGGCCGCGACCGTGGTGACGGAGTCGTCGGCGACGACGAGTCCTCGGGTGCCGGTGGGGGTGTCCATTGCGGCGAGCGTTCGCGCGTACCGCGCGGCGGCGTCGTGCAGCCCTCCGTAGGAGAGGTCGCCGGAATCAGGGTCGGTGTACGCGATCCGCTCACCACGCCCCTGTGCGAGGTGGACCCCCACCAGCCGCTCGACCAGGTCGATGGGCTCCGGCTCTGTCTCCGGTGGGCTGTTCAGCCTGTCCAGAAGGACGGCCACGGAGTCCTCGACGCAGCGCATGGCCGCCGCCTCGACGGGGCTCAGTTTCACCTTGAATTCCTGCTCGACACGGACCACGACCTCGGTCTTCTCCAGCGAATCGAGGCCGAGGTCTTCGTAGAAGAGCGCGTCGTCCTCGACGCCCGCCTCATCCGTTTCAAGAACTTCGGCCACGATCGTCCGTAGTTTCCGCAGTGGTATGCCGTCATTCGCTGGGTCAGACACGGGGTGACACTCCTTCATATACGCCACTGTCCGAGGGCGGCACATCATCACTGAAGCGCGAATTTCAAAGCGGCGCGCTGAACGGAAGGCGAATTAAACAAGCCATTGCGAACCAGGTCGATCAATACCCCTGGCCCCAGATTCCACAAACGTCGAAAAGTGGCCAGCCGACGGTCCGGCAACTCTCTTGCGCGAGCGGACAGTTGCCCTCTATGCGGACGCCAGGAGGAAGTTCGACACAGCTTGAGATCGTCGCTACTTAGGTTAGGCTAAGTTAAGAACGATCTCGCAGACACACAGACACCACGAGAGACGGAGACCATGACGGAACGGGCAGCCGAACCACCCTCCAGGACGGCGGGGGATCCGCGGGGCAGCGTGGTCGTGGTCAAGTTCGGCGGCAACGCCATGGTGGACGAGAGCCTGCGGCGGACTTTCGCCCAGGACGTCGTGGAGCTGTGGCGCACCGGTCTGCGCCCGGTCGTCGTGCACGGGGGCGGGCCGCAGATCAGCACGATGCTCGACCGCCTCGGCCTGGAGACCCGGTTCGAGGCCGGTCTGCGGGTGACCACACCGGAGACCATGGACGTGGTGCGCATGGTGCTGTCCGGGCGGGTCCAACGGGACCTGGTCGGCCACATCAACACCCACGGACCCTTCGCCGTGGGGATGACCGGCGAGGACGCGCACACGATGACGGCCGTGCGGCGGCCGGCGCGCGTGGACGGCCGGCCGGTGGACATCGGCCTGGTGGGCGACGTCGTGGACGTGAACCCGAACATGGTGCGCACGCTTCTGGAGCAGGGCCACATCCCGGTGATCTCCCCGGTGGCACGCGGTGCGGACGGACAGGTCTACAACGTCAACGCGGATCTCGCGGCGTCGGCCCTGGCCGTGGCGCTCGACGCCGCGCGGCTGGTCGTCCTCACCGATGTGGAGGGGCTGTACGCGAACTGGCCGCACAGCACCGAGGTGATCGAGCAGGTGACCGCCGACGCGCTGGACGAGCTGCTGCCGGGGCTGGCGAGCGGGATGCTGCCGAAGATGGAGGGGTGTCTGCGGGCGGTACGCGGCGGTGTGCGGCGGGCACAAGTGCTCGACGGCCGGGTGCCGCACGCGGTGCTGCGAGGTGTCCTCGACGCGACCGGCCCCGGCACCACCGTGTTCGCCGACGACAGTCTGGACCACCTCACGAACACGGCCTGACGGCCGCCGACGGTCACAGCACCCGGCTGAGGATACGCGCGTCGCGCCGGGGGTCCAGGGACGCCGCCCAGGACGGCGGCGCCAGTTGGGCGGCCGTGGGCGTGAAGCCGTACCGCAGGAACAGGCCGCCACCGCCGGTCGTCGCCGTGAACAGCGCCCCGAGCGACCGGGCGCGCGCCACGGCCAGTGCGGCGCGCAGGAGTCCGGCTCCCACTCCGCGTCCCTGCCGGTGCCCGGCCACGCAGAAGTTGTAGAGAACGCCTGCCGGTCCCCCGCTCTCCCCCGGCGCCGCCGGGTGCACGCGCAGGCCCACACAGCCGTCGAGGGCGGGGCCGGGGGCCTCGATCACGAGGAAGTCGGCCGCGTGGGTGGCATAGAGCGAGAGAGGCCGCTCCCGTAGCACTCCCGAGCGTACGAAGGGACGGGACAGCTCGGCGAGTGCCGCCGCTTCCCCTGTACGGGCGCGGCGCACGGAGGGTGCCGGTGCGAAGGGCGCGTGCGACGACAGGAGAGCGGGGCGCGGCGTAGCCGTGATCAAGGCTTTTCCTTCCTCGGTTCCACGATCGGAGGACGGCTCGGCGCCGTGTCCCTCCGACGAGTCAAAACGAGAGAAGGTTAGCCTTACCTAACTTTCAAGTCCAATGCGGAGTGGCCCTGTTGGAACACCGCCGCTCACGCCGCCGGCCTCCCCGCCTCCTCCCCGTCGACATAGGCCGCCACCACCTCGATGTCCCCGATGCGTGAGGTGTCGACGCGCCGAGGGTCGTCGCCGAGCACGACCAGGTCGGCGCGCTTGCCGGGAGTGAGGCTCCCCAGGGTGTCCTCCCAGCGGCAGGCGACCGCACCGGCGACCGTGTAGGCGCGCAGGGCCTCGTCGACGGTGATGCCCTCGTCCGGGCCGATCACCTGGCCGGACCCGGAGGCCCGCTCGACCATGAACCGGACGGCTCGCAACGGTGATCCGTCCGTGACGGGGCGGTCGGAGCTGCCGACGAGGGGGCCCCGCCAGATACCCAGGTCGTGAGCGACGGGGTGGTCCGGATCCATAGTGAGGAAGCGCGCGTTGGTCAGTCTGGCGCAGAGCATCAGCGGTGCCCCTCCGATATGTCGGCTGCCGGAGCGGTTCGCCGCGAGGACCTTTCGCCTGTCGCCGAATCGGCCCTGGCCGTCAGGCGTCCGTGGACGCCGCGAGCGATCGGGGGCGCAGATCGGTCCAGTTGGCCTCGATGTGGTCCAGGCACGCCTGTCGGGTGTTCTCTTCGAGGACGATCGTCCACCCTCCGGGCACCTCGGCGAAAGACGGCCAGAGCGAGTGCTGTCCCTCGTCGTTCACCAGGACCAGGAAACGGCCTTCGGGGTCGTCGAAGGGGTTGGTGCTCATGGGGGCGTGCCTCCTCGGGGCCGACGGGCCGGGCCGCGTCGGGTGGGTGCGTCAAGCCAATGGAAGGAGAGGCCACATTAGGTTAGGCTCCCCTAATCACTTGCGAGCCTAGCCTTTCCCCTTCCCTCTCACAAGGAGACGTTGATGCGCCTCGCGGCCGGCCGGGAGAACGCCTTCGCTGAATTCGGACTGACCGGCGAGCCGGGCACCGACGAGTTCTGGGCTGCGGCGCGGACGCCCGTGTCGGTCCCCGCCGACGACGGCGGCTGGCTGACGTTGTTCCTGTGGCGCGGGTCCCAGGCGAGCGTCGACTTCGAGAGCTGGTCCCAGCCCGTTCCCCTGCGCCGATGGGGCGAGACGGACTGCTGGTACGCCGAGGTGCGGATGCCCGCCCGGCTGCGGGTGACCTACCAACTCCTCGCGGGCGGCACGCCGTACGCCGATCCGTTCAACCCGGTCGGCGCCGGCGGCGACCGGTCCATCGCCGCGACCCCGGACGCCCCGGCCCAGCCGCACTGGCCCGTCCTCGGCGCCGGCGGCGACGTCGTCCTGCCCCTCCCCCGTACGCGGCTGCGCTGGAACAGCGAACGGCTCGGCGGGCGGCGTACCGTACGCGTCCATCCGGCGGGCGGCGGCGGACCGGTGGTCCTGCTGCTCGACGGGGACGACTGGCTCCATCTGCACCCGGCCATGAGCGCGTTCGACTCGGCCGTCGCCGGCGGCGACATGCCACCCGTCACGCTCGTCTTCCTGCCGGCCAGGGACAGGGACGCCGAGTTCGGGTGCTGGCCGGAGCTGTGGGAGGCGGTACGGGACGAACTGCGGCCCCTGGTGGCGGAGAGCGGCGTCATCGCCGACTGGGACCGGCTGGTGGTCGCCGGGCAGAGCCTCGGCGGGCTGAGCGCGATGTACGCGGCGCTCCACTTCCCCGGCCTGGTGTCCCGCGTCGCGTGCCAGTCGGCGTCGTTCTGGTGGACACCCGGCGCCGCCGAGCTGCCCGACCCCTTGGGCGGTCCGGTCGGCGGCGCGGTCGCCGTACGCCTGCGCGAGCGCCCCGATCTGTCCGGTCTGCGCTGCGCGTTCGACGTCGGCGAACACGAGACGCGGATGCTGCCGCACTGCGAGCTGACAGAGACTCTGGCCGAACAGGCCGGTGCGACCGTGCGCGTGTCACGGTCGCCGTCGGGCCACGACCGGGCGGGCTGGCGGCACGCCCTGCTCAGGGATGTCGCCTGGGCGCTCGGCCGAGGTTGAGGCCGAACCCGAACCGCGCCCGGCAGATCACCGGGTCAGCGAGTCACCGCCGCGCGGTAGTCCTCGTCCGTGGCGAGAAGGTCGCGGTGGGTGCCCTCGGCGACGACGACCCCCTCGTCCAGGACGAGGACCCGGTCGGCGGCGTCCAGGAGCGCCGGGCTGCTGGTGATCACGACGGTGGTACGGCCCCGGCGCAGCTTCGCGACGTTGCGCGCGATGAGCTGTTCGGTGACGGCGTCGACGGCCGTCGTCGGGTCGTGCAGGACCAGGACCTCGCTGTCGGTCGCCAAGGCGCGGGCCAGGGACAGCCGTTGGCGCTGT
This sequence comes from Streptomyces sp. NPDC050433, assembly GCF_044458565.1. Lineage (NCBI taxonomy): Bacteria > Bacillati > Actinomycetota > Actinomycetes > Kitasatosporales > Streptomycetaceae > Streptomyces > Streptomyces sp. NPDC050433. Next base: position 45,989 of record NZ_JBITIB010000015.1, on the reverse strand, counting down.
CCTCCGGAGAGGTTCGCGCCACGGTCGCGGACCGCGTAGTCGAGCCCGTCGCGGTGGAGGGCGACGACATCGGTCAGCATGGACGCCTCGACGGCCTCGGGGACCATCCGGCTGCCGCCCGACGGGTCGATGTTCGTACGGAGGGTGCCCGCGAAGATCTCCCCGTCGTACGGGTTCACCAGCATGTGCTCGCGGACCGCCTCGATCGACAGGTCCGAGAGCGCCTGCCCGCTGACGCGTACCACCCCCTCGTACGACTCGGGCGGAACATTGACGGCCAGGATCGACGCCAAGTCGGCCGCCGCGCGCGGCTGGTAGACGGCGATCGCCATGAACTCACCTGCCGGTACGCCGAACTTCAGCCGGTTCAGGGAGCCGTACCGTACGCAGTCGACCTCCAGGTCTCCGCCCGCGGCCGGGCGCTCCGGCCCCGGCGCCGCCACCGGCGGCGCGGTCAGCACCAGCGCCATCCGGTCGGCCGAGGCGCGCGCCATCATCACGTACTTGGGCATCTCCGAGAACAGTTTCAGCGGTTCGATGATGAACTGCGCGAGGCCCACGGCCATGACGAGTTCCCCGATGGTGATCCGGCCGCCGAACGCCAGCCAGCCGGCCGTCAGGGTCACCGCCGCGGCGAGGACCGCGTTGAGGGCGAGCGCCGCGCCCGCGTACGCGCCGTTCACCCTGGCGACGGTGATCGCCTGGTGCTTCGCGTCCGAGCTGACCTTTCGGTACGAGAGGAACGCGGCGTGGTTGCCGCCGAACCCGTGCAGCGGGCGCAGGCCGGTGATCAGGTCGGCGACCTTCGCGCCCGCCCGCGCCACCCGCGCCTGCTGTTCGCGTGTGCCGGCGCCGATCCGCTTGGACAGGACGGCGAGGATCGACAGGATCGCGACCGTCCCCGCGATCACCAGCAGGCCGAGCCGGAGGTCGGCCATCCCCAGCGCGACCGCCGCGACGAGCACCGCGACGAGCGAGCTGATGAGCAGCGGCACCACCTCGATGATGTCGGCGGTCTGGTCGGCGTCCTCGGTGGCGATGGTCAGCACCTCGCCGGACTTCAGGTCGACGTCCCTGGCGACCGGCTGGAGTCCGCAGGCCGCGACCTGTACCCGCCAGCGGTGCGCCTCGGTCGTGTTGGCCTTCTGCAGGACGCGCATCCCGAACCGCCACGACAGCGACACGGTCGTGATGATCACGGCCAGCGCGGCGATCGACAGGCCGAGTGCCCCGAGGCTCCGGTCCCGCATCGCGTGTTCCACGATCAGGCCGAGCGCGATGGGGAAGGCGGTCTCCGCCGCCTGGTACATGCCCATGAGGGCGGTGCCCTTGGCCATGGCGCCGACGTTGCGGCGCAGCGCGGTCCGCAGGATGTCCGGCCCTGATGAGGGCCGCCGCGGGTCAGGAGTCTTCATCAAGATGGCGGGCGATCGCTTCCGGGGTTCGCAGGGTGAACAGGTCACGGATGGTGACCACAGGACCGTACTCACGGCGGAGCAGCCCGATGAGCCGCACCGCCAGCATGGAGTGCCCCCCGAGGGACACGAAGTCGCTCACGGCGCTCACCTCGTCGTCGTCCAGGTCCAGTGCCTCGGCGAAGAACTCGCACACGGTGGTCTCGGTCTCGGTCCGCGGGCCACGCTCACCCGCCGTGGTCAGCGAGCCGAGCGGCTTGGCCTCCGGCAGTGCCTTGGTGTCAGCCTTCCCGTTCACCGTCAGCGGGATGCCGTCGACCTGGGCGTAGTGCGTCGGCCGCAGGAAGTCGGGGAGCGCGGCGCCCACTTCGCCGGCCACCCGCGCCAAGTCGGCGCCGTCCAGCACGAGATAGGCGGCCAGCCGGTACGCCCCGTCGGCCTGTGGGTCGGGCTGGGCGACCGCGGCGGCGAAGCGCACCGCCGGGTGCGCCGCGAACGCGGCCTCCACCTCGCCGAGTTCGACCCGGTGCCCCCGGATCTTGACCTGCTGGTCGGTGCGGCCCAGATAGGTCAGATTGCCGTCGGGCCGCCTGACCACGAGGTCCCCGGTGCGGTACATGCGCTCGCCGCTCTCGCCGAACGGGCACGCGACGAAACGGTGCGCGGTCTGGGCGGGCTGCCCGAGATAGCCGCGCGCGATGCCGATGCCCGACACGTACAGCTCGCCGGGGACGCCGTCGGGCAGTGGTCGCAGCCACGGGTCGAGCACATACACATCGGTGTTGTCGATCGCGACGCCCACCACCGGGTCCTGGCACTCGAACGTGCCGACTCCCAGGGTGTTGATGGTGTATTCGGTCGGTCCGTACAGGTTGTAGCCGACCGTCCCCTCGGTCTCGGCGAGCCGCTGCCACAGCGTCGGGGTGACGGCCTCGCCGCCCAGCAGCACCAGCGCCGGCCGCCGTTCCGGGTTGTCGAGCAGTCCCTCGGCGACCAGTTGCTGTGCGTAGGTCGGGGTCACGTTGATGACGTCGATGCCGTGCTCCAGGCAGTACGCGACCAACCTGGGTGCGTCGCGGCGCAGTTCCTCGTCGCAGATGTGCACCTCGTGGCCGTCGGCGAGCCACAGCAGCTCCTCCCACGACATGTCGAACGCGAACGACACGGTGTGCGCGATCCGGAAGACCCGGTGGTCGTGCTCGGCCAGGACCGGCTCGAAGATCCGGCGCTGATGGTTGATCAGCATGTTCGTGAGCCCCGCGTACTCGGTCACCACACCCTTGGGCTTCCCGGTCGAGCCGGAGGTGTAGATCGTGTACGCGGGGTGCCGCAGCCGGTCCGGGTCGTCCGCCGCGAACGTCCGGTACGGCTCGGCAGCGGGCAACGGCCGGTCCAGCTCGATCAGTTCGCCCCGTTCGGCCACCTCGCCGGTCAGCCGGGGCGACACGGCACTCACGGTGAGGATCACCTCGGGGCGGGCGTCGGCGACGATCGCCGCGATCCGCTCGTCCGGGTGGTCCAACTCCAGTGGTACGTACGCCGCGCCGACGCGCAGTACGGCGAACAGCGCCACGATCGACTCCAGGGAGCGCGGGATCGCGAGCCCCACGTTCGTCTCGGGGCCGATGCCACGCCCGGCGAGGACACCCGCCACCGCGCGGCTGCGGTCACGGAGTTGACCGAACGTCATGGTCTGGCCGTGGGCGACGAGCGCGACCCGCTCCGGGTCACGGTCCGCCGCCACGTCGAACCGGTCAACCACGGTGTCCGTACCGACGTCCGTACGCCCGGCGGGCTCGGGGGCCGGCGCGAGCCCCCGCAGCGCGCCGACCGGACCCGTCGAGCGGGCCAGGTCCTCCAGCACGCGCAGGTAGTCGTCGAGGAGCCGGCGGGCGTTGTCGGGGTCGTCGTCGCGGTGCTCCAGCTTGACCGTGAGCCGGTCGCCCGGCGTGACGACCCAGGTGAACGGATAGTGCGTGGAGTCGTCGGCCCGTACCGACTCGATGCCGTGCCGCGCGTTCATCTCGGCGAACGCGTCCATGTCCAGGAAGTTCTGGAGTACGAAGAGGTTGTCGAACAGCGTGGCGTGTCCACTGGCCCGCTGGATCTCGCCGAGCCCCAGGTGCTCGTGCTCCATCGCCTCGACCCTGGCCGTCTGTACGGCCGACAGGTACGCGCCGACGGTGTCGTCCGGCCGAACCCGCGTCCACATGGGCACGGTGTTGAGCAGCACGCCGACGATGTCCGACAGTCCCTCGCCCTCCCGGCCGGAGACGGTCACGCCGAACACCGCGTCGCCGCGACCGGTGTGTGCGCCGAGGAGGAGGCCGAACGCGCCGGTGAGCACCGAGTTCAGGGTGACGCCGTACGTCTTGGCCGCTTCCCGCAGCAGTGCGGACAGTTCGGCGGAGAGCGTGTGCACGACGGCGCGCGGCAGATCGTCCGAGAGGGGCGGCCGGGCGCCTGCGAGCAGCGTCGGCCCGCTGAGACCGGCCAGGTGCTCCGCCCAGAAGCGCTCCGGCACGGCGGGATCCTTGGCGGCCAGCGTCCGGGCGTACTCCTCGAAGCTCGGTGTGGCCGGGACGGCGGCCGTCAACTCGCCCGCGAGAACGGCCTCGTACGCGTCGAACAGGTCGCGCAGCAGTATCTCGCGGGACCAGCCGTCCCACAGCAGCAGGTGGTAGCTGAGCAGCAGGCCGTCCCTCTCGCCGGGCAGCCGCAGCACGGTCAGCCGGATCAGCGGCGGCTCCGCCGGGTCGAATCCGGTGTCCCGGTCCCGGAGGCGCAGGACCTCGGCCTCCGCCTGCGTCGACAGCTCGACCGTACGGACGTCGACCCCGCGGCCCGCCTTGAGGACCTGGACCGGGTTTCCGTCGTCATCGGTGGTGAAGCCGGCGCCCACGACGGGGTGTCGCGCGATCACGTACGCCATCGCCTCGGCCAGCGCGTCGGTGTCCAGCCGCCGTCCGAAGGTGAAGTAGCTCTGCGCGACGTAGTGTCCGGCCGAACCCGCCATCTGGGCCTGGAAGAACAGGCCCCGCTGAAGGGGGGTGACCGGTGCCGTGCGCTCGGCCGTCGCCGAGGCGTCCGCGACCCGCTCCAGCGCGCTCCGCCAGTGGTCGGTGATCGCGTCGGGGATGCCGTCGGCGAGGGTGAAGGCCGCGTGCAGGGATCCGGTGACGTCGTCGGTCCACGCGTTGACCTCGACGGCGTACGGGCTGCCCTGGTCGGCGCCGGTGAGGTGCAGCGCCTCGGACTCGCGGCCCCGGCCGAGGTAGTTGAACAGCACCTGCGGGCGGGCGGTCAGCAGCGGGGCGGTCTGCGGGTTGAGATGGCGCAGCTGCCCGTAGGCGACATGCCCGTGCTCGTCCGGCTGGCGCTCGGCGACCTCGTGCGCGGCGGCCACCGGGTCACTGTGGGCAGTGAGCCGTACGGGCGCGATGGAGGTGAACCAGCCGACCGTACGGGTGTAATCGTGGTGGTCGACGGCGGGGACGCGGCCGTGCCGCTCCAGTTCGACCGCGAGGTCGGTGGGGGTGGGCTGAATGTGTGTCAGCGCGGTGCGCAGCGCGCCGCACAGCAGCTCGGTGAGCCCCACGCCGAGCGCGGCGGGCGCGGTACGTGTCACCGCGTCGCTCACCTCGGGCGGGAGTACGACGGTGGTCTCACGCAGATCCTGGACGGAAGGCAGCAGCGCGGGTGCCTGGAGCGTGCCGACCCAGTGCCCGAGGCCGTCGATCACCTGGGTGGACCGGGCCGCGAGCGCCTCGGCGTACTCCGCGTAGGAGGTGGTCGGCGGCGGCAGGGCCGCCCCGCTCATGGCGGTGGCCAGGTCGTCCAGGATGACCAGCCAGGACACCGAGTCGACGGCGATGTGGTGGACGGTGACGACCAGGGTCCGGCTCGCCTCCAGCCAGGAGAACGCGATGACGTCCCCCGACTCGGGATCGAGCCGCCCGGCGGCCTCGTTCGCCACGGCGGTGGCGTCGGTCGCGTGGGGCGCTTCCGTCGCTTCCGTACGGGCGACGGTCACGGGGCGGGCGGGCTCGGTGCTCAGCGCCCACACGCCGTGCTCGACGCGCAGCCGCAGCCGGAGAACCGGGTGCGCGGCAACGACGGCGTTCGCGGCGCGCTCGGCGTCGGCGAAGCCGGTGCCCTCGGCGGCCACCAGCGCCCTGGCCTGGGCGAACCGGGCGAGTGATCCGCCCAGTTCGCGCTGGCGCAGGATGATCGGCGTCGGTGTCAGCGGACCGTCCTCGCGGCGGGACGGTGCGGGCGCCTCGGCCCGCGGTGCGCGCGTCCCCAGGTGCTCGGCGAGTGCGCGCGGTGTCCTGAACAGGAATACGTCGCGCGGCGCGATCGACAGCCCGAGCGCCCTGGCGCGGTTGATCACGGTGATGGCGACGATGCTGTCGCCCCCGGCCATGAAGAAGTCGGTGTCACCGTCCACGGCGGTGCCGGGCAGTGTCTCGGCGAAGATGCCGACGAGCGCGGCCACGACGGCATCATTCGTGCGCTCCGCAGGAAGGGCCGCCGTCGCCGAGTCTTCGCTTGCGAGTGCTTCGTGGCTGGTCGCGCGGTTCCCCGCGCCCCCATGATGCGTCCTCGCCCGCTCGGCCAGCGCCGTGCGGTCCAGCTTGCCGTTGACCGTCAGCGGCAGTGTCCCGGCGTTCAGGACCCGGCCCGGCACCATGTGCGCGGGCAGCTTCGTGGACAGCAGGCCCGTGAGGTCACCGGGCACCCGGCCCACGACGTGCGCGACGAGGTGATCGCCGCTGTCCGCCACGGTGACGGCCACGTCGGCCACACCGTCAAGTCCCCTGACGGCGGACTCCACTTCACCCAGTTCGATACGGAAGCCCTTGAGCTGCACCTGGTCGTCGGCGCGGCCGACGAACTCCAGCTCGCCGTCCAGGGTGCGGCGGGCGAGGTCCCCCGTGTGGTACATACGGGAGCCGTCGTCGGCGAACGGGTTCGCCACGAACCGGCCCGCGGTGAGCCCCGGCCGGCCCAGATAGCCCAGCGACACCTGGTCGCCGGCGACGTAGATGGCACCCACCCGGCCCGGCGGGACCGGCCGCAGCCGGTCGTCGAGCAGATGGGTGACCAGGCCGGGAATCGGCCCCCCGATCGGGCTGACGGCGTCGCCGGGGCCGAAGTCGTCGTCCGTCAGCACCCGGTGGGTGACATGGACGGTGGTCTCGGTGATGCCGTACATGTTGACCAGCTCGGGCGAGCCGGTGCCGTGCCGCTCGACCCAGCCGCGCAGCCGGCCGAGGTCCAGCGCCTCACCTCCGAAGATGATCCGGCGCAGGGCGGCAGCCGACTCGTCGGCGTGCCGGTCGGCCTCGATGAACTGGTAGAACGCCGACGGGGTCTGGTTGAGCACGGTCACTCCGCGCTCGCGGACCAGCCGGTGGAAGTCGACCGGGGAGCGCGTCAGCCCGTACTCCGGCACCAGCAGTTCACCGCCGTGCGCCAGCGCGCCCCACAGCTCCCAGACCGCGAAGTCGAAGGAGAAGGAGTGGAATTGGACCCACACGTCGTGCGGTCCGAAGTCCATGTCGGGGCGGGTGTTGGCGAGGAGAGTCACCACGCTGGAGTGCGGGACGACGACCCCCTTGGGCCGGCCGGTCGATCCGGAGGTGTAGATCACGTACGCGGGGTCGTGCCAGTTGGTCTCGGGCTGCCGCACGGTGGCGAGCGGGAGGTCGTCCCCCTGGACGAGGACATCGGCCGACACGCCCGCTCGGGCGAGCAGTTCGGTGAAGCGGTCGCGCTGGTCCCGGTCCACGAGGACCGCCTGCGGGGCGGCGTCGGCGAGGATGTACTCCAGGCGTTCGTCCGGGTACGCCAGGTCCAGCGGCACGTACGCGCCGCCCGCCGTGACGACCGCGACGAGGGCGACGACCTGCTCGACGGAGCGCGGGACGGCGACGGCGACCCGCTTGCCCGGCCGGACTCCGGCGGCGCGCAGGGCGGAGGCCAACTCGTCCTTGGCGGCGGCCAGTTCACCGTAGGTCAGGGACCGTGAACCGCCGTCGAGAGCGCACTGGGTGATGGCGGTGGCGGCCGGGTCGCGCCGCGCGGCGGCGTCGAAGAGTCCGCCGAGCGTGATCGGGGTGATCGGCGCTGGGCTGCGGTCGGCCTCCGGTGCCAGGCCGGCGGCCAGATCGGTTACCAGCTCGGCGACCGGTGCGTCGGGCCGGGTGAGCAGGCCGGTGAGGGTGCGGGTGAACGTACGCAGGATCGTCTGGGCGCTCGTCTCCCGCAGCAGTGCGCCGTCGTAGATCAGGTTGAAGCGCGGACGCCCGTCGTGCGTGCGTTCCACGACCAGCGTCAACGGGTAGTGCGGGGCACCCTCGTTCACGATGTCGGTGATGACCAGTGTGTCGTCCGGGCCCCGCAGAGCGTCCGGATCGGTCGCGACGTCGAACACCACCAGGGTGTCGAAGAGGGCGCCGACCCCTGCCTCGCGGCCGATCCTCGCCAGCGAGACATGCTGGTGGGGCAGGACGGCGCTCTGGTGTTCCCGCACGGCTGCGAGCAGGTCGCGCGCCGTGGTCGTGTCGGCCCACCGGGCGCGCACGGGGATGGTGTTGATGAACAGACCCACCATGTCCCCGATGCCGGGCACATCGGCGTCGCGTCCGGACACCGTGGAGCCGAACACCACGTCCGTGCCGTGCAGGAGGCCCCCGAGGGTCACCGCCCAGGCGCTGTGCACGGCGACGCTCAGGGGTACGCCGGCGGACCGGACGGCGGCGTCGGCGTCGGCGTCGGCGTCGGCGTCGGCGTCGATGGAGTGCTCGTCCGCCACAGACGTGTCGGCGAACCGGTCGGACGGGGTGTGTCCCTCGGCGACCAGTGAGGGGCCGGGCAGGGCGGCGAGTTCGTCGCGCCACACCCGGTCGCTCTCGTCGTCGTCCTGTTCGGCGAGCCAGTTCACGTAGTCGGAGAAGCCGCCGAGCGGGTGTACGGTGCCGGGCGCGTGGTACTCGGCGAGCAGCGCGCGGAGCATCGGCGGCACCGACCAGCCGTCGGCGATGATGTGGTGCACGGTCTGCACGAGGACATTGCGGCCGGAGCCGGCGCGGATGAGCGTGTACCGCATCAGCGGCCCGGTGGCCAGGTCGAACCCGGCGCGGCGATCGCGCTCGGCGTGGTCGCGGATCTCGTCGTCGGTGATGCCGGGGCGGTCCAGCGTGCTGAAGGGCGCCCGCACACCGCTCTGAAGGACGGAGACGACACGGCCGTCGGCGAGCGCGGTGAACCGGGCGGCCAGGTTCGGGAACAGCGCGAGCAACCGGGTGGCCGCCGCCGCGAGCCGGTCGGCGTCCACCTCACCGTCCAGCGTGAGGAGTTGCTGCTCGACGTAGCTGCCCGCCGAGTCGTCGTCGAAGACCGAGTGGAAGTACAGGCCCTCCTGCAACGGGGTCAGCGGCAGGATGTCCCGCAGAGCCGGGCCGTCCAGGGCGTCGACATCGGCCTGGGTGAGGGGCACCAGACGGAAGTCGCTGGGAGAGTGGCCACCCTGGTCGAGCGCGGCCAGCGCGGCAAGCCCGGTCAGGGCGTCCCGGAAGTACTCACCGAGCGTCGCGGCGTCCTCGTCGGTGAACATGCCGTCGGGCCACGAGATGGTGGTGACCAGCTCGTACTCGCCGGTCGACGCGGGTTCGGCGATCGCGTTGAACTCCAGGGCGCGCGGCAGGCGCATCCTCGGGTCCCGCTTCTCGCCCAACTGACCTGTGGTGCCCGCGAGTTGCCAGTCACCGGAGGCTCCGGCGTCGAAGCGGCCGAGATAGTTGAACAGCACCTGCGGTGCTGGCGCGTCGAACTCGGTGTGGCTCAGGTACCGCAGGGCACCGTAGGAAACGCCGTTGTCCGGCACGCGCGCGAGGTCTTCCTTGACCGCCTTCAGCGCGGCGGACAGATACGCGGGTGCGGTGGGATCGGCCGCCTCTCCGGGGTCCACGGTCACCGGGAACAGGGTGGTGAACCAGCCGACGGTACGGATGAGTTCCGGCTCGAAGCCGGCGCTGCCCGCCACGAACCGGCCCTCACGGCCGTGGCCTTCGAGTTCGATGTGGGCGTACGTCTGGTCCTGGCCGAGATCGCGGCGCCACCGGGCGAGGGTGACGGCGAGCGCCGTCAGCAGCACGTCGTTGACGCCCGCGTGAAACTTCGCCGGAACCTCGCCCAGCAGCGCGGCCGTGATCTCGGGGCCTGCCGTGACGGTGCGCGTCCGCTCGCCCGCGACGGTGTCCGCATCGGACAGGGCACGCCTGCCCACCGGAGCGTCCGGGCCCGGCAGTCGGCGCCGGAAGTAGTCACTGTCCGCGTCGAACGCGGCGCGCTCCAGCAACTGCGTCCAGCGGCGGAACGACGTGCCCACCGGGGGCAGCTCGATCGGTGTACCCGAGGTGAACTGGCGCCAGGCCGTGGCGAGATCGTCCATCAGGATCCGCCAGGACACGCCGTCGATCACCACATGGTGGACGACGACGACCAGTTGGCGCTCCTCGCGGCGCCAGACCGCGCGCAGCATCACGCCGTTGTCCGGGTCGAGCCTGTCGGTGGCGAGCGCGACGCACTCGTCGAGCGGACGGTCGTTCTCCTGCCAGGCCACGACGGAACGGTCCGACTCCGCGTCCGGGTCCGCGGCCGGGATGTCGAAGCTCCAGCGCTCGCCTCGTACGAGCTTCGCGCGCAGCATGTCGTGCCGCCCGGAGACGGCGGCGAGGATCGCGTCCAGAGCGTCGGCGGTCAGCTCCGCCGGGGTGTTCAGCACCACCGACTGTACGAAGCCGTCGATCGCGTCCGTCGTCTCGCCGAGCCACTGCACGACGGGCGAGCCCACGACGGACCCGGTCGCGACGTCGCGGCGGTCCACCGTGGAGACGTCCTCGCGGCCGGCCACCGCCGCCAGAGCCCCTACGACGCTGTGGGTGAGGATCTGCCGTGTCGTGACGTAGAGACCGGCGTCCCGCAGCGCGCTCAGCAGCGAGATCGCCAGAATGCTGTCTCCGCCGAGCTGGAGGAAGTCCTGGTTGACACCGACCTCCTCCAGCCGCAGCACGGACGCGACCACGGCGCACACGACGCGCTCGTTCTCGGTGGTGGGCGCGATGATCGGCCCCGTCCCGATCGCGGGCTCCGGCAGCGCGGCCCGGTCGAGCTTGCCGTTCGCGGTGAGCGGGAACTCCTTCATCACGACGGTGTGGGCGGGCACCATGTACTCCACCATGTGCTCGGTGGCCCATGCCGTGACCTGGTCCGCCCGCAGGCCCTCGTGCCCGGCGGCCGGGATCACATAGCCCACCAGGTAGGTGCCGCCCGCCGCGTTCTTCTTCGCGACGACACAGGTGTGCCGTACGCCGGGGTGTTCGGCGAGACCGACCTCGACGTCCTCGATCTCCAGCCGCATGCCACGGATCTTGATCTGGTTGTCGGCGCGGCCGAGGAAGTCCAGCGACCCGTCCGGGGCGAACCGCGCGAGGTCGCCGGTCCGGTAGAGCCGGGACCCGTCGGTGGCGAACGGGTTGGCCACGAAGCGGGACGCCGTGAGGCCGGGCGCGTTGACGTATCCACGCCCCAACAGGAAGCCGGCCGCGTACAGTTCGCCGCCGACCCCGACAGGAACCGGGCGCAACTCGTCGTCCAGCACGTACAACTGGGTGTTGGGGTTGGCCTTGCCGATCGATGTCGACAGGCGTTCGGCGGCGCCTCGGTAGATGACGTGCGAGACACCGATCGTCGTCTCGGCGGGGCCGTAGCCGTGGTATAGCGGGATGTCGAGCTTGGTGCGGTACCGCTCGTACAGCTCCGGGGTCAGCACCTCGCCGCCGCACCACACATGCCGCAGGCTGTCGAGGCGCCCGGAGTCGCCGGCCATCTCCAGCAGGACGTCCAGCATGGACGACACGAGGTAGGTGAAGGTGACGCGCTGCTCGGCGATCACGCTCAGCAGATGGTGCGGATCGCGTTCACCGCCGGGCCGCAGGACGACCAGTCTGCCGCCGGACACCAGCGGCAGGAAAATCTCGTTGATGGAGATGTCGAAGGACAACGGCGCCTTGAACAGCGACGCGTCGTCGTGGCCGAAGCCCAGGATCTCGTTGACCTGCCACAGCAGGCGCTCGCTGATCGCTTCGTGCCGGATCATCGCGCCCTTGGGCCGACCGGTCGAACCGGACGTGAAGATCACATACGCCAGGGCCGCGCCGGGGGCTGATATCCCGGTCCCCTCGACGGGGTACGAGCCGAACCGCCAGTCGTCGAGATCGACGGCCTCGCCGTCCGGTTCGCCCGGACCGGGCTCACGCGAGGCGTTGAGCTGGAGTACGACTCCGGCATCCTCAATGACGACCGCGCGGCGCGTGGCGGGCCACTGCGGATCGAGCGGTACGAAGGCGCAGCCGGCCTGGAGTACGGCGAGGAGCCCGATCACCATCTCGGCGGAGCGGCCGAGCGAGATACCGACGACCTGTTCGGAGTTGAGTCCGCGTTCGATCAGCCGGTGGGCCAACTGGCTGGAAAGTCCGGCTACTTGACGGTACGTCAGAGATCGCCGCTCATCGACGACGGCGACCGCGTCCGGCCTGTTCCTGACCTGCTCGCGGAACATCTCCACGACGGTCGGGCGGATCCGGTGGGCCGTGGTGTCGTTCCACTCGGTCAGGGCCTCGATCCTCGCCGCCACGTCGGAGGGGGCGATCGTGCCGATGGGGCGGTCCGGGAAGTCGGCCAGATCGTCCAGCGCGAGCTGCGCGTCGGCCGGAACGACGCCTTCGGGGACGGCGATGCTCCAGCCGTCCGCACCATCCGCACCGTCCTGACCGGCCTCAGCGACCTCCCGGATGCCCCAACCGACGGGCCCGGCACCGCCGTTGTCGACCCATCCGAGGACGTCAGCGAACAGAGTGCCGGGCGCGAGGTCTATGCCCTCGGGACTGCGGCCCGTCGCCCAGTAGGACAGCCCGACGGCACACGCCTCGACAATGGTCCGGTCGGAGTAGTCACCGGCCCGTCGGCGTACGTCGGCCACGCGGGCGGGAGAAAGCAGCACGAGACGAGCGCTCGGTTCCATCATCGAAGACTCAGCATCCCTTCCAGGCATGAAAGTTAGCCTAACCTAAATTTACTTAGGTTTGCCTAACTACCTTCTCGCCACGCCTGCCACAGACGCGCGTACCGGCCCCCCAGAGCCACCAGCTCGTCATGGGTCCCCCGCTCCACCACCCGCCCCGCGTCCAGCACGGCGATCCGGTCCGCGGCCATCGCCTGCGTCAGTCGGTGCGCCACGAACAGCGTGGTCCGGCCCGCGCACGCGGCCAGCACCGCCCGCTCCAGCTCGGCGGCGCCCTCGCTGCCCGCCTCGGCGGTCGACTCGTCGAGCACCACCACGGGCGAGCGGCCCAACACCAGGCGGGCCAGGGCGATCTGGGCGACCTTGGTGACGTCCAGGCGCTCGCCGCCCTCACCGACCACGGTGGTCAGTCCCTCGGGCAGCGCGTCGACCCACCCGTCGGCACCGACCGTGCGCAACGCGTCCATCAGCCGCTCATCGCTCGCCTCCGGCGCGGCGAGCCGCAGGTCGTCGGCGAGCGGACCGGAGAACACATGAGTCTCCTGCGTCAGGATGCTCACCAGGGCCCGCGCGCCGGCCTCGTCCAGACCGGCGAGGTCGTGCGCCCCGATGCGTACCGACCCGGCCTGCGGCGTGCCGATGCCGGCGATCAGCGCGGCCAGGGTCGACTTGCCCGCGCCCGTCGCCCCCACCAGAGCGAGCGAACCGCCCGCCGGGATGGTCAGGTTGATGTCTCTGAGGACCGGCTCGTCGGTGTCGGGATAGCTGAACGTCAGCCCCTCCACCGTCACGGTGTACGACGCGGAGTCGGCCGGAGCGACGGATCCGTCGCCCACCAGGCGGTCCTCCGCGTCCTCCCCCAGCACCCCGACCAGCCTGGTCAGGCTCGCGCCCGACTTCTGCCCCTCGTCGAAGGTGAACATGATGGCGCCCAGCGGGGTGAACAGCCGGTGGAACATGAGCGGCGCCGCCGACACCTCACCCAGACTGGCGGCGTCGGCCTCCAGCAGGGCGTAACCCACGACCAGGATCAGGACCAGTCCGATGAACTCGGCCCGGTTCTCCCGGCCGACGAACCGGCCGAAGAACCGGAACACCTCGATACCGAGATTCCGCACCCGCCACGACTCACGGGTGACCGTCTCGCGGACGGATTCCTCCAGGCGGTACGCCCGGACCGTGTCGATGCCGTTCAGTCCACTGATCAACGCCTGCGCGCGGTCGGCCTGGGCCACCCGCTGCTTGCGGTAGAGCGGGGCGGACCGGGGAAGGTACCAGCGAAGCGCCAGCGCGTACGCGGGCAGTGCGCCGGCGCCCGCCAGGCCGAGCCGCCAGTCCAGCCCGAACATGCCGACCGTGGCGATGACGACCAGCACGCCCGCGGAGAACACGGTGGGAATGGCCGTACGGATGCCCTTGGACAGCACGGCCACGTCGTCACCGACGCGGGACAACACGTCGCCCCGGCCGACCTGTTCGATCCGCGCGCTCGGCATCGCGAGCACCGCCCGGACGGCCCGTTCCCGCAGCCGGGCGAGCAGATCCGCGCCGAGGCGCCCGATCAGATAGGTCGACACGGCGGTGGCCGCCGCGCCGAGCAGCGCGGCGGCCCCCATCAACACCCCGACGGTGACCAGCACCGAGCGCGATTCGCCCCCGACCACCCCGTCGACCACCTGCCCGAGCAGGAGCACCGGGAGGACTTGGAGCGCCGCCCCCGCCACCGTCGTGAGCATGGTGGCGAGGGTCAGCCACGGCGCTTCGCGACAGTGCGCCACGACCCACCGGGTGGCCTCGCCTCCGGTCGCCGTACGCAGGGCCGCCGGGGCGACGCGTGTGTCGGTGGCGCTCACCAGGGCTTCGGGTCTCGTCGCTGACTGATCACCGTCGTCATCTCTACTTGGCCGACTTGACGAGTTCGTCGATGGCGTACGGCAGGGACGGCAGGGTGCCCTGGGACATGGCCGCGCCGACCGCCGGGCCCTCGCTGTCCAGCAGGTAGGACACGTTCCCGTTCTTGACCGCGGGCAGGTTGGCGAACAGCTCGAACTTCTTCAACGCCTCGGTGTCCGCCTTGTCGTTGACGACGAAGATGCGGTCGACGTCGATCAGGTCGATGCGCTCGGGCGACAGTTCGGTGGAGAAACCGCCGTCCGCGATCTCGTCGATCTTGGTCTGGTACTTGAACCCGGCGCCGGTCACCAGCTGCCCGCGCACGTCGGTGGAAGTGAACGGGGCGATCGAGTCCTTGTACCAGGAGATGACGACCGCGGTCTGGTCCGCGAACTCGGGGTTCGCCTTCTTGGCCGCGTCCAGCTTGTCCTGGATACCCTGCACCTGCTCGGCGCCCTCGTCCTCCTTGCCGAGCGCCTTGGCGATCTGGCGCGCGTTGTCCTGCCAGGGAGCGCTGAAGGGCTCCTTCTCGGCCTTGGTACGGCCCACGGTCGGGGCGATCTTGGAGAGCTTGTCGTAGGCGGCCTGGTCGACCTCGGAGTAGACCGCGATGATCAGGTCCGGGCGCAGGGCCGCGATCTTCTCGTAGTTGGGGCCCGGGTCACCGTTCTTCATGATGACGTCGGGACGCGTGTCGCCCCACTTGTCCTTCACCCAGGGCCACTGGGTGTTGATGTCGGGGGTCTTGCCCGCCGGGTTCGGGTACTGGTCGACCATGCCGACCGGCTTGACGCCGAGCGCCAGGGCGGCCTGGTCGTCCGTGTAGCCGACGGTGACGACGCGCTTGGGGGCCTTGGTTACCTCCGTGGATCCGAACGCGTGCTCCACGGTGACCGGGAACGCCCCGGACGCGGCGGCGGGGGCGTCGTCGCTCGGCGTCTCGTCCTTCGAGTCGGAGCCGCACGCCGTGAGGAGGCCGGCACCGAGGGCCGCGGCGGACAGTGTCGCCGCCAGTCGCCGCCACGGATTCACGAGCGTCGTTCTATGGAGAAGCATCCGGGATCCCTTGTGTTCGCGCTGACCGCTGCACCCTTTTCTTAGGGCAGCCAAACCTTACCCTGAGGCGGTGAGGTTAGCCTAGCCTAACCTTTGAATCGGCCCAGTTGAACCAGGGGTTGGACCCGCTCAGACGTGCGTACGACCCAGCGGCACGATGATCGGGCTGTCACCCACCGGGGCGTCGATCACCTGGGCACGCAGCCCGAACGCCTCGTGCAGCAACTCGGCGGTGATCACATCACGCGGATGCCCCTGCGCCAGGATCGAACCCTCCCGCATCACGATGAGGTTGTCGCTGTAGCGCGTGGCCAGATTGAGGTCGTGCAACACCATGACCACGGTGCGCCCCGACTCGTGCAGATCGTCCACCAGGTCGAGCACGTCGATCGCGTGCGCCAGGTCCAGATAGGTCGTCGGCTCGTCCAGCAGCAGCAGGTCGGTGCCCTGAGCCAGCGTCATCGAAATCCAGACGCGCTGCCGCTGCCCGCCGGACAGCGAGTCGACAGGACGGTCGGCCAGATCGGACACCCCGGTCATGGCCAGCGCGCGCTCGACGACATCGGCGTCGTCCGACGACCACTGCCGCAGCCAACTCTGGTGCGGATGGCGCCCCCTGGCGACCAGATCGGCCACCGTCAGCCCCTCGGGCGCGACCGGCGCCTGCGGCAGCAGGCCGAGTTTCCTCGCCACGTCCCTGGTCCTGAGCCTGCCGATGTCCTCACCGTCGAGCACGACCATCCCCCTGGCCGGCTTGAGCAGCCGCGTCAGGGTACGCAACAGGGTCGACTTCCCACAGCCGTTGGGGCCGATGATCGTCGTGATCACCCCTGGCGGGATCGCCACGTCGAGACCGTCGATGACGGTCCGGCCGCCGTACCCGACCGTGACGCCTCTCGCTGCCAGCCGTGCGACGTCACTGGTCCGGAACTTGATCCCGGACTCGGTCTCGGTCTCGGTCTCGGACCCGGTTTCGGACTCGATCCCGGTGATGGACTGAGCGGCCACAAGCCCCCCTTATTAGGTTTGCCTAACCTTTTTATCATCTATCTGTCTGGCGGAGGTTCGCCCGTACCAGCAGGTAGACGAGGAAGGGCCCGCCGATCGCGGCGGTGACAACACCGACCGGGAGCGTGATCGGCAGCCCCGCGCGCGCGACCAGGTCAGCGCCGATCAGCAGCAGCGCGCCGACCAGGCCGGAGGCCACCATCGGCGGTGTGGGGCACCGGACCAGACGCATCGCCACCTGCGGCGCCACCAGCGCGACGAACGCGACCGGACCCGCCGCGCCCACCGCGACGGCCGCCAGCAGGACCGCGCACAGCAGCAGCACCGCCCGCACCCTCGAGTACCGGACGCCCAGGCCCGCGGCGACGTCGTCGCCGAGATGCATCGGCTTGAACTGGAAGGCGGCGGCGGCCACGACGACCAGGAGAGCGAGCGTGCACCAGAGCGCCACACGTACGTCGTCCCACGACCGGTTGTCCAGCGAGCCGATCAACCACACCTGGGCCCGCGCGACATCCCTGATGTCGGCCTGCACCAGCAGCCAGGTCGTGATCGCCTGCATCACCGCGCTCACCGAGATGCCGATCAGGATCAGACGGAAGCCGTCGATCCCGCGCCGCCACGCCAGGAAGTACACCAGCAGCCCCGTACCGAGGCCGCCGGCGAGCGCCGCCGCGGACAGGCCCACGGAGCTGACCACCGCCGCGGTCGTACCACTCGACACCGTCACCAGGAACACCGCGACCGCGCCGGCGCCCCAGGTGATCCCCAGAATGTCCGGGCTGGCCAGCGGATTGCGTGCGACGGACTGCGTGATCGCCCCGGACACCCCCAGCGCGATCCCCACGACGAGACCGGCGAGGGCACGCGGCATCCGCAGATCCATGACGACGAACTCGTCGACCTGCTCGCCCCGGCCGAGGATCGTGGCGATCACCCGAGACAGGCCGATGGGGAAGTCGCCGACGCCGATGGACACGCAGAACACCAGGAAGGTCGCCGCCGTCAGCAGCAGCGTGACCAGCACCATCCAGGGCCGCCAGACGAACGACAGCCGGCCGAGCCGCGCGCCCGGCACCACCGATCGCTTGACCCGCTCGTCGTGCTTCTCACGCTTCTCGGCTGTCTTGTTCATGCGCTCTTGAACTTTCCTCGCCATACGAGGCCCGCGAAGAACGGGGCGCCGAGGAGGGCGACGACGACGCCCGAGTCCAACTCGCCCGGCCGCACCACCAATCGCCCCACGATGTCACTCACCAACAGGATCAGAGCTCCGAGCAGACCCGCGTACGGCACCAGCCAGCGGTAGTCCGGCCCGGTGAGGTAACGGGCCACATGGGCCACCATCAGCCCGAGGAACGCGATGGGGCCGCACGCCGCCGTCGCCGCGCCCGCCAGCAGGGTGATGGCGGCGATGCCGACGGTCCGGCTCAGCGCCATGTTCACTCCCAGCCCACGCGCCACGTCGTCGCCGAGATTGAGCAGATTGAGAGCGGGCAGCGTGAACAGCGCCAGCACCAGCCCGGCCGCGATGAAAGCGGCCACCGGCCAGATGACGCCGAAGCCGACACCTCCGACGGAACCCGAGTTCCAGAACCGGAGCGCGTTCAGCGACTGCTGGTCCGACAGTGAGATCGCCGTGGTCATCGCCGCGAGGAACACCGTGACCCCCTGCCCCGCCAGTGCGAGCGTCAGCGGGTTGCCGGCCCCGCGCCCGATGCTGGAGAGACCGAACACGACGACACCGGCGACCGCCGCTCCGAGGAAGGCGAACCACACATACTGGAAAGGGTTGGTGAACCCGAACAGCGCGATCGCGGTCACCACGGCGAACGAGGCACCCGCGTTCACCCCGAGCAGACCCGTGTCCGCGATCGGGTTACGTGTGTACCCCTGGATCAGCGCGCCGCCGACCCCCAGGGCGATGCCCGCCACGATCGCCAGCACCGTCCGGGGCACCCGCACGGTGTGCACGATGAGCCGGATCTCGGTGAGCCGCTGGTCGCCGTCCGGGGCCGCGAACAGTCCGTGCCACACCTCGGCGGGACTCAGCGCGCGGGCTCCGACGGCCAGCGAGACCACCCCCGTGACCAGGAGGATCATCGCCAGCACACCGAGCCCCGCGGCCCGGTGCCGACGAACTTCCGTCGTGCCCTTGGGTATCGGGCGTTCCACTGCAGTCGTGCTCATGTCGAGGTACGTCATCCCGTTGATCTACGAGGGAAAGGGGCCCGGTCGGGCGTCTCACATGCGGCCGACAGGTTCTAGCGGGCGGCGGCGCTGCCGCTGCCCCGGGCGACCTGGCGGGCGCCTCCGGAGGCGGACTTGGCGCCCCGGTCGAGCAGCGAGTCCAGGATCTCGCCGACCCGGATCGCGGTGTTGGACAGCAGCGAGGACGTGATGCCGTGCGTGTGCTCCGTACCGCCCTGGAGATAGATCCCGCAGCGCAGGTCGTCGTCCGTCGCGACGCGGTAGTCCCGCTCGACGCGCACACGTCCCTCGTCGTCGCGCAGGCAGCGCTCGGCGACCTCACCGAGAAGGCCGACCGGGTCGGCCTGGTCGTAGCCGGTGGCGAAGACCACGACGTCCGCGTCCAGGAAGGTCTCCTCGCCCGTGACGAGGGACTTCACCGTGGCACGGGCCTTGTCCGCCGTCTCCTTGACGTCGACGAGGCGCGACACGTTCAGGAAGCGCAGCCGCTCGGTGCCGAGGACCTTCTCCTGATAGCTCTGCCGGTAGAGCTCGTCGATCAAGTCGATGTCGACCACGGAGTAGTTGGTGTTGCCGTGGTAGTCCATCAGCCGGCTCTTGACGTCGTCGGGCGCCGCGAAGTACTGGTCGACCGCTTCGGGGTCGAAGATCCGGTTGGCGAAACCGCTGTCGTCGGCGGGGCTGTAGCCGTAGCGCGAGAAGACCGCGCAGACCTCGGCCTGCGGGAAGCTGCGGTGCAGGTAGGCGACGTTCTCGGCGGCGCTCTGCCCCGCGCCGACGACGACGAACCGGGAGGGCGAGGTGCCCTCCAACTCGGCGACCCTCTTCAGCAGTTCGGAGTTGTGCCAGACGCGGTCGCCACGCTCCACGCCCTGCGGCATCTGGGGGCGCAGCCCGGTGCCGATGACAAGGTTGCGGGCCCGGTGGACCGCGAGCCCGTCCGCCGACCGTACCGTCACGTCCAGGTACTCCGCGGCTCCGTCACGAACCACCTGGGTGACACCGACGACCTCGTGACCGTACGAGACCATGTCGTCGACCTTGGCGGCGGCCCACTCGAAGTAGTCGTGGAACTCCACCCGCAGGGGGAAGAGGCTCTTGTGGTTGATGAAGTCGATCAGCCGGCCCTTGCTCTGCAGATAGCAGAGGAAGCTGAATTCGCTGGTCGGGTTCCGCAGCGTCACGAGGTCCTTGAGGAAGGACACCTGCATGGTCGCGTCGTCGATCAGCATTCCCCGGTGCCAGCCGAAGCGCGGCTGCTGCTCGAAGAAGTGAGCGGTGACGGGCTCCTGACTGCCGACGCGTGCGTTGTGCTCGCTGACCGCGATCGACATGGCCACATTGGACGGCCCGAAGCCGATGCCTATGAGGTCGTGGACCAGTGCTGCGTCGCCAGGAAGAACCTGTGACATGTCACTCCCATTCATACGGGGAAGCCGCTTGTCAGGTGCGGGGGATACGAAAAGCGGGCGCGCCGACAGGGCCACCCATCCGAACTTAGGTGAGCCTAAGCTAATCTCCGACGGCTGTCGATAGGGCCTCGGGCGGCCGGCGCCCATCGACTGGGGTGCCGTATAAGCGAGTTGCAAACTAAGGTAAGCCTTGCTTAACTCTCCGTCGGTCCATCCCTGCTCTGAGGAGGAACCCCATGCGGGTCGTCATGTTCGGTTACCAGACCTGGGGGCACCGCACCCTGCAAGCCCTCCTGGACTCCGAGCACGACGTGGTGCTGGTCGTGACGCACCCCAAGAGCGAGCACGCGTACGAGAAGATCTGGAGCGACTCCGTCGCCGACCTCGCCGAGGAGCACGGCGTGCCGGTGCTGATCCGCAACCGCCCGGACGACGAGGAGCTGTTCGAGCGCCTCAAGGCGGCCGACCCGGACATCATCGTGGCCAACAACTGGCGTACGTGGATCCCGCCGCGGATCTTCGGCCTCCCGCGCCACGGCACGCTGAACGTCCATGACTCGCTGCTGCCGAAGTACGCCGGATTCTCCCCGCTGATCTGGGCCCTGATCAACGGCGAGCCCGAAGTGGGCGTCACCGCACACCTGATGGACGACGAACTCGACGCCGGAGACATCGTCCGGCAGGAGGCGGTTGCGGTCGGACCGACGGACACCGCCACCGACCTCTTCCACAAGACCGTCGACCTCATCGCCCCGGTCACCATCGGGGCGCTCGGCCTCATCGCCGACGGGCAGACGGAGTTCACCAAGCAGGACCGCTCACAGGCCAGCTTCTTCCACAAGCGGTCGGTCGAGGACATCCGCATCGACTGGACCTGGCCGGCGGAAGACCTCGCACGCCTGGTCCGCGCCCAGTCGGAGCCGTATCCCAGCGCCTTCACCTTCCACCGGGGCAAGCGACTTGAGGTGCTGGCCGCGGTGGTGTCCGAGGGGCGTTACGGCGGTACGCCCGGCCGCATCTTCTACCGCGAGGGCGACGGCGTGGTGATCGTCGCCGGAGCCGACGCGCGCACCGGCCGCAACCACGGGCTGGCCATCACGCGCGTACGCACCGAGGACGGCCGTGAGTTGTCCGCGACGGACTACTTCACCTCCATGGGCGGCTATCTCACCAACCGCCCCTGACGCCGCACCGCGTAGACGACGGCGCCCGCGATCAGTACGGCGGCGCCGGAGAGCACCGAGGTCAGCGGTAGGGCGAAGGCCAGGGCGAGACAGCCGGCCAGCCCGACGAGCGGGATGATCCGGGCCGGGCGCCCTTCGGCCGGAGTGAGCGTGAGGGCGGCGGAGTTGGCGACGGCGTAGTAGGCCAGCACTCCGAAGGAGGAGAATCCGATCGCGCCGCGCACGTCGGCTGTCGCCGCCAGTACGGCGACGACGGCGCCGACCGCGAGTTCGGCGCGGTGCGGCACCTGACGTCGGGGGTGTACGGCGGCCAGGGCGTGGGGCAGGTGGTGGTCGCGGGCCATGGCCAGGGTCGTACGGGAGACGCCGAGGATCAGCGCAAGCAGCGAGCCGAGCGAGGCCAGCGCGGCCCCGGCGCGCACCACGGGCGCGAGCCAGCCGGATCCGGCGGCATGGACGGCGTTTGACAACGGTGCGCTCGCGTCCGCCAGTTGCGCCGGTCCCAGCACCATGAGGACGGCGACGGCGACGGCCGCGTAGACGACCAGGGTGATGCCCAGGGCGAGCGGGATCGCCCGCGGGATCGTACGGGCCGGATCCCGGACCTCCTCGCCGAGGGTGGCGATGCGCGCGTATCCGGCGAAGGCGAAGAACAGCAGCCCGGCGGCCCGGAGCACCCCGCCGAAGGCGGCGTCCGATCCGATGTCCAGGTGTGCGGCCCGCGCCGAGCCGCCGGCCAGACAGGCGGTGACCACCGCGGCGAGGACCGCCAGGACCACGGCGACGATGACGCGGGTCAGCCACGCCGCCTTCCGCACCCCGGCGTAGTTCACGGCGGTCAGCGCCACCACGGCGGCGACCGCCACCGCGTGCGCCTGGCCGGGCCACGCGTAGAGGCCGAAGGTCAGCGCCATCGCCGCGCAGGAGGCGGTCTTGCCGACCACGAACGCCCACCCGGCCAGATAGCCCCAGAATTCTCCGAGCCGTTCGCGGCCGTAGACGTACGTGCCCCCGGAGGCCGGGTAGCGGGCGGCGAGCCGTGCCGATGACTTCGCGTTGCAGTACGCCACACCTCCGGCGACGGCCAGGCCGATGAGCAGCCCGGACCCGGCCGCCCCTGCGGCGGGGCCCAGCGCGGCGAAGATGCCCGCGCCGATCATCGAGCCGAGCCCGATCACCACGGCGTCGAACACCCCAAGGCGCCGCTTCAGCTCCATCGTCCGCTCCTCCGCGCTCTGCCGGTGTCGGCGCACGGTATCGGACCGAGGTGTCGAGTCCGATGGGCCATACAGAACATTGAAGATCCACTTAGAAAAATCAATGTTCGCACGTTGACGTCTTAAAAAACTCAAGATAAAAATGAATCGCGAGCGTGTCGCCGAGAGCAAGGGAGCCGAGGGTGGACTGGCAGGAACTGACGGACCTCACACAGGGGCAGCCGTTCGTCGTCGAGCGGGTCCGCCTCACCGACAGCGGCGTCGCGGTCGAGGGGCAGTTCGAGCCGCCGCAGCTGGCTCAACTCGGCGTCGACGATCAGGTGTTCGTTGCCGCGTTCGTACGGTCGCACGGTTCCATCAAGGAGATGGAGCGGATCTTCGGGGTGAGCTACCCGACGATCAAGTCCCGGCTGAAGCGGATCGCCGAACACCTCGATTTCGTCGACACCGACCCGGCGCCCACCAGCGCCGACGTCGTCGACCGCCTCCAGCGCGGGGAGATCAGCGCCCAGGAGGCGCTGGCCGAGCTGGAGAGGGCCCGATGATCCCGTACCTGGTCACGGTGCGCTATCGCCGTGCCGACGGGCGCCGGCTACGGCTGTACGTCCCCGTCCTGCCGGTCCTGGTGCTCCTTTCACCGCTGTTGCTCCTCGCCCTGACGGCCGGGCTGGTCGCATGCCGCGTCACCGGAGTGAGCGCGGTGGGGGCGCTGCGCGGCGCCGGGCAAGTGCTGTGGGCGCTGCCCGGCACCCGGTTCGAGATGGAGCAGGGCCGAACTGCCCTGCGGATAAGCGTCAGATGAGTGAGAGAGGAAGAGCGACCATGAACGAGCAGCGCCGCCAGATCCTGGAGATGCTGGCCGGGGGCAAGATCACGGCGAATGAGGCGGAGCGGCTGATCGTCGCCGTCGAACGGGATGCGTCCGACCCGTCACCGGGTGGCGTGTCCCGCCCGAAATCCCGCCCCAAGTACCTGCGCGTGGTGGTGAATTCGGAGGACGGCACCGGCGGCGACGGGCAGAGCCGGATCAACATCCAGGTCCCGCTCCAACTTCTGCGCGCCGGGGTCAAGCTCACAAGCCTTGTCCCTCCGCAGGCGCTCACCAAGGTCAATGAGCAACTGCACAAGTCAGGGGTACCGATCGACCTCACCGAGCTGAAGCCGCAGCACCTGGAGGAGCTGATCGAGCATCTCGACGAGGTCAGCGTCGACATCGACGACCCCGACGCAAAGGTGCAGGTGTTCTGCGAGTGACACCGGCCCGGTGCCGGCCGCCCTCGGCGGCACCGGCTCCATCCAGCTGACACCAGCCGCTCCGCGGCGGGCGCGCGTCAAGGCGCGATTTGTCAGGCACGGAGGGCGGGGCTCGCGCCCGCCGCGCGGGGCACCTCCCCTGCGATGTGTGGACACGCCCTGGAGCGGCGGCCCCACGTAACAGACCAGCGCACCCCAAAGGGCAGCATCCGGACAGCCGGAGCCGTGCGCGGCGCGACCGTGCCGCGCGCCAACGCCCCCGCTCCCCCAGCCACTTCAGGCACTTCAGACACTTCAGCCTTCGAAGGGAACGCCCATGCCTTCATCTGTCATGCCCACATCCAGGCGAGGTGACGGTCGCCCGCCGACCGTCGCCGTCTCCACCTCCGGGCTACGCAAGTCGTACGGCGACAAGACCGTCCTCGACGGCATCGACCTGCGCATCCCGTCCGGCACCGTCTTCGCGCTTCTCGGGCCCAACGGCGCAGGCAAGACCACCATCGTCCAGATCCTGTCCACCCACCTCACCGCCGACGGCGGCCAGGCCCAGGTCGCCGGACACGACATCACCACCTCACCCCACCAGGTACGCGCCGCCATCGGCGTCACCGGCCAGTTCTCCGCCGTGGACGGCCTGATCACCGGCGAGGAGAACATGCTTCTCATGGCCGACCTGCACCACCTGCCCAGGGCCGAGGGGCGCCGGGTCACCGCGGAACTACTCGACCGCTTCGACCTCACCGACGCCGCGAAGAAGCCCGCCGCCACCTACTCCGGCGGCATGAAACGCCGGCTCGACCTCGCCATGACCCTCGTCGGCAGCCCCAGGATCATCTTCCTCGACGAACCGACCACCGGCCTCGACCCGCGCTCCCGCCACAACATGTGGCAGATCATCCGCACACTCGTCACCGGCGGCGTCACCGTCCTCCTCACCACCCAGTACCTCGACGAAGCCGACGAACTCGCCGACCGCGTCGCCGTCCTCAACAACGGCACCATCGCCGCCGAAGGCACCCCCGACGAACTCAAACGCCTCATCCCCGGCGGACACGTACGACTCCGCTTCACCCACCCCCACGCCTACCAGACCGCCGCCACCACCCTGCGCGAAACCACCCGCGACGACGAGGCACTGTCCCTCCAGATCCCCAGCGACGGCAGCCAGCACGACCTGCGCACCATCCTCGACCGGCTGGACTCCGCCGGCATCCGGGCCGACGAACTGACCGTCCACACCCCCGACCTCGACGACGTGTTCTTCGCCCTCACCACCGACACCAACCACCCCAACCAGCCCAAGGACGCGGTCCGATGAGCACCCTCAGCCTCGCCGTACGCGACTCCAACACGATGCTCCGCCGCAACCTCCTGCACGCCCGCCGCTACCCGTCGGCGACCCTGAACCTGCTGCTCACGCCGATCATGCTGCTGCTGCTCTTCGTCTACATCTTCGGCGACACCATGAGCGCGGGCATCGGCGGCAGCGGCGCCGACCGCTCCGCGTACATCTCCTACATCGTCCCCGGCATCCTGCTGATGACCATCGGCAGCACCGTCATCGGCGCCGCGGTGTACATCTCCATGGACATGACCGAGGGCCTTATCGCCCGGTTCCGTACGATGGCGATCCACCGCGGCTCTCTGATCATCGGGCACGTCCTCGGCAGCGTCCTGCAGTCGATCGCCAGCGTGGTCCTCGTCGGCGCCGTCGGCGTGGCCATCGGATTCCGGTCCACGGACGCCACGGCGCTGGAGTGGCTGGCGGCGTTCGGGCTGCTCACGATGTTCGCACTGGCGCTCACCTGGATCGCGGTCGCCTGGTCCGTCGGCCTGGCCGCGCTCGGCTACCGCTGGTCGACGGTGCAGTTCAGCCGCGACCCGAAGTAGGTAACGCGGTCCGGGCGTACCGCCGTTGTGCGAGTGGTCACCCGAAGGGGTGATCGGCGAATTGCCATCTGTCGCAACGATGAAGCGTTTTGTAGCGTCTGACCTTCCAGGGGAAGGGGGCGACGCGATGAACGCACAGTCGGAGTGGGGCGGTCGGGGTGCCTGCCGGAAGATCGACCCGGACACCCTGTTCGTGCAGGGCCAGGAGCAGAACAGGGCGAAGTCCGTGTGCCTGGGCTGTCAGGTGCGTACCGAGTGCCTGGCCCACGCCCTCGACAACCGTGAGGAATTCGGTGTCTGGGGTGGCATGACCGAGCGTGAACGCCGGGCGCTGCTGCGGCGGAGACCGACCGTCACATCCTGGTGGCGCCTGTTGGAGACCGCCAGGAGCGAGCACGAACAACCCGACGACGCCGACGCCGGCGCCGGTGGTCGGGACATGTCCGCGAGTGGTTTCTAGGGAGTGTCCGAGCGCGCCGCGTGGCGCAGGTGTTCCGCGAGCGCGGCGGTGGCCGTCGGCGAGGTCCGGGCGGACTTCGCGCCCCAGGCCAGCAGATGGAGGCGGCGCGCCCAGGGGTCTTCCAGGTCACATACGTCGAGCGCCAGGTGGGGGTCGACGGTGCGACGCGGTACGACGGCGAGCCCGACTCCGGCCGCGGCGAGGGCGACGAGGATGTTCAGGCTCGCGACGGTGGTGCGGTAGCGCACCACCGGGGCGTGCGGGCCGAGGTTCTTCTCCATCCAGCGTCGTAGCGAGGAGTCGGCGTCCAGCCCGACGAGAGGGTGCTCGGCGACCTCGCTGTAGGTCAGCCCCGTTCGCCCGGCGAGAATCCCGCCGGCCTGGCCGATCACGACAAGGGAGTCGTCGCCCAGCGGCTCCGTGTCGAGGCCGCAGTCGCGTGCCTCCTCGTCGTCGATGACGATCCCCAGGTCGGCCTCGCCGTCGGTCAGCAGTCGCACGGTCTGCGGGGTACGGCTCTCGGAGACCCGGACGTCGACGTCCGGGTGCGCGCGCAGGAACGAGACCAGGGCCCCCGGCACGAATCCCTGCATGGCCGAGCCGCCGCCCAGCAGGGTCAGTGGAGCGGTCGGGGACCGGGTGTAGCTCGCCACGGCGCTTTCCAGCCGTGCCGTCTGTGCCAGGACGTCGCGCGCGTGGCGGGCCAGCGTCGTCCCCGCCGGGGTGGGCCGCACTCCGCGCCGACCGCGGATCAGCAGCGCCACACCGGCGTTGTGCTCCAGCGCGCGCACCCGCGCGCTGGCCGACGGCAGGCTCAGATGCACCCGGCGCGCGCCTCCCGTGATCGACCCCTCCGCCAGGATGTCGAGAAAGAGCCGCAGGTCGTCCAAGTCATAGCGCACCCCTTCAGCCTATGGCACAGGCTTAGGCTGACTACAGAAATGGCGCATTGTGCACGCACCGGACGCGGGGTGATGCTCGACGGGTGCCTCCCGAGATTGTGCTCGTCCTGCTGGCCGGTGCCGTCGCCGGAACGCTGAACGCCATGGGTGGCGGCGGCACCTTCGTGGCCCTGCCCGCTCTCGTCGCGGCGGGCCTCTCTCCGGTGACGGCGAACGCGTCGTCGACCATCGCCCTCGTACCCGGTGCCGTCGCCGGCGCGTGGGTCTACCGGCGCGAACTCACCCCGGTCGGCGAGACGTCCACGCCGACGCTGACCGCGATCAGCGTGATCGGCGGGGCGCTCGGCGCGGGCCTGCTGCTGACCCTGCCCAGCGCGTCGTTCAGCGCCGCCGTACCGTGGCTGCTCGCGTTCGCCACGGTGGTCCTCGCCTTCGGCCGCCCCCTCTCCCGCGCGCTGAGCACGGCGAGGGGGCGCCCGGTGGGGACCGGCATGAGCCCCAGGACCGTCCTGATCGCCCAGTTCGTCCTCGCCGTGTACGGCGGATACTTCGGCGGGGCCATAGGCATCATGATGCTGGCGCTGTGGAGCATCGGCCTCGGTCTCGACGCCGCGGCGGGCAACCCGATGCGGATCGCCCAGGTCGCGGCCGTCTATCTCAGCGCGACCGTCCTGTTCCTCGTCGCCTCGGACGCCCTCGGCACGCCGCTTCTCCTCACGGCCATGCTGGTCGGCGGGGTGGCGGGGGGTTTCGCGGGGGCCCACGTCGCGCGCCGACTCCCTGCCGGGCTGCTGCGCGGCATCATCCTGACCATCGCCGTCACGATGACCGTCCTCTACTTCCTACGCGGAACGAAGGCCGGCTGACATGGCCGGAGGTGACACCGGGGCGCCGTATCCGCAGGCGGCGCGAGCGAGGCTGGAGATGGCGTTCGCGGCGTACGAACTGGCCGAACTCGCGCGCGCGGCCGTCCCGATCGGGAAGCACGAGCTGTGTGCCGACGGCGCCGGTCGCCCGGCGGGTGCGACGTCGGGCGACGCCGCTCAAGTCCTCGCTGCCGCACATCGGTTCTTTACGGCGGCGGTCGCGTTCGAGCGCTTCCGGGACGACTCACGGTCCGCCGAGGCGGACGACTCCGACGAGGCGTCCACCTCCGACGAACCGCGCCACGAGGTGAGTTGGTGGCGGGCCTACCTGGCTGCCGCGCCGCTCGAAGCGGCACGCGACCTCGACGACTGGGTACTGCGTCACCGTGACGGGGAGCCGGATCCCGGCCCCGCGCCGGTCTCCGGCGGCCTGACCGGACGGCCGAGGTGCTATCCGAACTGGCCCGGCTGGTAGTCGCCCGCGGGCTGCTGGACGATGACGTTCATACGGTTGAACGCGTTGATGAGGGCGATCAGCGAGACCAGAGTGGCGAGTTGCTCCTCGTCGTAGTGCTTGGCCGCGTTCGCCCAGACCTCGTCCGGGACCCCACCGGCCGCGTCAGCGATACGGGTGCCCTGCTCCGTCAGCTCCAGCGCGGCGCGCTCGGCGTCGGTGAACACCGTGGCCTCGCGCCAGACGGCGATCAGATTGAGGCGCAGGGAGGTCTCGCCCGCCACCACGGCCTCCTTGGTGTGCATGTCGGTGCAGAAACCGCATCCGTTGATCTGGCTCGCGCGGATCTTCACCAGTTCCTGCGTGGCGGTCGGCAACGCCGAATCCGCGACCACCTTGCTCGCCGAGATGAAGCCTTTCAGGACCTTGGCCGCGGTCGCGTTGCCGAACACGTTCAGTCGAGCGTTCATAACGAACTCCTCCGCCGTAGTTGCCGGGTACACAGCACTGACGGACCGACTCGGCGGAATGTGACCGCCGCGCGGCGTACGCGCCGCGCGGCATGACGTCACGGTCACCGGAGGCGGCGGCGACGAACCCCACGGACGGAGGGCGACCACGCGTCACGCCGCTCGGACAGCCAGCCGGGTGCCCAACTCCACGATCCGCAGGGAGCGTTCCGTGGCGTCCGCGAGGATCTCGCGGCTTCCCTCGATCGCTTCGGGCAGCGACATCGGCGCCGGCAGGATCGCGCTGTACGCGTCGACGCCGATCGCGCGCACCATGTGCGCCCCCGGCCCGATCGTGCCCGCCAGCACGAAGACCGGTACTCCGGCCGCATGGGCGCGGCTCGCGACCTCGGCGGGGATCTTGCCGCGTACGGTCTGGTGGTCGAGCGCGCCCTCGGCCGTGATCACCAGGTCGGCGCGGGCCAGTCTGGCGTCCAGGTCGAGCCGGTCGAGCAGGACTTCGAAGCGAGGCATCAGCCGCGCCCCCAGTGCGGCGAGTCCCGCCCCGAGACCGCCGGAGGCCCCGGTGCCCGGGGCCGTCCGCAGGTCGATCAGGGGCGGCAGATCGCGGGTGAGGATCGCCGCCCAGCGCTCCAGGGCCGCCGACAGCACCTCCACATCGGCCGGGCTCGCGCCCTTCTGCGGCCCGAAGACGCGTGCCACGCCGTGCGGACCGCACAGGACGTTGAAGGGGTTGCAGGCCACGAGCAGTTCGGTGCCGGCGAGGCGCCGGTCGAGTCCCGACGTGTCGATACGGTCCAGTTCGGCGAGCGCCGCGCCGCCCGGCGGAAGTTCGCGGCCGTGGTGGTCCGTCAGCCGGGCGCCCAGCGCCTGGAGTGCTCCGGCGCCCCCGTCCGACGTACCGGAGTCCCCGCAGCCGACGAGCACACGCCGCGCTCCGTGGTCGAGTGCCGCCCGGATCAACTCGCCCACGCCGTACGTGGTGGTGGCCCCCGGATCACGCCGGTCGGCGGGTACGAGGGAGAGCCCGGCGACGGCGGCCATCTCCACGACGGCGGTGACGGGACCGGAGGCGGGGTCGGCCTCGCCGAGCAGGGCGAAGTGGGTGGGGACAGGCAGCCCCACCGGGCCCGTCGCGGTGCACGGCACCAGCCGGCCGCCGCCCGCGAGGGCCAGTGCCTCCGCCGTACCCTCTCCCCCGTCCACCAGCGGGATCAGGTCGATGTCGGCGTCGGGGATCACCCGTAGGACGCCTTCGGCGATGGACGCGGCCACCTGAGCCGCGGAAAGAGACTCTTTGAACCCGCTGGGGGCGATGACGATGCGGTAGCTCATGGCTGGGTCTCCAGATGGACGGGCACGCCGAGCAGCGGCCAGACGGCGAGGGCGAAGAGCAGCACGAGGGCCGCGGTGAGTGGCGCGAGCAGGGCCGAGAGCCGCAGGAGATCGCGCGGGGTGTACGTGGGAGTGCCGGGCACGTCGGCGAAGAGCGCGACCGGCTTCGCGGAGGCCGGGAGGGTGTGGCAGAAGCCGGCCGCGGCGGTCGAGGCGAACGCGGCGGCGACCGGATTGACTCCGGCGGCGATCGCCGCGGCCACCACCAACGGAACCAGCACGGAGGACCTGGCCGAGCGGGACTGGAGCGCCAGGTGGGCCGCCGTACTGATCACGACCACACCGGCGAGAAACATCCACGGCGGCGTCGACGCCCCGCCCGGCACCCACCCCACCAGCCAGTCGGCCGCCCCCGATTCGGAGAGCGCGATGCCCATCGCCATGGTGGCGGCCATGAACAGGAGCAGCGGCCAGGGCACCGTCCGCAGACCGTCCTTGAGGCCGACCGTGCCCAGCGCCGGCGAGGCGGCGACGACGGCGCCGATGAGGGCGACCACCGCGGGCGACACGCCGTGCAGCGGTTCGCTGCACCACAGCACCACGACGGTCCCCAGCAGCAGCAGGCACCGCGCCTCCGGCGGGGTCAGCGATCCTTCCACCGGGGCGTCGGAGTGCTCCTGGATCTGCGACGCGGTGATCCGTACGGGCCCGGTCCGGTCGGCCCGGCGGGTGGTCGTCAGGAGGACCAGTTCGGCGGCCAGATGGGAGGAGGCCACGGCGAGCGGCAGCCCGAGGATCAGCCAGGTGACGAAGTTCAGCTCCTCTCCGGTCTGCTCCCACAGCACGCCGACGGTGATCAGATGGGCGCCGGCGCCGATCAGGGTGGCGACGGCGGAGAGCAGGATGACCGTCGGGAAGAGGAGCGCGAGCATCACCACCAGTCGCTTCCGATCGGCGAGCGCCTTGGCGAGCGCCAGGAAGACCGGCAGGGCGAGGGCCGCACGGCCGGAGGTCGCCGGAACGGCGAAGGCCGTGACGACCAGCCCGGCGGTGGTCAGATGCACCAACTGCCGTACGGTGCCCGCCCCACCGACCAGGAAGGCGGCGGCACGGCCCGCGAGCCCGGTCTTGGTGACGGCGGCGGCCAGGACGAAGGCGCATATCAGCAGCCACACCGTCTCGTCGCCGAGGGTCGCGAAAAGCGTCTCGCTGCTGATCACCCCGGTCGCGGTGAGCGCGAGTCCGGCGCCGAGCGCGACATAGGTGTCGTCCACCGAGGTCGCGATCCAGGTGTACGTGGCGAGGGTGAACACGACGAGCGTGAACCGCGCGTCGGCGCCGAGGCCGTGGAAGTTGCCGGGCACGGCGAGCAGGGCGCAGAGGCTCAGAACGGCGCAGAGGGAGACGGTCTGTCGGAGTGAGAGGGGCACAACGATCAGCCTGGGTGCGGGCCGTGAGGTCCGAATGAGGCTTGCGTGAAAGCCGCTTCATCTGCGCGATTCAGCCGCGCGCCGGGCCCCGCGCCCCGCGACGGGGCGTCTCGTGAAGCATGTCCGCCGTCACGGCATGCGGTAGCCCATCCCCCGTATCGTCTCCAGGCGTTCGGCGCCCAGCTTCCGTCGCAGCGCCCGCACATAGACGTCCACGATGTTGGAGCCCGGGTCGAAGTCGTAGCCCCAGACATGGGACAGGATCTGCTCGCGCGAGAGCACCTGGCCGGGGTGGCGCAGGAACATCTCCAGCAGCACGAACTCACGCGCCGTCAGGTCCACGGTCCGCTCGTCCGCCCGTGCGCGGCGCGTGCGCAGGTCGAGGCTGAGGCTGCCGCTGCGCAGCATGGTGACCTCCGGTGCGCGCGCCGCCGTACGCAGCCGGAGCCGGACCCTCGCCAGCAGTTCCTCGAAGCGGAACGGCTTGGTCATCCAGTCGTCGGCGCCGCCTTCGAGGCCGGCCACGGTGTCGCGTACGGAGTCCCTGGCCGTCAGCACGATGACGGGCAGCGTGACGCGCGCCTCGCGCATCTCCCGCAGAACGGTGAATCCGTCCCGCCCCGGCAGGCCGATGTCGAGGAGCACCAGGTCGAACCCGCCGGACACGGCGTGGTGGAGCGCCGTGTCGCCGTCGTCGGCGACGACGGTGGTGAAGCCGTTGGCACGGAGCCCCTTCTCGACGAAGGAGGCGATCCGTTCTTCGTCCTCGGCGATGAGAATGCGATTCATGAGTCGGTCTCCAGAATGAGTACGAAGGTGGCACCGCCGCCGTCGGTACGGCGCAGTTCGACCCGTCCGTGGTGGCCTTCCGCGATCGCTTTGACGATGGCCAGTCCGAGTCCGGCGCCACTGGTGCGCGCGCCCCGGCGGGCCGTACCGCGCCGGAACCGCTCGAAGATCACGTCGGCGTCCTGCGGCGGAATGCCGGGGCCGTTGTCGGCGACGTACAGCTCGATCCGCTCGCCGTGCGTCTGCGAACCGATCCGTATGCGCTGACCGGGCACTGTGTGCTGGACGGCGTTCTGGGCGAGCTGGACCATCGCCTGAGTGATCCGCTGCGGGTCCAGCGGTGCCTCACGGTCGGCGACCGTGTCGAGCAGCCACTCCCGCTCGCCGAGCGTCCTGGCCTTGACGAAGACGTCGGCGGTCAGCTCCGCGAGCTGGACCGGTTCCGGTCGGACGAAGTCGGGCCGCTCGGCTCGGGCGAGCAGGAGCAGGTCCTCGACGATGCGGCTCATCCGGTCGAGTTCGTCCGTTACGAGACGTATCGTCTCCTCCCGGTCGGCCGGATCGTCGCCCATCAGTTCCAGATGCCCGCGCACGATGGTGATGGGCGTACGCAGCTCGTGCCCCGCGTCGTCGACGAACACCCGCTGCGCGGCGAACGCCTGATCCAGCCGGTCGAGCATTCCGTTGAACGTCTCGGCGAGCGCCGCGATGTCGTCCCGCCCCTCCACCGGGATACGCCGGGTGAGATCACGCTCGGTCAGCTCGGCGGCGGTCTTCCGTACGAGGCGGACGGGCGCCAGGATGTGGCCGGCGACGGCCCAGCCGATGCCGCTCGCCAGGATCAGCGCCATGCCCGACAGGGCCAGCAGCGTCCAGAACGTCTTGTCGGCGACGGCCCGTTCACGGTCCGTGTGGAAGGCGACGATCAGGGCGCCGGGAGGCTCGTCGCCGAGCGGCCGGATGGTGACCTTGGCCCAGCGCAGTTCCCCCTGCGAGCGGTGCAGCGTGCCGGAGGACTCCTTGGCCGCCACGATGCGGGTGAGCGACTTGCCGTCTCGCCACAGGGCGATGTGGTCGGGGATGTCGCGGCGCTGTCTGACGATGTCGGACCGGCTCGCGGAGGACCGGGGCAGGCCCAGCAGTTCCTCGTCCCGGTCGGCGTACTGGCGTTGCAGGAAGGTCTGGAGCAGCTTGCGCGAATCACCGAAACTGCGGCCGGTGTCCGGGTCCACGCCCTGGACCACGAAGTTCGCGAACTCGCCCGTCTCCTGGGACAGCAACTGGCTGATGCGGTGTTCCACGTCCCGGTGGAGGATCGAACGCACCGTAACGGCCACGGCGCCCAGGGACACCGTCATCACCACCAGCAGCCACAGCAGGATCCGCACACGGGCGGAGATCCTCGGAACGTCAACCGTCATCACCGAAGTCGTCGTCATCGTCGTCACCGTCGCCGGCCGACGGCCCCGGAACGACGGTGCCACCGGGTGTCGCGCCCGGCGAACCGGTGGGCGTGCCGGTGGGTGAACCCGTGGGCGAGGAGCCGGGTCCGGTGCTCCCCCGGTCGCCCGGTGTGCCGCTCTGCGAATCACTCGGCGTGTTGTCGAGCTGTACACCGGGGGGCACCTTGGGTGCCTCGGGACTGTCGGTCATAGCGTAGCTGGTCGCGGCGATACCGAGCGGGATGACGACGACCGCCGCCAGGGCCGCCAGACGTGGTGAGAAAGCCATGTCTCCATCGTGGTGAGCTGGGCGATCGGCAGCATGAAGCCGGGATGAGGATTTCTTCATGCCGGCCCCGGACCCCGCGCGCTCCGCCCGACTCAGCGCACACGGATGACGGCGATACCGCCCTTGACGGCGAGCGCCACTCGGGTGCCGTCCGGGTGGACGGCGGCGACGGGCGAGGGCTCGGAGCCGTACGAACTCAGTCGCCGTGACATGGCCGGCTCCGGCCACTGTCCGACCGGGCCGTCACACGGGGGCGCGTTCCCGGAGCCGGCTGAGCAGTTGGTCGCCGATGCGGGCGACCTCCGGCTTGTACGGCGTGTCGGAGAGCACGAAGTGGGTGATGCCGAGTTCGCCGTACTTGCGCAGGGCGGCGGCCACTTCGTCCGGGGAGCCGACCAGCCAGGTGGTCCCGGCGCCCCCGCCGCCGACCCGGCCGGGGGTGGTGTAGAGGCAGGAGTCCAGCACCTCACCGCGTTCCGCGAGGTCGTGAAGGCGCTGCTGGCCGACGGCCCGACGGCGCCCGCTGTCCATCGTCGAATCACGGGGGCCACCGGCCAGCTTGGCCACCTTCGCCTCGGCGTCGCGCCAGGCCTCCTCGTTCGTGTCGCGGACCAGCGTCGTGACGCGCAGGCCGAACTCCAGCGGTGCGTGGGTACGTCCGAGGGTTTGGCTCAGCTTCCTGAGACGGTCGATCCGCTCGGCCACGCCGTCGAGCGGTTCTCCCCAGAAGAGCTGGACGTCGGCCTCGGTGGCCGAAACCGCCTCCGCCGCCGCCGAGGCGCCGCCGAAGTAGAGCCTCGGGGTCCGGCCGTTCTCGGCGTCGTACGGCCGTGGGCTCACCGTCGAGTCCTCGACTTGGAAGAACTCGCCCCGGAAGGCGACCTTCTCCTCCGTCCAGAGCCGGCGTACGAGTTGGAGGAATTCCCGTGTGCGGTCGTACCGGCGGGCCGGGTCGCTCTCGCCGTCGCCGTACGCCCCGGCGTTGTCGAGTCCGCTGACGATATTGACCAACAGGCGTCCCCCACTGAGCCGGTCGAGCGTGGCGGCGGCGCTCGCGAAGTGCGCGGGCTGCCAGTATCCGGGCCGTATCGCCACCAGCGGTTTGAACGTGGTGGTACGGGCGGCCAGCGCGGTGGCCAGGGTGAAGGTGTCCGGCCGGCCCCACCCCGTACCGATGAGGGCGCCGCCCCAGCCGTGGTCCTCGGCGGCTCGGGCGATCTCGGTGGAGAAGCCGAGCGTGCCCCACCCGTCGGTCGTGTCGTCACCTCGGTGGCCGGACTCGACGGTGTTGGGGATGTACCAGAGGTATTCGTCGCTCATGTCAGTACTCCGATTCGCTGTCGAGCGGGGTGAGTTGTTCACCGCACACGCCGCACGCGGGCAGCACGTGGCAGCCGAACGCGGCAACCCCCGGTGGAGCGCGGGGCGATGGAAGAAGAAAAGAAGAAGGAAGGGGGAAGGAAGGATGAAGAGGCGACGAACGTCGCGCGATCTCAGAGGTGAACTCGGTGCCGCGCGCGGCGCGAGGAAGCGCGACTACGCGTCAGGCGGCGCTCAGAGACAGAGCGCGCTGGCCGACCGCAGAAGGTCGACGTGAATGCGCGTGACAAGACTGACACCTGGATGCACGATGCAAAGGTAAGCGAAGCGAAGGACCCTGGCAATGCGCGAAGTCGCCGGGGGGGGCGCAGCGCTGTCGCGACCGGGTTGTTGCACGGTTGTTGCGCCTGGTGGCGAGGACGGGGAAGGAAAGTCGATACGCTCCCGGTTGACTTCGGGGCATCGGCAGGAGCCGAACTGCCGTTAACAGGGGATGATTCATCATGACCAGTACACCTTCCGCCAACCTCTTCAAACCGCTTGAGGAAGGCGACCCTGCCGTCGTCGGCGGATATCGCCTCGCGGCCGTCCTCGGTACCGGCGGCATGGGAAAGGTGTATCTGTCCTACACACCGGGCGGGCGGCCCATCGCACTCAAGGTGATCAGGCCCGAGTTCAGCGAGGACCCCGAGTTCCGGCGGCGCTTCCAGCGGGAGGTCCAGGCCGCGCAGCGGGTGCAGGGTCTGTACACCGCGCCGGTCATCGACTCCGACACCGACGGCTCACAGCCCTGGCTGGCCACGGCGTACGTGCCGGGTCCCTCTCTCGCGCACGCCGTCGCCCAGCACGGCGCGCTGCCGCTGCGGAGCGTGCTGCTGCTGTCCGTCGGCGTCGCCGAGGCGCTGCATGTCATCCACGGCGCGGGCATCGTCCACCGCGACCTGAAGCCCGCCAACGTGCTCCTCGCCTCCGACGGCCCCCGCGTGATCGACTTCGGCATCGCCCGAGCCGCCGACACCACCGCGCTCACCGGCACCGGGGTCAGCGTGGGCACCCCGTCGTTCATGGCACCCGAACAGGCGTCGGCCGGTACGGTCAGCCCCGCCACCGACATCTTCGCCCTCGGCCAGATCGCAGCCTTCGCGGCGATCGGTTCGCCGGCGTACGGCGAGGGGTCGTCGCACGCGGTGCTCTACCGGATCGTGCACGAGGATCCCGACCTCAGCCGGGTGCCCACCGAGCTGCTGCCGCTGGTGACCCGCTGTCTGACCCGCGACCCGGACGGCCGGCCGAGCCTGACGGAGATCATCGAGCTGTGCCACGAGATCTCACCCGTCGCGCTGCGCCAGGGCGAGGACTGGCTGCCGCAGGCAGTCGCCGGATCGATCACCGAGCGGCTGCGGCTGCCCGAACCGGCGAAGACGCCGCCGCCGATGCCCGGCGTGGCGCCGACGCCGACCCAGTTCGCGCCGCAGCACCCGCCGACGCAGTTCGCGCCGCAGAATCCGGCACCGGGAGCGGTGAACCCGTATGCGCCGACCGGGTTCTCCCCGGCCGCCGCCGCGCCGACGCAGAGCGCGCCGGGCGTGCCCGGCCCGGTGCCGCCGCCCGGCCACCCGATGCAGCCCACGCCTCCGCCGGGCCACCAGACCCGGCCGATCGGCTACCACCCCGCGCCGCCCGTCGTCCACGCTCCCTATGTGCCCCCTCGGCAGCCCAAGTCGAAGCGGACGGGGCTGATCGTCGCCGCGTCGGTCGTGGGCGCGATCGTCGTCCTCGGGGTCATCGGCTCCCTGCTGCCGGACGGCTCCAGTAATGACGACGCGTCCAACTCGCCCGGCGGCAGCGGCAGCAGCGCCAGTAGCGGCAGTAGCGGCAGTAGCGGCAGCAACAATTCGGACAGCGGCGAGGGGAATAAGCGGCCGGACCCGAAGCCCGCCACGTACAAGGGCATCGACGTGTCGGAGAACTACGTGGTCATGCTCGCCGACAACCCCCCAAAGCCGAAACAGGGGGACGATCTCTACGGCGGCCGGGACTTGTACTACTACTCCGACCAAACGTTCACGGACGACCATATCGCCTCCGACAACGGAAAGTTCGTCCTGCTGAACAACTCGCAGAAGGGCTCCCTGGAGACCTGCCGTACCGAGACCCGCTATACGGAGAAGATCACCCTCGACCAGGTCAGCGACGGATCGCAGTTCTGCGTGCTCAGTGATGCGGGCCACATCGCGGTGGCGACGTACCGCGGCCAGGCGGAGACGGGCGACTCGACCTACCTCACCTTCGACTTGACGATCTGGCGCAACGCGGAGGACCCCAAGGAAGACTAGGTGCACGGCACGGCTTGCGCCGGACGGGTGAGCGGGTCGGCGGCATCGGCTCGGCATGCTGCGGGGCAGGCCTCGGCGCCGTATTGGTGGCCTCTTCGGGCAGCTGACGCGGAGGCGGGTAACGGGGTGTCGACGACCGAGCCGGTGCGTCCAGGGCGCGCCCAGTGGGGTGCGCTGATCCTTTTCGCCGGGGCCTCGGGCGCGGTGGACGTGCTCGCGTTCACCGCGCTGGGGCGGGTCTTCGCGGGCGTGATGACCGGCAATCTCGTGCTACTGGGTCTCGCGCTGACGGGGACCGGCGACGAGGGCGGACCGGCCGTGCCGCTGCTGGCACTGACGGGCTATGTCGCGGGGGTCGCCGTCGTGGCGCCGTTCACCGGGCGACTGCCGGAACCATCGGAGACGCGCTGGCCCCGCGCGGTGGTGCACTGGCTCGCCGTCGAGGTCGTGGTCCTGGTGGCGGTCGCCGTCGCCTGGGGCGTGGCGGGCGGGGCGCCCGCGCAGCCGTGGCGCGATGTCGTGCTCGTCGCGGTGGCCGCCGCGATGGGCATTCAGTCCGCCGCGCTGGCCGGGGCGGGCGCGGCCGGCGGGCCGGGAACGTACTTCACCGGCACCCTCACCCACCTGGTCGTCGGCGCCAGCGGGCCACGGGGCGTCGGCCGCGCGGACCTGGGCCCCCTGGCCCGGCTTCTCGCACTGACCGCCGGCGCGGCCGGCGCCGCGCTGGTGTACTCGGCCTCGGCAGCCTGGGCGATGGTCGTACCGCTGCTCTGGGCCTTGGCGGCACTGGCGTGCGTGGCCGTCATCCCCCGGCGCGGTGCGCTCCGGCTCTTGGCGGTGAAACTACGGGTGAAGCCCGGCCGAAACGCGTCCTGACCGCCGGGATCCTGTGGTGGCATGGTCCGATGACGGACGACACCGCGGACACGGGCACTCCGGTCATCAAGTACCGCCCACCCGGAATTTTCCGGGCCTTGGTGACTCTGCTGTGCGGCGGGGGCGGGATACTGGTCGTCGTCTCGCCCTTTCTCGTGGACGGTCTCCCGCTGCTGATCGTCCTCAGCGTGGCCGCCCTGCTCTCGCCGGTCTTCCTCGGGGTCGTCGCGCTGTGGCGGTGCGGGACGGTGGTGTACGAAGACCGGCTGGTGGCACGGCAGTTGTTCCGTACGTGGCGCATCGCCTGGCGGGACGTGCTGGCCCTGGCCCCGGAAAAGACCCCCAACTCGTCCCGCACGACGGCCCTCACCGGCGACGGCATGCTGGTCCCGCTGCTGTTCGTCGGTGCCGCGCCGACCGACGTCGGGCGCTTGACCGGGCTGTGGGAGCGCGGACGTGGTGACACCGGGCGGCGCGCGCAGCTCAAGCCTTGGCCACCGACTTCTCCGGCTCGGCGGCGCTCGCGTCTGTCTTCTCCAGGCCGCCGGTGACCGTGCGCACGGATGGGATGACGGCCGCGATCGCGGCGGAGACCAGGGCGACGCCGCAGCCGATGAGCAGGCCCGTACGGAAGCCGCTCTCGGAGGTGATGGCGAAGCCACCGAAGTCGGTCGTCATCTGGGAGAGGACCAGGCCGATCACCGCGGCGCCGATCGACGTGCCGAGCGAGCGCATGAGGGTGTTGAAGCTGTTCGCCGCGGCGGTCTCGGAGAGCGGGACGGAGCTCATGATGAGCGCCGGCATCGAACCGTACGCGAGGCCCACACCGCTGTTGATCACCATGATGGCCAGCATGATTCCCCATGCCGACCCCATCAGCGCGATGGACAGTCCGTAGCCCGCGGCGATGACCAGGACCCCGCTGAGGAGGGTGAGCTTCGGGCCGTGGGCGTTGGTCAGTCTGCCGCCCAGCGGGGAGACGATCATCATCATGATGCCGCCAGGTGCCATCCACAGGCCGGAGGCGAGGATCGACTCCCCCAGACCGTAGCCGGTGGCCTCCGGGAACTGGAGCAGCTGCGGCATCACCAGCATGCTGGAGTACATCGCGAACCCGACGAAGATCGACGCGATGTTGGTGAGGAGGACCCGGGGGCGGGCCGTGGTGCGCAGGTCCACCAGCGGGTCGGTCGTACGGA
Source organism: Streptomyces sp. NPDC050433 (assembly GCF_044458565.1). NCBI lineage: Bacteria > Bacillati > Actinomycetota > Actinomycetes > Kitasatosporales > Streptomycetaceae > Streptomyces > Streptomyces sp. NPDC050433. Next base: position 6,192 of record NZ_JBITIB010000015.1, on the reverse strand, counting down.
GTTCCCACGCGCCCCAGCCGACCAGGAGCACGACGGCGGCGGCGAACAGACCGAGCGTGGTCCCCGAACTCCAGCCCCAGTCGGCGCCCTTGGAGATCGCCAGCAGCAGACTGACCAGACCGGCGCCGAGGGTGAGCGCACCGGGCGCGTCGAACCGCTGGCCCTTGGCGCTGGCCGGCACGCTCGGGATCAGGAACCAGATCAGAGCGGCGATGATCGTGGCCAGAACGGCGGAGCCCCAGAAGAGCACCCGCCAGTTCGCGTACTGCGCGACCGCTGCGGCGATCGGCAGGCCGAGGCCGCCGCCGATGCCCATGGACGCGCTCACCAGCGCGATGGACGAGCTGAGCTTCTCCGTCGGAACGACGTCACGCAGCAGGGCGATGCCCAGCGGCACCATGCCCATACCCATGCCCTGGAGGCCGCGCCCGATGATCATCGGGATGACGGAGGACGAGAGAGCGCAGACCACCGAGCCCAGGATGAGTGGCACCGAGCAGATGAGGAGCATGCGGCGCTTGCCGATCAGGTCGCCCAGCCGGCCGACGACCGGCACGCAGACCGCCGCCACGAGGAGGGTCGTCGTGATCACCCAAGTGGCGTTCGACGCCGAGGTGTTGAGGATCTTCGGCAGGTCCGCGATGAGCGGGGTGACCAGTGTCTGCATGATCGCGGCCGTGGTGCCGGCGAGCGCCAGCGTGGCGACCACACCGCCCGAGCGGGACGCGAGCTGTGGGGCATCCATGAAAAGGGACTCCTAGGACTGTCCAACCTGAAACGAACATGTGCATCATACATATCGTGTGCATCTCGCACGTTACATGCATGATGCATAATCATGAGAAGATGATGTCCGGGCCGTTCCGTCGTGGTGCGAGAATGGCCCGGCGAGAGAGGCAGGAGGCGACACAGGGATGGCAGGGGCCACGCACGAGGTCGAGTACGAGCAGATGCTGCTCGGCCGCCACACGTTCTTGAACCAGAAAGGCGGACGCCGCAAAGACGCCCTCCTGGACCGCAGCGCCTACATCCTCCTCAGCCGCATTCGTCTGCAGGGGCCGATGTCGATCGGTGAACTCAGCGACGCCTTCGGGCTCGACGCCTCCACCCTGAACCGGCAGACGGCCGCGGCCATGCGCGCGGGCCTCGTGGAACGCATCCCGGATCCCGACGGCGGTATGGCCCGCAAGTTCCGCATCACGGACGAGGGCGCACGCGTGCTGGACGAGGAGCGGGAGGGCATCGTCCGGTCGCTGGACCGGGTGATGGCCGACTGGCCGGAAGAGGACATCGCCGCGTTCGCCGCGTATCTGAAGCGGTTCAACACCGACATCGAACGGCTCGGCGGAAGGCCATGGCCCCGCCACTAGTCGGCCTCGGGCCGCGCGCTCCACGTGGTGCGTTCGTTTATCGCGGGCTCCTACCCTGACACCGATCCCCCGGCCGCCTTCGCGGAGCCCGGCGCCAACATGCAGGTCGTCCCCGGCCCTGCCAACGGCATGCTCACTCTCGGCCCCGACCTCAAGGTCGTCCGCCGTACGGTCGGCGTGGAGCCGTGGCGCGACCTGCTGTGCGGGCTGGTGAGTCAGCCCTGTCCCATCAGGAACGGGACCGTTACCTGGAGGGGTTGGACGTGGAGGCGCCCTGCCGCTGAACGACGCGATTCTCCCACCCGCCCCTCGTCGAGCGAGGGTTGTTCGGCATGATGTTCGGCCATGGGACGTCAGCCGGTGGGCATGAACGACCAGGAACCTCCCGTCAACCACGGTTGACGGGCATCTCACACGTGGAAGCACAAGCGAGGGATCGATGACGACGTTGTTCAGCGGGCGTATAACGCGGGTGGTCCTGGCGGCCCTGGCAGGCTGCGGGGCAGGCGTCGCCCTCCACGCGATCAGCCGAGCCGACACCAGCTACGCGTTCGCCATCGTCGGCGCCATCGTCGGCGTGGTGGTGGCTCTCGCGGCGGAATTCTACCGAAGGACAGCGAGGCTGACCGAGGTAAGGATCACCGTGCCCCAACTGAGCGAGCTGACCTTCGTGGTGAACAACGACGCCCAGCAGGTGGCGTGGCAGTTGTTCGTGGAGTCGGTCACCCGAACCTCCACCCAGCGCCTCGGTGACGACGAAGGACTGATCCGCGAAGCTCTCACTTCTCTCTACGGCCTGTTCGCCACCACACGCGACACCCTCAAAGCCAGCCGCCCGTCCACGCTGAGCGAGGGCTTCACCGTGGAGAACCTGGCGGTGACCCTGCTCAATCGTGAGCTCCGCCCGTTCCTCTCCAAGTGGCACCCACTGCTGCGGGAGTTCGAGAACGCGAACCCCGACCAGCCGGAGTCCGCCTGGCCACGCGCGGCGGAATGTCGCGGTGAACTGCGCCAGTTGCAGGCAGCCACGCGCGAGTACGTCCTCGCGTTCGCGAAGCTCGCGGGCGTACAGGATCCGCACATCATGCTGGGGACTGAATCCGGGTCCTGAGGCCAACCGCTCGCATGTCTTCCACTGAGCGGCTGAGCCCCTGAATCTCCGAACTGTCCATCACCCGGATGGAGTAATCCGGCGAGGGCGGCGAGCACCGCTCCGGCGCCTGGATGCCGTGTCCGACTCGTAAAGGTGCGTGTCACACGTCATGGTTGCCGGAGTGGAACCGGATACGCCGGCCCGACGAAGGAGCGCTTCGATGGCCACCTGGACCAAGGACGAACTCAACAAGATCGAGCACACGGACGAACTGGAGATCGCCCCTCTGGGCAGCGACAACACACCACGCGAGTCGACGACCATCTGGGTGGTCCGCGACGGCGACGACCTGCACGTGCGTGCCGTCCGTGGGCGGCACGGCACCTGGTACCGCGCCGCCACCGCCCGGCACGAGGGGCACATCAGCTCCGGCGGTGTGGACAAGGACGTCACCTTCGTCGAGGAGGACGACCCGGCCGTCAACGACCGGATCGACAACGCCTACCGCACCAAGTACGCCCACTACAGCCACACGTATGTCGACCCCGTCGTCGCCGACGACGCCCGCGGCGCGACCCTCCGGCTCGTCCCCCGCTGACAAGGACCCCGAATGACCACCATCGCCATCGTCGGAGCAGGCACGGGTCTGGGCGGCGCGGTCGCGCGCCGGTTCGGCCGTGAGGGCTTCGACGTCGCCCTCCTGTCCCGTACCAAGGAGCACGTCGACGCCCTCGCCGCCGACCTCGGCGGTGAGGGCGTGAACGCGCGCGGTTTCGCCGCCGACGTGCACGACCCGGCCGCTCTCGCCGCCGCCCTGGACGCCGCCGCCTCGGACCTCGGGCCGGTGGAGGTCCTGCAGTACAGCCCCATCCCGCGCCAGGACTTCATGAAGCCGGTCCTGGAGACCGGCCCGGCCGACATCGAGGGCCCGCTGGCGTTCTCCGTCGTCGGACCGATGACGGCCGTCCGGCAGGTTCTTCCCGGCATGCGCTCCCTCGGGCGCGGCACGCTGCTGTTCATCAACGGCGGCAGCGCTGTCCAGCCCCATCCCGAGCGGGCCGGCACCTCGATCGCCTTCGCGGCCGAGAGCGCCTACGCGCAGATGCTGCACGACGTCCTCGCCGGCGATCGCATCCACGCGGCGCAGCTGATCATTCCGGGCGCGATCACCCCCGGCCATCCCCGCAAGGACCCGGCGGTGCTCGCCGACACGCTCTGGGCGATGCACCGGGACCGCGCGGAGTTCCGGCGCTACGCCGAACCCCTGGAGAGCTGACCCGCCCACCGGCGGCTTCAGCTCCGCGGGCAAGCCGTTCACGCCCGCTTGTCGCCCGGCTGGGGCCCGCGGTGGCGGACTACCCGCCCGGTTCGGTGTTCGGCCCCAGGGACGCGGGAACGTACGAGTTCGTCTGGCTGCTGCACGGCAGTGCCCGCTGGGTCTGCGGCGACCTGACCGTCCCGCTGACGCTCAGCGCACTGCTGCTCGTACGGCCCGGTATGCGCGACACCTTCCACTGGGACACCCACCGGCCCACCCGGCACGCTTACACGCACTTCCGGCTGCGCTCCGGCGCGCGAGGCGGCGCGGAAGCGCCCGACGACACGGGCTGGCCGGTCGTCCGGGATCTGACGGGGCGCGGCGACCCGATGGCCGCGCTCTGCCAGTACCTCCTGACACTCGGCGCGACGCGCCCGCCGACCTGGGAACGGCACGCCGAGGAGACCCTGCGGCTGCTGCTTCTCATCTTCGCGTCCGGCCCCGGCGACGGAACCGGCGCGCACACGCTCCCCGAACCGCTGGTCGCGATGATGGCCGCGGTCCGCGCCCACTGGTCCGACGGAGTGGCCCGGCCGCTGGCCCTGGGGCGGCTGGCGCGGGCGGCAGGGATCTCGGAGAGCACGCTGTGCCGTATCTGCCGGCGACAGCTCGGTGTCAGCCCCGTCGAAGGCATCGAACGGCTCCGCCTGGCGAGGGCCGAGCCGCTGCTGTGGCTGAGCAACCTCTCGCTGCGGGCCATAGCGGTCCAATGCGGCTTCGCCGACGCGTACCACTTCTCGCGCCGCTTCCGCGCGGTCTACGGAATGTCGCCGAGCGCCTTCCGAACGGTCCCGCAGGAGTCCGCACCGCCGTCGCCGCTCGCGGGCGGCGCCCTGTCCGCACTCCAGGCGCTGGCGCCACCGTCCCACGGGGGCTTACCTCCGGGGTAATCGACCGGTCCCCCTTCCCCCTGTGAGGATCGGTCACACCGACGGGAGCCTCCGCCGGATCCGGTGCAGCAGCGAGGAGAGCGCAATGCCCGTCAAGTTCACCGCCACGAGTTCCGTCGCCGAGGACACGCGGGCCGTCGTTCGGGAGTTCCTTACCGCCCGCGTGGCCGGGGACACCGGTCGGCTCCTCGAACTCTTCTCCGACGAGGTCGACTGGCTGCTCGCCGAGAACCCCACCGTTCCGTGGATCCGCCCACGCTCCACCGCGGCCGAATGCGCCGCCCAGTTCACGGAGTTGATGGAACACACCGTGCCGGAGGACGCACGTGCCTCCGTCGACACGTTCCTCGTCGACGGCACCGACGCCGTCCTGACGGGGCACCTGTCGGGGACAGTACGCGCGACGGGAAAGTCCTTCGAGGGCCCGTTCGCGCTGCGCCTCACCGTCGAGAACGGCCGGATCACCCGGCATCACCTGTACGAGAACAGCCTCTCGATCGCAGAGGCCTGCGCCCCGTAAAGGCGGGGGCAAAGGGTGAGGGGCAACAACACGGCATCGGGGCGCCCGAGATCGAAGTCGGCGACGGAGACATGGATGCTGGGCCACTGCACCACAGCCCGGCCGGAGCCGGACCGCCGGGATTCGAACCCGGGTCCCCTTTTGGAAGAAAGAAGTATCCGTCACCTGCGCACCGGACGCCCCGATGCTTGTGCCCCCCGAGATCAAAACGGCGTGCGGCGTGATTTCACCCTATGAAGTAGCCGCGGCCCACGCACCGGGAGGTGCTGCTCATGAATTCATGGATCCGTTCCGTAAGGTCAACTCGCGCCTTTCGGACCGGACTTGAATGACCATAGCCGACGCCCGCCGGCCGGCTCATCCGAATTTCACGGCCGGTCCGGCGGGCGCCCCGTACTTCTGGTCGCCGGGGGTGTCGTCGAGATGGCGGCTCCACAGGCAGTTCGGCGCGGCTAGTACTCCAGCGGTAGTTCGCTATCGTGGCTGGTCAGGTGCCTCTTTCCGAGTGTAGCGAGCTGACGGCCCGTCATGTTGCGGCAGTTCGTGACCGGCGGTTCGGCGTGTCCGTTGTCATGGTTGTGGAAGAGACGGAACTGGTTGCAGAGTGGGCGGCTGAACTGGAAGAGCTGCTGTTGCGGGTGGGGCGGCGGTTCAGTCGGGCGGACCTTCGGTGGCGGATGCGGGCCTATGTGCGCGGCCTGCTGGGTTCGGTAAGCCGTAAGAACGGCTGGCAACTCGCCGAATTCGCAGGTCACAGCACACCGGACGGGCTTCAGAACCTGCTGAACCGTGCACGCTGGGACGCGGAGGAGCTCCGCGACGACCTGCAGGAGTACGTCGCCGAGAAGCTCGGCGACGAAGACGGCACCCTGATCATCGACGACACCGGGTTCATCAAGAAGGGCGTCACCTCGGCCGGTGTCCAGCGGCAGTACTCGGGCACTGCGGGCCGGACGGAGAATTGCCAGATTGGCGTGTTCGCCGCCTACGCCTCGGCCAAC
>NZ_JBITIB010000014.1:0-210558 GCF_044458565.1 Streptomyces sp. NPDC050433 | reverse complement strand
CGGTCCGACAACCGCTCACCCGCAGGCGACTTGACCTGCCCCACCCTCGCCACACCACAACCAACGAGAAAGAAAGGCCAAAGTCACCGGCATTGCACCTAGGCCCTGTCCGCAGAGCCCCGCCTGGCCCGCGACGCCTGGCACGGCACCTCGCCGCGTTGTCGGAGTCGTGCGAGTACGTCCAGTACGGCGAGGCGGCGGATGCGCGGCATTCAATGGTTCCGGCGCCCTTTCACGGCAAGCAAGGCAAGGGCGGGTTCGCTCAGCCGTAGTACCCGGCTCGTGCGACGAGTACCGCTTCGAAGAAGAGAGGCAACCCGTCGTCTTCCATCGGCACCTCGTGCCCGGAGTCCCGGGTGAAACCGAGGGTCAGCTCGGGCAGCGAGGGACGATCGGACTCACCATTCGCCACCCTGTACCCCAGCGCGGCCAGTTGCGCGAGAAGCTCACGGGCCGGGGTACGGAAGATATCGAGGCCGCGGAACAGGACGGCGATGTCGGGCGCGTCCCGCCGGGTTGAAGGTGCCGGCTGCCAGACCTCGACCGCGGTGACACTGCTGCCGTCCTCGCAGTGCGCGACGACCTGGAACCGAGGGTGGGCCGCGAGGACGGTGGGCAGGTCGCCGCTCCCCCGTGAGACGCTCACCTGCCCCCAGACCGCGCAAGCCTCGACCGCGTCCTCCAGGGACATGCCGATGAGTAGCGAGCCGACGCCCACCGGTGGGTTGAGCTCGATACGCATGGCATGTCCCTTCTACCGTGACCGCTCGTCAGTGTTCGTTGCAGCCCGTTCCCTCCGTGCCTCCTGTCACGGCAGTTTGCTGTAGTCGATCGTGCACTGCTTCGTCTTCAGCCAGTTCTGCAGGCCCTTGTTCTCGGGCAGACTCCTCACCATGGCCGTGATCGCTCTGTCGTACTTCCCCGGGAAGAGCTTCTTGATCTCGTCGATGTCCATTCGCATGGCCTCGGCGAACTCACATTTCTGCAAGTGATCGCGCTGCTGGTCCTGCCACGCCACCGCCGTCGCGCTGCTGCCCGTACTCGTCACTCGCCGGTGGTCGTCCTGGTCCATACGGACCGCGGGACCGAAGTCGACATCCTTCGACTTCCCCTTCGGCCAGTAGGCAGACTTCGCCGGGACATGGTTCCTTTCGCAGCGGTCCCTGGACGGCTCCAACTTCTTGTACCAGCTGCCCACATCGCGTTCCAGGCAGCCGAGCCAGAAGATCCGGTTGTGTTCGTTGGAGCGGTCATGGAACGACAATCCGCCGGTGCGCAGCTGAGGCCGGAGGGAGACGGTGCGACTCCTGTCGGGCTCTCCGTTGATGTAATCCATTCCGACCAGGTCCAAGCGGTATCTGTACCCGCCCAGAGGCTTCACCCTGCCCAGGTAGTCATAGGGGTCTCCCTCGGTGAAGTACCGTGCGTCGCCGTCTTCCGTGATGATCAGGGACGCGCGATCGGCCCGGAACTCGCCACGGTATTCCCAGCGGCCCACGAGGTCGCGGAAACCGGCAGGGCCGGAGTCGGGATCGCGATTGATCTTGTTGATCAGGAGTGTCAGGGCCATCGCCATGGCGCTGTGGCCGATGGTGTTGGGGTGGAAGGAGCCGTGGACACGAACATTCGTACCCTCGTCCAGCCACCACCCGTTCATGTATGACTCGCCCTTCGCGCACAGGTTGCGCCCTCTGAAGGCGGCGTCCCTCTCGACATCGAGAAAGTGGTGGCCACGCTTCGTACTCGTCTCCTCTATCAGGAGATTGAGCCGCGACGCGACATTCGACCTGGTCTTCACGATGTCGTTGCGGTGGAAGCCGTGGCAACGGTCGGTCGAGGCCGACCACTGGCTGGGATTCTCGAAGATCCACGGATAGCCGAGCACGATCATCCGCCCGTCCGGCTTAAGACGCCGCTCCACGCGGTCGTAGGCGTCTTCCAGAATGGGACCCACGGCATCGACCTGAGCACGCATCTGCTGTGATGTCTTGTTGCAGCGGCCATTTCGGTAGATCGTCCGCCAGTTCGCACCGAGGCAGTCCAGCAGGATGCCGACGTATCCGGCGTCATTGCCGCCGAGGGTGAGTGTGATCAGGTCGTATTTCTTGTCTCCGACGCGGGCGAGCTGAGCCGGCAGGTCCCACGGGTCCGTACCGTCGGCGGTCGCTCCCGAGCATGCCTGGAAGTCCAGTTCGCTGTTCTTCCAGTTGATGCCCTGCCTGGCCAACTGACCATAAGACACCACCGGATACGAATCTATCTCGTCCTGCGCGCAGTCCGTGTCACCGACCCAGGCCATCGAGCCCTCTCCCGCGGAGAACGAGTCCCCGAGGGCGAGCCAGGATATCGGCGCCCCGAGATCCGGATCAGGAGCGGCTGGTGCGGCCTGAGCCTGGCCGGACTCTGCCGACAGCGACGTCCCGACGACGGCGAGTACCAACACCAGGACAGCGGCTATTCGGGAGAAGGGCGTGCTGCACCTCATGGCTTGACCTCCAACTGCGCGACCCTGCGCTGGAACATGTCACTCCAGGCGCTCGCAACCCGGGCGGAGTGACGGGCCTTCTTCAGGTCGCCGTTACCGCAGTGATCGAACGCCCCCAGTACGGAACTCAGTTGCTCCGTGGTGGTGTTCACCAACGGCGCGTCCCCGACATTGCCGAGCCGGTCCTGCAATTGGTCCCCGGGAACTTCCCGCTGCCAGGCGTCCACGAGTCTCCGGCAGCCGTCGGTGACCTCCGACGGCGTGATGTCGTCCTCAAGTCGCTTCGACCGGGCGGCGAAGTCGGTGAGCAGCCGCCCCTTCGTACTCGCGAGATATGCCGCGGTCTTGCCCGCGTGCTCCGCGGAGGGCTCTCGCCACTTCTCCTGCTCGGCGCGTGTCCTCTCCGCCAAGTCCTTCGCAACCGGCTCCGGGAGCGCGCCCGGGTCCGTCTCTTCTTCCTCCGGGCCACACGCGGTGAGCAGCAACACCGCCGCGAGTATCCCGATTACCGTCGTATACGCATGAGGCCCTAACCGCATACCTGTCCGTATATCTCCCAACATGCTTCCCCTTGGGTTGTGTTGACTTGCAGGGAACGTCCGACTCGATCTGACGGGCCGTCGGCGTGCACATCACAAACAAGCCTAGATAAAGAGAAAGCAAAATATGTCTTAGGCGTGTATCGTTCTAGTACCGGACCTGCTTGGGCGCCGACCGCCTCAGGTCAAGGCACCCGGCCGCGTGGCTTCAGCGCCACCGAGGGGGCGGGTCTTTGTTCCTGCCGCGCAGTCCTGGCCGCGCGCTTCTTGCCGCACGCCGATCGCGATGCACTCGCCGCGACCACGCGCGAAGGTGGAAAATGGGGGTGAGGGAGTAAAGGAGGCCCGTCATGAAATCCGGAGCCTCGGAATACGACACTGGGCTGTATGCGCACACCCCGTCGCAGGCCGAGGGCGAGCGGGACGAACCGGGCGAGCGCAGTGCCGCGGAGGTGCACCCGGACGTGCCCAGGACCGAGCCGTCCCAGGCCGAGGGCGAGCGGATGGACGAGACCCCGACCGCGTGATCCAGGGCCGCCTCGTGTCGCGACCGCAGGGCTAGTTCCCGACCACGGCCCGCCTCCCCGGCTTAGGCCGCCCGGAGCCGATCGGGTGGTCCGTGCCCGGCACCGTTTGCCGCGTGTGGCCGAGGGATACCCGACGGTGATGCCGCACACCTCCGAAGTGATGCTCCACGTCAACGGCGCCCCGCGCCGGCTGACGCTCGACAACCGCACCACGGTGCTCGACGCACTGCGCGAGCATCTGCATCTCACCGGCCCCAAGAAGGGCTGTGACCACGGCCAGTGCGGCGCCTGCACCGTCCTCGCGGACGGGCGGCGCGCCAACAGCTGTCTGATGCTGGCCGTCGCGCACAGCGGTGCCCGGATCACCACGATCGAGGGCCTGTCGGGTGCCGGCGGTGACGGTCTTCACCCGCTTCAACAGGCGTTTCTCGACCGCGACGGCTTCCAGTGCGGCTACTGCACACCCGGCCAGATCTGCTCGGCGCTCGGTGTCATCGCCGAGGCGGCCGGCGGGCATCCGTCCCATGTCACCGGCACCGACAGCCCGTTCCCGGGCGAACCGGTGCAGCTCACCGCCGACGAGATCCGCGAACGGATGAGCGGCAACATCTGCCGCTGCGCCGCGTACCCGCACATCGTCGAGGCCGTCGAAGACGTCGTCGCACACGCGACAGCCAGGACGAGCGGGACGGCGGCGGCGACCTCATGAAGACCTTCACCTACGAACGCGCCACCGACCCGGCGCAGGCCGTCGCCCTCCTCGCGCGTGAGCCGGGCGCCCGCTTCCTCGGCGGCGGCACCAACCTCGTCGACCTCATGAAGCTCGGGGTCGAGACCCCCGGTCATCTGGTCGACATCGCCCGGCTTCCGCTGGACCGCGTCGAGGAGACCCCCGACGGCGGCCTGCTCATCGGCGCCACCGTGCGCAACAGCGATCTCGCCGCCGACCCGGCCGTCCGCACCCGCTTCCCGGTGCTGTCGCAGGCGCTGCTCGCCGGTGCTTCGGGCCAGTTGCGCAACGCGGCGACCACCGGCGGCAATCTGCTCCAGCGCACCCGCTGTCTGTACTTCCAGGACGTCAGCAAGCCGTGCAACAAGCGGCAGCCCGGCTCCGGTTGTCCCGCGCGGGACGGCGCCCACCGCGATCTCGCGGTGCTGGGGCACTCCGAGGCCTGTGTGGCGACGCACCCGTCCGACATGGCGGTCGCACTCGCCGCGCTCGACGCCGATGTCCTGCTGCTGGGCCCGGACGACCAACGCACCGTGCCGCTCACCGACTTCCACCGGCTGCCCGGTGACCGCCCCGACCAGGACACCGTGATCCGGCCGGGCGAACTCGTCACCGGTGTCCGGCTGCCCGCGCCGGCCGCCGGGCTGCCGTCCGCCTACCGCAAGGCCCGGGACCGGGCCTCGTACGCCTTCGCGCTGGCGTCGGCCGCCGTCGTGCTCGATGTGCGCGAGGGTGTCGTACGGGAGGTACGGCTCGCCTTCGGCGGGCTGGCCCACAAGCCCTGGCGGGCCACCACCGCCGAGGCGGCGCTGCGTGGCGGTCCTGCCACCACCGACGCCTTCAGCGACGCCGTGGAGGCGGAGTTGGCCGCCGCGCGACCGCTGCGCGACAACGGCTTCAAGGTCCCGATGGCCCGCAACCTCGCCGTCCGGCTGCTCACCGAGCTGGCCGACCCCGACGCGACCGCCGCCGACCCCACCGATCCCCGCCACACCGACCACCGCCGAGGAGACCGATGACGACCAGCCGGGAGCGGGCCCTGGGTTCCGACGCCGTCCGGATCGAGGGCCCGGCCAAGGTCGCCGGAACGGCCAGGTACGCCGCCGAGCACACCCCGCCCGGCTGCCTCTACGCCTGGGCCGTGCCGGCGACAGTGGCCCGCGGCCGGATCGCGTCCTTCGACACGGCCGCCGCCCTCGCCGAGCCCGGTGCCCTCGCCGTACTGACGCATGAGAACACGCGGCGGACCGAGGAGCCCGAGGACCCGACGCTGGGTCTGCTGCGCGACGACCGCGTACCGCACCGAGGCTGGATCGTCGCCCTCGCGGTGGCCGAGACGCCGGAGGCGGCGCGCGCAGCAGCCGAGGCGGTGCGCGTCACGTACGTGGCGGAGGACCACGACGTCGTCCTCACCGCCGACCATCCCGGCCTCTACGCCCCCGAGACGGCGAACGGCGGCTACCCCGGCACCCGCGAGCGCGGCGACTTCGACGCCGCCTACGCCGCCGCCCCGCTCACCGTCGACGTCACGTACTCCATGGAGCCGATGCACAACCACCCCATGGAGCCGCACGCCTCCGTCGCCCACTGGCACGACGGGCGGCTGACGGTGCACGACTCCAGTCAGGGATCGAGCGCCGTACACCAGACCCTGGCCGCGATGTTCGCGATGGACCCGGCCCATGTCACCGTCACCAGCGAACACGTCGGAGGCGGCTTCGGGTCCAAGGGGATGCCGCGCGCGCAGCCGGTGCTGGCCGCGATGGCGGCCCGGCATGTCGGGCGCCCCGTCAAGCTGGCGCTGCACCGCTCGCAGCTCCCGGCGGTCGTCGGGCACCGGCCGCCGACCATTCAGCGGGTGCGGCTCGGCGCGGGTCCCGACGGGGTGATCAACTCGCTGGCGCACGAGGTGATCACGTACACCTCCACGGTCACGGAGTTCGTGGAGCAGGCCGCCACGCCCGCCCGCACCATGTACACCTCGCCGCACAGCCGCACCACCCACCGCGTCACCGCGCTCGACGTGCCGTCGCCGTCATGGATGCGCGCGCCCGGCGAGGCGTCGGGGATGTACGCGCTGGAGTCGGCGATGGACGAGCTGGCCCTGGCCGCCGGGGTGGACCCGGTGGAGCTGCGGGTGCGCAACGAGCCCTCGCACGAGCCGGATTCGGGCCGGCCCTACAGCAGCCGCCATCTCGTGGAGTGTCTGCGCGAGGGTGCCCGCCGGTTCGGCTGGCGGGACCGCGATCCCCGCCCCGCGGTGCGCGAGCAGGGCCGGTTCCTGCTCGGCAGCGGTGTCGCCTCCGCCTCGTATCCGGTGATCATCCCGCCGTCGACGGCCGAGGCGCGGGCCGACGCGGACGGCGGGTTCCTGGTACGGGTCAACGCCACGGACATCGGTACGGGAGCCCGAACCGTGCTCGCCCAGATCGGCGCCGACGCGCTCCACGCGCCGCTGGACCGGGTCCGTGTCGAGATCGGCGTCAGCGATCTGCCGCCGGCCCCGGTGGCCGGTGGTTCCGCGGGAACCGGGGCCTGGGGCTGGTCGGTCGACAAGGCGTGCCGTGCGCTGCGTGCGCGTATCGACGCGGCGGGCGGCACCGTGCCTCCCGAGGGGCTGTCCGCGAGCGCGGACACCACCGAGGATGTGACGGCCGGGTCGGAGTTCGCCCGCCACGCGTACGGCGCGCACTTCGTCGAGGTCCGGGTGGACACCGACACGGGTGAGATCCGGGTGCCCCGGATGCTGGGTGTCTTCGCCGCCGGTCGCATCCTCAACTCCCGTACGGCGCGCTCCCAGTTCATCGGCGGGATGACGATGGGGCTCGGCATGGCGCTGATGGAGGGGGCGACGATCGATCCCGTGGCCGGTGACTTCGCGGAGCGCGACCTCGCCTCGTACCACGTGCCCGCCCACGCGGATGTGCGCTCCGTGGAGGCGTACTGGATCGAGGAGGACGACCGGCACGTCAGCCCGATGGGCAGCAAGGGCATCGGCGAGATCGGCATCGTGGGCATGGCCGCGGCGATCGGCAACGCGGTGCACCACGCGACGGGTGTCCGTCTGCGTGAGGTGCCGATGCGGCCGGACAGGCTGCTGCCTCACCTGGGCTGACAGGCACGGTGGGCGGATCGCGGTCCGGCACGCTCGCGGCGGTGTCGTCGCGAGGCTCGGTGTATCGGGCGGCGTCCGTTGTTCTCGGCGGACCGGGCCTCCGTTCACGCGGTGTTCGGTTGGTTCTCCAAGACTCTCGGGTTGGCACCCCCCGCGCCAGAAGTTGAACGAAAGGCTTCAACCGTGAAGGACAAGAACACCGAGGACCCCGAGCGCTCCGCACTCTCACGGCGTCGGCTCGTCAAGTACGCGGGCGTCGGCGCGACCCTCGCCGCCGCCGGCCCGATCGTCGGGGCGGGTGTCGCCCTCGGCAACGAGGACGACGAGCGCCGCGAGTCCGGCGGCTCCGGTGACTCCCGCAGACGCGCCTGGCGTGCCGGTGACCACCACGTGCACTCGGAGTACAGCGGCTCGTTCGACACGACGAAGAACCCGCCCGTGTTCCAGAAGGGCGGCGACGCCGTCTACCCGATCGTGACCAACGCGATCATGGCGAAGAACTTCGGCCTCAGCTGGGCCATGTGCACCGACCACGGCGGTCCGACGCACTCGAAGGTGAACCTGGAGCAGGCCTACCCCGACCTGCTGCGCTCGCGCGTGCTCGTCCCCGAGGTGCTGCAGTTCTGGGGCATGGAGTTCGACGCCCCGGCGCTCGACCACCACACACTGATGATCCCTCACCACGCCGACGAGGCCCAGCAGTTGTTCGAGCTGGAGCAGCGCTTCGCCAAGCACGACGCCTTCCCCGCCGATCCGGGCCGCGACACCGAGGCCAAGATGGTGGAGTTCCTGAAGGCGGCGAAGGGCATGCCCCGCAAGCCGCTGGTGATCGCCCACCACGCCTCGCGCTCCGCGCCGGGCCTCGGCGTCTACGGCCAGGACACGCCCCGCGAGTTCCGCAACGGCAACGACACCGCACCCGACATCTACGTCGGCTTCGAGGGCGCTCCCGGCCACCAGGCCGGCCCGCTCAACGGCGGCGCCCGCGGCGGTTACGGCAACTACCCGACGCACGGCGGCTTCGACCAGATGACGGCGCGCGTCGGCGGGCTGTGGGACGCGCTCCTCGGCGAGGGCCGACGCTGGTGGATCACCGCGACGTCCGACTCGCACGTGCACTGGACCCGCGGCGGCTCCGACTTCTGGCCGGGCGAGTACAGCAAGACCCACGTCATGGCGCGCCAGGACTACGCCGACATCATGGACGGTCTGCGCAACGGCCGGATCTGGGTCGGCACCGGCGACCTCATCCGCACCCTCGACGTCACGGCGAGCAACCGCGGCAGCGTGGCCGCCGTGGGCGAGACCATCACGGTCAGCAACCGGGGCCGTACGGACGTCGAGATCGAGATCAGGTTCCGCCCGATGGACGGCAAGAACGCCAACGGCGACCGTCCCGAGGTGCGTCGCGTCGACCTGATCGTCGGCAAGATCACCGGCAAGAGCGACAGCCGTGACTCCGACACCAACCCGACCACCAAGGTCGTGGCGCGGTTCGGCAAGAACGACTGGCGCAAGCAGGGCGACGAGTACGTCATCACGCACACCCTGCGCGACATCGACGGCGACCTCTACGCCCGTGTCCGCGGCACCAGCACGGACGAGGCCGAGCCGCTCGCGGACGGTCTCGAAAGCCCGTGGGACGACCTGTGGTTCTACTCGAACCCGGTGTTCGTCAAGACCCGCTAGGACTGGGTCAGTTGGTTGACCGAGTGCCGGACGGGCCGTTGTCGGCCCGTCCGGCGCTCGTCGGCAGGTCCGGCCCGCGGGTCAACCCGTGCAGCCGCAGGGCCAGTTGGATCTCCAGAGTGCGGGCCGGGGCGTTCCAGTCCTGACCGAGGAGCCGGCCGACCCGCTCCAGCCGCTGCACGACCGTGTTCACATGCACGTGCAGTGCCGTCTTCGTCCGGGTGAGGCTCGCCCCTTCGGCGAAGTACGCGTCGAGCGTCCCCACCAGGTCGGTGCCGCGCTCGGCGTCGTAGTCGAGTACGGGGCCGAGCGTGGCGCGTACGTAGCCGCCGATGTCCGCCCGGTCGCCGAGCAGTACGCCCACGAAGCCGAGGTCGTCGGTGGCGCCGCCGTGTCCGGTGTGGCCCAGGGCGCGCAGGGCGGAGAGGCAGCGGCACGCCTCGGTGTGGGCGGTGGGCAGTTCGGCGGGGCCCGCGGCCGGGCCCGCCGCGCCGACGGTGACCGGGGATCCGACGGCCTGGCCGAGCTCGGCGGCGAGTTGGCGCGCGCTCGGACCGGGGGTGTCGGTGGGCGCGACCAGCACCACATGTCCCTGATGGATACCGGCCAGACCCTTGCCCGCCTGGGCGTGTCTGGCGGCGACGGCGAGCAGGCGGTGCCGGTCGGCCGTCTCGCTGTCCGCGACGAACACGCAGTGCCGGCGCGCCAGGTTGACGCCCAGCCGCCGTGCCCGTGCGGACAGGGCGCCCGGATCGCCGGACCGTGACAGCAGATCGCCCAGCAGTTCGCCGCGTACCCGGTCCTCCGCCTCGGCGACCGAGCGGCGCAGCAGCAGGAGCAACGCCGTGACGACTCCGGCGCGTTCGAACAGAAGCCGGTCGACGTCCGCGAGGTCGGTGTGCCCGGTGAGGGCGATGCTCCCGAGGAGTTCCGGGCCCGCCAGGACCGCGCAGACCCAGGTGCCGTTCAGCGGGACCGCCCGGCCGCTGGCCCTGGAGGCGGCGACGGCAGGCGCGAGTGGCGCGAGCGAATCGGCGCGGGCGCGGGCGAGTTCGGCGCCGTCCGCGTCGTGGATGAGGATCCCGCCGTCGAGGATGTCGGCGATCGCGGCGGCGACGTCGTCCGCCCCGCCGCCCCGCAGCACGAGGTCGGTGAGCTGGTCGTGCGCCTCCTCGGCGCGGCGCATCTCCCTGCTGTGCGTTCGGATCGTCTCCGAGGCCGAGTTGAGGTCGACCAGTGCGGCACGCGTCTCCTCCAGCAGCCGGGCGCCGTCGATGGCGATGGCGGCGTGGTCGGCCAGTGAGGAGAGCAGGGCGACCTCTTCGGCGGCGAACTCGCGGGGCGCGCGGTCCGCCGCGTACAGCACTCCGATGATCCGGGCGCCGACCCGCAGCGGCACACCGAGAATCGCGCGCAGCCCTTCGTCGAGGACGGCGCTGTCGATGGTGGCGGTGTGGTGGAAGCGGGTGTCGCGCTGGTAGTCGCCGGTGGCGTACGGGCGGGCCGTCTGCGCGACGAGGCCGCCCAGGCCCTCCCCCATCCCGAGCCGCACCTGCTGGAACGCGGCGGCCACGGACCCGTCGGTCACCCGCATGTAGGTGTCGCCGGCGAGTTCGTCGTTGAGGGAGAGGTAGGTGACGTCCGTGCCGAGCAGCAGCTTGGCCCGGTGGACGATGGCGCGCAGGACGGCGTCCAGGTCGCGGAGCGCGGCCAGGTCGCTCGCGGTGTCGAAGAGGGCCGTGAGCTGTGCCTCGCGGCGCCGGTGCTGGCTGAGGGTGCGCCTGATGCGCAGGGCGACATCGGTGGCGTCGGTGATCGCGGCCAGTTCGCCGCCCCGCACCCCGGCCTGACGGGCGTCGGCGGCGGGGCGGGCGAACTCCTCCGTGGGCGCGCCCCGCGCCAGCAGGTCGAGGAGCCGGCGCAGGGCAGCCACGGTGTGCCGGGTGCCTGGAGCTGTCACGTCGGCGAGCATACGGTGATCACCTCCGGGTGGGCATGGGTGCGGCGGCGGGAGTACGGCCGCCGCACCAGACCGCGGGAGTACGGCCGCGGGACCGGGCGGCGGATCAGCCGCCCAGCCGTGCCGAGTCCTTGGCGCTGTCGGCGCGGTCCGCGGCGTGCGGGGGTGCGGGGCTCGCGTCGGGCGCGGGTACGGAGCCGACCAGTCCGTCCCTGGTCAGGTCGCGGCCCCGGGTCTCCTTGGCCACCCACACGGTGACGACGGTGACGAGCGCAGCGGCGCTGAGATAGATCGAGACCGGTACGGACGAGTCGTAGTCCTTGAGCAGTTCGACGGCGATGAGCGGTGCGAGCGCGCCGCCGATGATCGAGGCGAGCTGGGAGCCCATCGAGGCGCCGGAGTAGCGGACCTTGGTGTCGAACATCTCGGAGATGAAGGCCGCCTGCGGCCCGTACATCGCCCCGTGGAACAGCAGGCCCACCGTGACCGCGAGGGTGATGACCGGGAACGACTCGCTGTCCAGCAGGGCGAAGAAGGCGAACGCCCAGCCGACCATGCCGATCGCACCGATCTGGGTGACCGGGCGGCGGCCGAGCCGGTCGGACAGCGCGCCCCACATCGGGATGGTGACGAAGTGCACCGCCGAGGCGATCAGGACCGCGTTGAGGGCGGTGCTCTTGGGGAGTTCCAGGTGCACGGTGACGTAGACGAGCACGAAGGCGGTGAGGATGTAGTACGAGACGTTCTCGCCGAACCGCGTGCCGATCGCGACCAGCACCTCACGCCAGCTCTTGCGGAACACCTGGACGACGGGCGCCTCCTCGGCAGCCGCCGCGACCGTGCCCTTGGCTCCCCCGGCCTGCTTCGCCGCCTCGGCAGCCTCGTCGGCCGCCTTGCGCTGGGCCTCCAGGAAGACGGGCGACTCCTCGACCGAGATACGTATCCACAGTCCGATCATGACCAGCACACCGGAGAGCAGGAACGGGATACGCCAGCCCCACGCCAGGAACGCCTCGTCGGACTGGATCGCGGCGAGCAGCGCCAGCACACCGGTGGCGAGCAGATTGCCGCCGGGCGCGCCCGCCTGCGGCCAGGAGGCCCAGAAGCCGCGGCGCTTGTCGCCGCCGTGCTCGGAGACGATCAGGATCGCGCCGCCCCACTCACCGCCGAGGGCGAAGCCCTGGACGAGTCGCAGCACGGTCAGCAGGATCGGCGCGCCGACGCCGATGGTCGCGTGGGTGGGCAGCAGGCCCATGGCGAAGGTGGCGCCGCCCATCAGCAGGAGGCTGAGCACCAGGAGCTTCTTGCGGCCGATCTTGTCGCCGTAGTGGCCGAAGACGATGCCGCCGAGAGGGCGGGCGGCGAAGCCGACGGCGTAGGTGAGGAAGGCGAGCAGCGTGCCGACGAGGGGGTCGCTGCTGGGGAAGAAGAGGGTGTTGAAGACCAGCGCGGCGGCGGAGCCGTAGAGGAAGAAGTCGTACCACTCGATGGTGGTGCCGACGAGGCTGGCCGCGACAATGCGGGCGATCTTGCCTCGGCGTGGTGGTGTGGAGCTGGGGACGCTCATGGTGAAGTCACCGCGTTTCGTTGGGCGGGGCAGGGACGGGGGTGCGGGTGGAGCCGAGCGGAGTCGGAGCGGTACAGGAGTGGTCGCGGGGTGGGGCTCAGCGGGCGCCCCACCCTCCGTCGACGGGGAGCGAGGAGCCGGTGATGTAGCCGGTGTTGGGGCCGCAGAGCCAGACGCACACCGCGGCCACCTCCGCCGGCTCGATCAGCCGTTTGATCGCCGAGCGGTCCAGCAGTACGTCGCTGACGACCTCGTCCGGGGGGATTCCGTGGGCCGCCGCCTGCGCGGCGATCTGTCCTTCGACGAGCGGGGTCCGTACATAGCCGGGGTTGACGCAGTTGCTGGTCACACCGTGCGGTGCGCCTTCGAGAGCGGCCACCTTGCTGAGCCCTTCCAGGCCGTGCTTGGCCGCGACGTACGCGGACTTGAAGGCGCTGGCGCGCAGTCCGTGCATGCTGGAGATGTTGACGACGCGGCCCCAGCCGCCGGCGTACATGTGCGGCAGGCAGTGCCGCATCAGCAGGAACGGGGCGGTGAGCATGACCTTCTGCATCAGCTCGAACCTGTCGGGCGGGAAGTCCTCGATGGCCGCGACGTGTTGCAGCCCGGCGTTGTTCACGAGGATGTCCACGGCGGCGGGGAGCCGGTCGATCGCACCCGCGTCGGCGAGATCCACGGGGTGGCTCACGCCTCCGGTGTCGGCGGCGACGGTTTTGGCCGCGTCGGCGTCTCGGTCGACGACATGGACCAGCGCCCCGGCCGCGGCGAGCGCCTCGGCGCAGGCCCGTCCGATGCCGCTGCCACCGCCGGTGACGAGGGCGGTGCGACCCTTCAGCTCCCCGCCCTCCGCGCTCGGCGCGGCGGGTTCGGGGCCTGCGTGACTTCGGCTCATCATGGCCGGAACGGTAGAGACACCTGACCCGACATCCCATGTGATGGTTCACCACACTGGATACGGATCAGGTGTCGTCGTGCACCACACTCCTGACCGGGAGCGGCCAGTTGTGACTTTGCGTGATCGCCTCAGCCGCTCAGTCGACAGCGGGTGAGCAGCGCGGCCGGATCCGCGCCGTCGGGCATCGGGAGCGTACGGCTGGACGGCGGTCGCCGGCCGTCGTCCAGCCAGCGCTCCAGCGCGGTGACCGCCGAGCGATGGCACGGCACCAGCGGGCGGAGCCGGTCGGGGAAGGCGTCGAACAGGGAGTCGACGTGGGTGCCGCCCTCGACGCGGTAGTAGCGGTGCAGTGCGCCACGGCCCTCGCGGCGCACCATCTCCGCGTAGGTGTCCGAGGTCGTGGAGATCGGCAGCAGTACGTCGAGCGTGCCGTGGAAGGTGATGAGAGGTTTGCCGATCCGGCCGGTCAGTTCGATCTTCTCGACGGCGTCGCGGACCGCTCGCGGCCTCGCGTCGTAGTCGTAGTCGGCGTCGCAGGCGGGCGTTCCCGGCGTGCAGAAGGGTGTCCCGGCCTCGGTGGCGCCGTCGTACTCCGGGTCCAGTTCCTCGCGGTAGATGCGCTGGGTGAGATCCCAGTAGTACTGGTGGTGGTACGGCCAGAGGAATTCGGAACCGGCCGGGAATCCGGCCTTCACGATCTCCCGGTGTGCCGCGCCCGCACCGGGGCCGCCGGCCGCGTAGGTGGGGTAGGCGCGCAGGGTGGGCGGCAGGAAGGTGAGCGGGTTGGGGTCCTCCGTACGCCAGAGGGTGCCCTCCCAGTCGACGCCCCCGTCGTACAGCTCGGGGTTGTTCTCCAACTGCCAGCGCACCAGATAGCCGCCGTTGGACATGCCCATCGCGAGGGTGCGGGACACCGGCCGCTGATAGCGCTGGGTGGTCACCTTCCGGGCGGCGACGGCGAGTTGGGTGACCCGGCTGTTCCATTCGGCGAGGGCGTCGCCGGGCGCGGCGCCGTCGCGGTGGAAGGCTGCGCCGGTGTTGCCCTTGTCGGTGGCGGCGTAGGCGTAGCCGCGGGCGAGCACCCAGTCGCCGAAGGCCCGGTCGTTGGCGTACTGCTTGCGCACCCCTGGCGATCCGGCGATCACGAGGCCGCCGTTCCAGCGGTCGGGCAGCCGGATGACGAACTGCGCGTCGTGGTTCCAGCCGTGGCTGGTGTTGGTGGTGGAGGAGTCGGGGAAGTAGCCGTCGATCTGAATGCCCGGTACGCCGCTCGGGGTTGCGAGGTCCTTCGGGGTCAGCCCCGCCCAGTCGGCCTTGTCGGTGTGGCCCGAGTCGACGGTTCCCGCGGTCGTCAACTCGTCCAGGCAGTCGGCCTGCTGGTGTTCGGCGCCGGGTACGGCGATGGTGTCGATCCTGGCGCAGTGGCCGGGCCGCCGGTCGGCGTCGGTGGCGGGGACCGAGGCCGCCGGGGCCGCGCCCGCCACCATGAGGGCCGCGGCGGCGAGGCAGGTGGCGCGGAGCCATCGGACGTTCTGCGGGACAAGTGGCATGGGCCATCACTCCGTTGTAGGGACACGACACACGGCACGTACGGGGCGGCGGGACGCTACCCACCCATCAGGGGCAGCGAGCGTCCGTGAGGACGTAATAACCCGTCGGGGACTCCTTCAGGGTGCGGATGACGAACGTGTTGTTGAGGCCCATGTTCTGGTTCGAGCCCTTCGCGTACACGTAACCGCCACTGGTGGTCGCCCGTCCGGCGTGTACGTGGTCGTAGTTGCTCGACGTCCAACAGGTCGCCGGGAGGCCGGTGGTGCCGGCCGTGACCTGTGCCGAGCGGGCGCCCTCGGCTCCGTCCGCGCCGCGCGCCGCCACGTTGTACGCGTGCGAGGTCCCGGCACCCAGACCGCTGTCGGTGGACCGCAGTCCGGTCGGGGCGGGCAGGGCGCCGGCCTAGGCCCTGTCCGGCGGATCTTCGCGGGTCCGGGACGCCTGGCACGGCACCTCGCCGCGTTGTCGGACTCGTCCAAGTACGTCCAGTACGAGCACGATCGCCTTGCGATGCACCGCACCAGACGCTCCGGACTGATCCACGAAGATCCGCCAGACAGGACCTAGGACGCGGACGCGCCGAGTCCGAAGAAGCGGGTCACCCAGTAGCTGGAACAGATGGAGTCGATGAAGTGCGCGGTGCCGGTCGCGCCGCACTGTTCGCCGCCGCTGCCGGGGTCGACGGGTGTGCCGTGCCCGATGTTCGGGACACGGTTGACCTCGACCGCGACGGTGCCGTCCCCGGCCAAGTACTCGTCCCTGCGCGTGCTGTTGGGGCCGATGGTGGAGCTGCGGTCGGGCGTCTGGTCCACGCCGTGCACCTGGGTCCACTGGTCCCGCAGTTCGTCGGCGTTCCTCGGGACGACGGTGGGGTCGTTGTCGCCCTGCCACACGGACACCCTCGGCCAGGGGCCCGAATAGCCGGGGTAGGCGTTCCGTACCCGCTGCGCCCAGTCCGTGGGCGTACGGTCCACGCCGGGGCTCATGCAGGTGAAAGCGCCGAGGACGTCCGTGGCGCACTCGTACGGCAGTCCGGCCATCACGGCGCCGGCCTTGAAGACGTCGGGGTACGCGGCGAGCATGACCGCCGTCATGCCGCCGCCTGCCGAGAGCCCGGTGACATTGACCCGCCCGGCGTCGGCGCCGTAGGCCGAGACGGCGTGCGCGACCATCTGCCGGACGGACGCGGCCTCGCCCTGGCCGCGCCGGATGTCGCCGGTCTGGAACCAGTTGAAGCACTTGTTCGCGTTGTTGAGGGACGTCGTCTCGGCGAAGACCAGCAGGAAGCCGTTCCGGTCGGCGAAGGTCGTCAGGCCCGAGTTGTCGGCGTAGATCTGGGCGGACTGCGTACAGCCGTGCAGCGCGACGACCACGGGGGCGTTCGCCGGGAGGGACGAGGGCCGGTAGACGTACATGTTCAGGCTGCCGGGGTTGGCCCCGAAGCTGGTCACCCGCTCCAGCGCGACGGCGGCCTCGGCCTGTGGGGCGGGCGGGAGCAGCGCGATTCCGGTGGCCAGTGCGAGGGCGGCGGCGAC
This sequence comes from Streptomyces sp. NPDC050433, assembly GCF_044458565.1. NCBI lineage: Bacteria > Bacillati > Actinomycetota > Actinomycetes > Kitasatosporales > Streptomycetaceae > Streptomyces > Streptomyces sp. NPDC050433. Next base: position 193,965 of record NZ_JBITIB010000014.1, on the reverse strand, counting down.
GCGGCCGACAACACGGCGCAGGCGCCCGCGCCGCTGTGTGCGGGTGGGTGGGGGGCGATCCGCAGGGGACGGATGGTCCGATGAGGACAGCTGGTCCGGCGGAGACGGCTGGTTCGATGGGGACGGCGATACGTGGAGCAACGTGACCTCCCGGCGACGTCGGTCCGGCCGCCGCCTTCAGGAGGGACGACGGCCGGGTGGGGTGCGGTCACAGTAGGAAGCGGGCGGGCCGGCTTGGAATGTGGCGGCGCGCCACAACGCGGCTGCCACAGAGGAGGCACCACCTGTTGCGTGCAGCGTGGCGCGGTGCTACGTGCGCTGTGTGACAGATGAGGTACGGCTGTGCCACGAGATCGTCAACCGCGTGATGACACCGGCGAGTTGCCGCCTAGCATCAGGGAAGACGCCGGCTGTGCGGATGATTGCGTGGGGGACTTGTGGTCGCGATGGACCGATGGGGGCACGTTGGCTGTGCCACCGCGATGGGCGCGGTACTGCTTGCCGGTTGCACGTCCGACAGAGGAGATGACGGACCGTCAGGATCGAAGTCGGCCGGGAAGAACGGCACCACGGCGTCGCCGTCCGCGTCCCCGACTCCGGCCGAAGTCGTCGACATCGCCCCCGACCGGCTCCCGGACACCAAGAGGAAGGCCGCCTTGCTGATCCGGGGCGTCCTCCCGGATCCCGACGCGTTCGGCCCCGACGCCGTACGCCGGACCCCGTACGAGAGCGACCCACGGCGCTGGGCGGTCCTCGGCGACGACTGCGTCTGGCAGCAGAAGGCGCTGCCGAAGAACGTCCTCGCGACGCTGACCCGCTCCTTCGAGATACCGGCGAGCGGCGGCAAGGGCCCGCTCCGGCTGAGCGCCGTCGTCACCGTGCACCGCACTCCCGAGCAGGCCGACTGGGAGAACGCCGAGGTCCTGGAAGAGATGATGCGCTGCCCCACACAGGAGCTGCGCTCCGACGAGTTGATCACCTCCCTGCGCGATGTCCCGGCCTCCCAGGGCGAGTCCGGGAACGAGTTCGCGGAGGACTCCCTCACCGAACTCGGCAGCTATACGAGCGCCGGCGCCGGTGGCCCCCACCCGTACATCTGGGAGCAGACGAGGATCGGCCAGTTCACCCTCGCCGTCTCCGCCAAGGGTGCACGCGGCTGGTCGCAGGCCGAGCTGTTCGACCGGCTGCGGGATCCGCACGTCGGTATGCGCTCCAGCCTCAGGGAGGCGATCGAGCGCGACCCGTCGGAGCCGAGTGATGACACGAAGGCCGATGCGAAGGCCGATACGAAGGACGACGGCCGATGACCGAGAAGCTCACCCCCACCGACCCGGCGCGCGTCGGCGGCCATCGTCTGCTCGCCCGGCTCGGCGCGGGCGGCATGGGCGTCGTCTACCTCGGTCGCGCCGATTCGGGCGAACTGGCGGCCGTCAAGGTGATCCTGCCCGAGTACGCCGACCAGCCGGAGTTCCGCGCCCGCTTCCGCCGCGAGGTCACCGCCGCCCGGCGGGTGGACAGCCCCTGGGCCGTACCGGTCACCGGCGCCGACCCGGACGCACCCGCGCCCTGGCTCGCCACCGCCTTCGTCCCCGGCCCCTCCCTCGCCGAGGCCGTCACCACCTGCGGTCCGCTGCCGCCGCGCGGTGTACGCGTCCTCGGCCGGATGCTGGCCCGCGCCCTGACCACGGTGCACGACGCGGGGCTCGTGCACCGCGACGTCAAACCGGGCAATGTGCTGCTCGCCGTCGACGGCCCCCGCCTCATCGACTTCGGCATCGCGCACGCCCCCGATGAGACGGCGCTGACCTCGGCCGACATGGTCATCGGCACACCCGGCTTCCTCTCGCCCGAGCAGGCGCGGGCGCAGCCCGCCTCGCCCGCCGGCGATGTCTTCGCTCTCGGCTGCCTTCTCGCCTACGCGGCCACCGGGCGCCCGCCCTTCGGCACCGGTGCCGTGGACGCCCTCCTCTACCGCACGGTCCACGACGAGCCCGACCTCGACGGCGTCCCCGACGACACGCGCGAACTGCTGGAGCGCTGCCTCGCCAAGGACCCGGCCGCCCGCCCCACCGCCCGCGAGGTGGACGAGGCGCTGGCCGACGGGACGCCGGCCGAGGCGACAGCGGAGGACACAGCGCAGAACCCGCCGCAGGACACACCGCAGAACACCGCCGACTGGCTGCCCGACGCCGTGGTACGGCTCATCGCGGACCGTTCCGCCGAAATACTCGCCCTCCCCGACATCGAGGCGACGGCCCTCGACGCGCGCGACCCGGACGCGAGAGCCGGCGAACAGCCGACGGACGTTCCCGAGGGCGCGCCGCCGGCGCCGCGCCCCACCGGCCGACGCCGTTTCCTGCTGCTCGGCGGCGCGGCCCTGCTCACCGCCGCCGGGGGCGGCGGTGCCCTCTGGGCCGCCCGGCGCGACGACAGCCCGGCCCCGGCCGCCGCGCCCCGTGCCCGCCGCTGGATCCTCGGCGTCCAAGCGGACCTGACGGGCCCTCAGAGCACCGTCGGGCATGCGCAGGAACGCGGGATCCGGCTGGCCGTGGAGCAGTTCAACTCCCGTAAGGACAAGCCTTTCACGCTCACCCTCAAGACGGTCGACGACCGGGGCGAAGCGGCCCGCGCCACCAAGGTGGCCCGCACCCTCGCAGCCGACCGCGATCTGCTCGCGGTCATCGGCTCGACCGGTGACACGACCACCGGGGCGAGCCTCGACAGCTACGACGAGCGGCTCGTCCCCCAGCTCACCGCCTCCTCCGCGCAGAGCGTGTACGGCACTTCGGAGCCCCGCCACTTCCTCCAGGCCGTCCCCGACTACACACACCTGCCCGCGACGGCCGCCTACTCCCTCCAGACCGAGGGCGCCCGGCGGGTGGGCGTACTGATCGACCGCGGCGGCGGCATACCGGCCTGGCAGCTCGGCCACACGATGTTCCAGAACCTCGGTGTCCTCAAGATCGCCGGGGAGCCGCGTGTCGCACCACGGCTGGCGAAGGATCTCGCACCGGTCGTCGCCGAGATGGTCGCGGACAAGCCGGACGGCTTCGTCTACACGGGCACACCCGCCCGAGCGGCGGCCGTCGCACGCGCGCTCGCGCGGACGGACTTCGGCGGAGTGCGTGTGCTCGGATACCCGGCGGCCGTACCGGAGTTCCTCACCGCCGCGGGCGCCGCCGCCGACGGCTGGCAGATCTTCGCGCCGTACATCGACCCGGCGGCCTCCCCCGTCCGCGCCTTCGCCACCGCCTACCGCAAGCGCTACGGTTCGGCTCCCGCGTACTGGGCGGCCGAGGCGTACGACGTCGCCCGCATGGTCATCACCCGCCTCACCGAGGCGGGCGGGCGGCCTTCCGGGAAGGCGCTGTACGACCTGCTGCTGAAGGGCACGTACAAGGGCATGGTCCGGTCGTACTCGTTCGACAAGGACTACCGCTGGCTGGAGAGCTACGAGGTCTTCCGGTACGAGGTGAAGGACGGCCGGTACTCCTACACCGGCAGGGTCGACTTCTGATGCGGCCCCTGGTGGCCGACGATCCCGAGGACATCGGCGGGCACCGGCTGCTGGCCCGGCTCGGCGCGGGCGGCATGGGTGTCGTCTATCTCGCCCGTACGCCCGGCGGGGCACTCGTCGCGCTCAAGACGATCCACGCCCAGCACGCGGCGGACCCCGCCTTCCGCACCCGGTTCCGGCGCGAGGTGACGGCGGTCCGCGATCTGACCGGGCGCTGGCTCGTGCCGGTCGTGGCCGCCGACGCGGAGGCTCGGGAGCCCTGGCTGGCAACGGAGTTCGTGCCGGGGCCCTCGCTGGTCGAGGCGGTCGACGGCTTCGGCGTGCTGCCCGTCGCCGCCGTACGGACCCTGGGCTCCCGGCTCGCGGACGCGCTGACCGCCGTACACGACACGGGACTTGTGCACCGCGACGTGAAACCGGCCAACGTACTCCTCGCCCTCGACGGCCCCCGCCTCATCGACTTCGGCATCGCCCACACCGGTGGTGCCACCGCGCTCACCGCGCCCGACGCCGTCATCGGGACCCCCGGTTTCCTCGCACCGGAGCAGGCGCGGGCCCGCGCCGGTGAGGTCGGCCCGGCGAGCGATGTCTTCTCGCTCGGTTGTGTCCTGGCGTACGCGGCATCGGGCCGCCGTCCGTTCGGCACCGGCAACGCTGCGGGCGTCCTCTTCCGTACGGTGCACGAGGAGCCCGACCTTGCCGAAGTGCCGGGCGAGTTGCGGCTGCTGATCCTGGCGTGCCTGGCCAAGGACCCGGCCGAGCGGCCTACGGTCAGGGAGGTCTCGGCCGCGCTGCGCGACCCTCGGGGTTCGCTCGCGCGGAACATCACCGAGGACCCGGACGAGGACTGGCTGCCGACCGCCGTCCTGCGCGTGGTCGCCGAGCGCTCCGCACGGGCGCTGGACATACCGACTCCCCGGCGATCACCACGGCGCCCGGCGGGCGGCGACGATCCGACCGCCGGCCAACCGGCCACGGACCAACCGACCGCCGGCCGACCGGCGTCCCCGGAGCCGCGGGACGCCCGTCCGCCGACCCGGCGGCGCGTCCTGCTGATGGGGGGTGCGGCGGCCTCCGTGGTCGCCGTCGGCGGCGGAGTCACCGCCTATCTGATGGCCGGCGACGGGGCCACCGGCGGCTCGGGCGCCGGCCTTCCCGTGCACACCCTCGGCTTCCAGGCCGACCTGAGCGGCCCGGACAAGGCGGAGGGCGTGGCGCAGGAGCGGGCGGTACGGCTCGCCGTGGAGCAGCACAACAAGCGCGCGGGGATCACCTTTCGGCTCGCCCTCGACACCGCCGACGACCGGGGCGACCCGGCTCGCGCCGAGGAGGCGGCGCGGCGATTCACCGAGGCCGGTGTGAGCGCGGTCCTCGGCCTCGGGACGGCCGCCGCGGCGCTCGCCGCCGCACCGCTCTACCAGGAGGCCCGCACGGCCATGGTGCTGATCTCCGCGGACGGTGCCGAACTCACATGGTCCGAACTGAAGTTGACCACGCTGCGCGTCACTCGGGGGCCAGACGCTTTCCTGGGGCTGCCGCTGAGCTCGTATCTGACCTCTGTCCACCCGGTCCGCCGCACGGCTGTCATCGACGACCTGGAGGCGGGCCGAACGGGGCAGGACCTCACGGCCGGGCTCCGGCGGAATCCGCCGAACAAGGGCACCACCACCGTCCACCGCGTCGACGGCGACGACTTCGCTCCCGCCGTGCGCGACGCCCTCGCAGACAAGCCCCAGGCCGTGGTCTTCAGCGGCACCTCCTCCGAGCGCGCCGCGCGCTGCGCCCACGCACTCGACGAAGAGGGCTTCACCGGACCGCGCCTGGGCACCGGGCACATCATGAGCCCGGCCTTCCTCCAACAGGCCGGAGACGCGGGCCAGGACTGGGTGTTCGCCGCCCCCTTCACCGACCCCGGCAGCGTTTCCGGCGCCTTCAGGACCGCGTACCACGCGAAGTACGGTACGGCACCGGGGCGTTGGTCCCCGGAGGCGTACGACGCCGTGGGGCTGGTCACGCGCGCCCTGGGGAAACTGGGCGGAGAGAAGGACATCGAACCGGCCGCCGTGGCCCAGCGCCTGTTCGACGCCGAGTACGGCGAATACCGGGGAATCGCCAAGGCCCTGCGCTTCTCGACGGACGGCACCAGCACCCTGGACCCGAAGGGGCCGCCGTTGTACTTCCTGTTCCAGGCGGAGGGAAAGAGCTTCCGCTTCCTGGGCCGGTACGACCAGGTCGAGTAAGTGTGCGGTCTTTTGTGGCGTTTCGTGGGCCGCTGACGCAGGTACGTATACGGGCATGGCCGGATTCACAGGTACGGCGGACGAGTCCGCGAACTCCCCTTCCGCGCACGGCCGGCCGGTGTTCACGGCCGACTTCTCGTCTCGGGACCAGTGGGTGGCCGGCCGTTCCTGGGCCTATCCGGGCGGCGGTCCGACCAACCCGGACGACGACAAACTCGACCACCTCACCGCGGACCCCGCATACAGCAGGACCGGTGTCTTCCATGCCACCAAGATGCCCCGAGGCACCTGGTACACCGGGCTGTTGACCACCGAGGGCAGCGCGGACGGCTTCATGCTCAAGGCGGGCGACACCCTCCAGGCCCAGGTCCGGCTCCCCCGCGAACAAGGGGCCTGGCCGGCGATCTGGACCTGGCTGGACGGCGGCAACGAGATCGACGTGTTCGAGTACCACCCGGACAACCCGGACCTCCTGGAGCTGTCGAACCATGTGAACGGCGGCCACCGCTACTACCGCGACCGGGCTATCCGCCCCGGCGCCCGTGTCGACGTACAGGTCAGCCTCGGCGCCCGCTCGGTCGTCTGGCACGTCAACGGCACCCGCGTCTTCGCCGACGGTACCGGGGTGGGCAGGGACTGGCGGGCCCACCTCATCGTGAACCTCTCGGTCTGCGCGGGCCGCTACCACCCGCCCCCGGAACCGGCCACGACGGAGATGTCGTACGAGGTGACCAAGCTCGTGGTCTACCGCCCCTGATACCTCTGACTCCGCGGGCTCCTCGGTCAGTTGCCGAAGAGGCCCCCGAGAAGGCCGCCGAGCGGATCGTGGTCGTCCGACGGACGATCGGTCGGCTCGTCGGAGGATGAGGGCGTGCCGGTACCGCCGGTGGGTGACTGCGGGTCCGTGGGCGCCGGGGCGCTCGGGCTGCCCGATGTCGCGGAGGGCGATACGGCGTCGGTCGGCGTCGGGCCGGGCACGGGTGAGCCGCTGCCGGCGGACCGTGCACCGGCCGTGGGTTGGGGGGCTCCCCCGCTCCGTGTGGCGTCTCCCGGCCCCGGTCCGGCCTCCGGTGCGCCCGAGACCGAATCCGCAGGGGCCGGTGGGGAGTTCGCCGGATTGTCGTGGCTGTTCTCCGTGACCCCCGGTATGGACAGCCAGGGCGGCGTCGAGCCTCCACCGATCATCGCACCGCCGAGGACGACGGCGCAGCAGACACCGGAGCCCGCCAGAGCCCAGCGGACGCGCCGCAGGCGCTTCGGGCGAGTGGTGCCGTCGTACGGTGCCGAGTCGTTGTACGACACGGCCGACTCGGGCTCAGGCGCGGGCTCCGGCTCCGGCTCCGGCGGGATCGCAGGTTCGGCCTCCGCCGCAGCCTCGGGTACAGGCAGTTCAGCAGTCGCGGGACCTTCCGCCTCGACGGTGGAGTCGAAGGGCTCCCGGTCAGCCTCATCGGCCCCCGTGTCCTCCCCCGCCTTCGGCTTCGCCGACACGGACCCTCCACCGCGTACAGCGGCCTCGGCCGCCATCTCGGCGACCACCTGCTCCAGCCGGCCGAGCCGGTCTCTCAGGTCCGAAGCATCGTCGCGGGGTGTCTCCTCCCGCTCGACATCGGTCTCGGCATCGGTGTCCGCCCGGTGCTCTTCCACAACTGCCCCGCTCAGTGCGTCCCACTCGTACGACGGATATCCAGCGTCGCCGATGAGACTAGTACTACCGCACCAAGAGCCGTGCCCCCGAGTAGACGAGATCCCGCCCGTTCGGCGTCGGAGCGCACCCCGCTACGGCCCCCGAAGACCACCCGCCGTTCGCGCAACGGGGCTGCGCAGCACGTCGATCGCGATGCGGGCCGCCGTGCCGATGACGGCGTCCGCCGCGGGCAGGGCGGCGGCCGGACTGGCCGCGCGGGTGAAGACGGCGACGGCGTAGCGGCCGTGGTCGGGGTATTCGATCACGCCGACCTCGTTGCGGATGGTGGGCGCGCTACCGGTCTTGCCCGCGACGTGCACCTCGTCGAAGGGGAAGCCGGAGGCCAGCCGGTGCGGCCACACCTGAAGGCCGAGCAGTCGGCGGACGGCCGCGCCGTGCTCGGGCGTGCAGGCCTCGTCGCGCCAGATCGCGCCGAGCAGACGGGTCATGTCGCGCGGGGTGCTGCGATTGGTACGGGCCGGGTCCAGGGCGCGCAGCCGGGCCAGGACCCGCGGATCCGCCAGCGCCTGCGGACCACCGTGTCCGGCGTCCTCCCTGATGGTGTCGATGAACCCACGGAAGGACTGGACGGCATGGGTACGGCTGAGGCCCAGCCGCTCGGTCGTGTCGTTGACGGAGTCGATGCCGACGCGCGCCAGCAGCAGCTCGGCCGCCGTGTTGTCGCTGACGGCCATCATCAGGTACGCCGCGTCGCGCAGCGAGAGACGGGCCGGATCGAGCATGGCGGAGAGCCCGGTGGGTCCCGCCGTACGGCCTTCCGCCGGGGACTCGACCTGGTCGGTCAGGGCCAGGTGGCCCGCCTCGGCGTGCTGATGGAGCGTGACGAGCAGACAGAGTTTGTGCACGCTCGCGGTGACCACCGGCTGGTCCGCTCCCACGTCGACCTGGGCGCCGGAGTCGATGTCCACGGCGTGCAGCCAGCCCGTGACGCCGGCTTCGGCGAACGCGGCGCGAATCCGGTCGCGTGGGTGGGCGCGGGTGGTGGGTGGCTCGGTCATATCCAGTACTCCGCCGCCGGGCGCAGATGCAGCGGACCGGAGGCCAGGTCGGGGCCCGTGGCGGTACGGCCCAGGGCTTCGGTGACGGTGTCCGCGAAGGCCCGTACCGCGGCGTCGCCCCGCCCCCGTGGCCAGGCCGCCGAGTGCCGCCAGGCCAGCGGCGCGCCGCTCAGTGGGCGCCAGCTGAGGTCCGGGTCGCCGGTGTGCTGGGCGTCGCGTGGTCCGAAGGCGATGGCACGGCTGGACAGGAGCAGACCGCGTATGAAGCTCGGGCTCTGGCCGTGCCGGACCGCCGTGGGGGTGTAGCCGTGCCGGGCGCAGGTGGTCAGCAGTTCGTCGTGCACGGCGGGGGCGTGGGCGCGAGGGAAGAGGATCAGGTCGTATCCGGAGAGTGCCGCGAGCGGGACCGTTTCGAGGCGCGCCTCCGGGGCGTCGCGCGGCAGCAGGACGCCGAGTTCATGACGCAGGACGGGGCCAAGGTCCAGCCCGGACACGTCGCACGGGTGGTGGATGAGCCCGACGTCCAGGTCGTGCGAGGCGAGCTGGGCGAGTTGTTCGGCCGTCGGCAGCTCGTGCAGTTCCAGTTCCACACCGGGTTCGCGCTCCTGGAAACCGGCCAGGAGCGCGGCCACGGTCCCGCCGGTGATGTCGGGCGGCAGGGCGGCCCGCAACAGCCCGCTGTGGCCTTCCTGGATGCGTCGGGCCGTGGCCATCAACGCCTCGGAGTGGGCCAGCAGCACACGGGCCTCGTCCAGCAGGAGTGCGCCTCCTTTGGTGATCGTCACCTGCCGGCTGGAGCGCTCGAAGAGGCGTACGCCCAACTCCCGCTCCAGGCGCTGGATGCGCTGCGACAGCGGCGGCTGAGCCACGCCGAGCCGCTGGGCGGCGCGGCCGAAATGTAACTCTTCCGCAACAGCCACAAAGCACTGCAGATGCCGTATCAGGTCCACGACCAGGGATCATACGGAAAATTGATTGATCAATGAGCGATATCAGTCTTGGACGTGAACGGACGGGCGTTGTTCTCCTCGGGGCGACCCAGCGTCCGAACAGAGCCTCCACCGAAAGGAAATCCGTCACCACATGTCCAGCCGTATCCCCCGCCGTGCCGCGCTCTCCACCCTCACCGGCCTCGCGACCCTCCCCCTCGTCGGATGCGGCACGAGCGCCCCGGCGGACGCGCCGGCCTCCGGCTCTGGCTCCCGCTCCACCACCACCTCACCAAAGTCGGCCCCGTCGCAGGCCGCGTCCACGGCCGACCCTCGAACCCAGCGCTCTTTCCTGGCACTTGAGCGGAAGTTCGACGCCCGGCTCGGCGTCTACGCGATCGACACCGGCAGCGGCCGGTCCCTCACCCACCGGCCCGACGAACGCTTCGCGTACGCCTCCACCTGCAAGGCTCTCCTCGCGGCCGTCATGCTGGAGAAGAACTCCCTCAGGCAGCTCGACCGGCTCGTCCGGTACGACCGCGAGGATCTGGAAGGCGCCGGCTACTCGCCGATCACCGAGAAGCACCTCGAGACCGGCCTCACGCTGCGCGAGCTGTGCGACGCCACCGTCCGCTACAGCGACAACGGCGCGGCCAACCTCCTCTTCCGCGAGATCGGGGGCCCGAAGAAGCTCCAAGCCGCCCTTGTCTCCATCGGCGACCGCGTCACCCGGTGCGACCGCTACGAGGAAGCACTCAGCGAAGCCCTCCCCGGCGACCTCCGCGACACCAGCACACCGCGCGCGCTGGCCACCGATCTGCGTACGTACGTCCTCGGCGACACCCTTCCCACCGAGAAGCGGGCCGTGCTGGCGGACTGGCTCAAGCGCAACACCACCGGCGACAAGGTCATCCGGGCCGGCGCCCCGGAGGGCTGGGTGGTCGGCGACAAGACCGGCACCGGCGGCTACGGCACCCGCAACGACATCGCCGTCGTGTGGCCCCCCAAGGCCGCCCCGATCTCCATCGCGGTGCTCTCCCGCCGCGATTTCAAGGACGCCGAGCCCAACGACGCCCTCATCGCCGAGGCGGCCGAGGTGGCCCTCAACGCCTTTGCGTAGCCGCGCCGGAGCGGGTGGCACGTCCCACGGCTGAAGGGGCGAGCCGGCGTGCTTCCGTCGCCTCGATCCGTGCCGCCTGGCCGGCGGTGAGCACGTCGCACACCCAGTCCCAGTGAAGCGCCACGAGGTCTCCGGGCACGAGTCCGGCGATCAGCGACCGGCCCCCGGTCGACCAGCGCACGGACTCCTGGCGGGGAGGTCCTGGGATCAGGGCCGTACCCGTCCAGGTCAGTGGGCGGGACTCGACCGTCGCCGACTCGCCCGCGACGGAGCGGACCACGCCCGTCCGGATGCGGCACTGATCGAGGACCGACAGCGCCGTGGGATTGCCCGAGGCACGCAGCAGCTCCGCCCACGGGTAGACGTCGAAGACCTGGAAGCTGTGGTGGGCGAGGGCGCGGTCGGACGCGTCGCGCCAGGTGCCGCCCAGCTGACCGCGGAAGCGCTCACGCATACGGTCGAGGAGGGCGGCCGGGTCGGCCCGGTCCAGCAGGTCGTTGCCGATCCAGTACGCCTCGACGACGCGCTCGTCGAGCGGGTCGTCGAGGCCGGCCGTCTCGGCGAGGAATTCCAGATAGCACCAGGCGCCGTCGAACTGGCGGGCGCCCCGCTCGATGCCCGCGGTGTCGGCGGGGCGCAGCAGCGCCGCCGAGTCGGCCGGGCCGCAGTAGCCGAGTTCGTTGGGCGGGTAGGCGTACCGCGCGAAGAGGATCGCGCCGCGCTCGCTCATCCGATCGTACTCATTCGGTCGCCCTCATTCAGCAGATCCTCGGGAGCTGTTCGCCGACGGGGAGAGCGACCACGCGCGAGCCGCCGAGCCCGGTTCTGGCCACCACCATGCCGGGGTGCTCGGCCACGCAGGTGCCGATCCGGCGGGCCCCGCGTCCCAAGGGGTGCGCCTGGAGGGCCGCGAGGACTTCGTCGGAGCGCTCCAGGGGCACGATCGCGATCAGCTTCCCCTCGTTCGCCACCTGGAGCGGATCGAGCCCGAGCAGGCTGCACGCGTCACGCACGGTGTGGGGTACGGGCAGGTCCCGCTCGACCAGTTCGACACCGACCGCCGAGGCGGTGGCGATCTCGTTGAGCGAGGCGGCGACGCCGCCGCGCGTGGGGTCGCGCAGTACGTGGATGTCGGCGCCGGTGGTGAGCATCGCGGCGACGAGACCGTGCAGGGGTGCGGTGTCGCTCTCGACGGTCGTCCCGAAGTCCAGGCCGTCCCGGCAGCTCATCACGGCCACGCCGTGCACTCCGATGTCGCCACTGATCAGCACGGCGTCGCCGGGCTCGGCGCGGCGCGGGCCGATGTCGACACCGGCGGGGATCACCCCGATTCCCGAGGTGTTGACGTAGACGCCGTCCCCGCTGCCGCTGTCGACGACCTTGGTGTCGCCGGTGACCAGCCTGACCCCGGCCTCCCGCGCCGCCGCGCCCATGTCCCGTGCGATCCGTCCGAGTTCGGTGAGCGCGGTGCCCTCCTGGAGGATGAACGCGGACGACAGGAACAGCGGGGTCGCGCCGGACATCGCCAGATCGTTGACGGTGCCGTTGACGGCGAGGTCCCCGATGGATCCGCCGGGGAAGAACATCGGTCTGACCACGAACGAGTCGGTGGAGAAGGCGAGTCGGGTGCCCTCGCCGACGGTGAGCACGGCGGAGTCGCCGAGTTCGGGCGCGGCGGCGGAGCCGTACGCGGGAAGGAACAGATGCTCGACCAGTTCGGCCGACATCGCCCCGCCGCCGCCGTGGCCCATGACGACCGTCGGGATCGCGCGCAGGGGGACGGGGCAGGTCCAGCTCTCGAAGTCGAGGTCGTTGGCGGCGGGGGCGGTCGCCGGGGCGGGCACGTGGTTCGTCGTCTCGGTCACTTCGCCTCGACCAGTTCCAGTCGGCGGTAGGTGAAGTACGCGGCGCACGCGCCTTCGGAGGACACCATCGTGGCGCCCAGCGGATTCCTCGGGGTGCACTCCTTGCCGAACGCGCCGCACTCGTGCGGCTTGATCAGCCCCTGGAGTACGTCGCCCGAGCGGCACAGCGCCGATTCGGCGGTGCGGATGCCGGCCACGTCGAATCTGCGCTCGGCGTCGAACTCCGCGTACTTCCCGGACAGTCGCCATCCGCTGTCCGGGATCACACCGATGCCGCGCCAGGTCCGGTCGGTGACCTCGAAGACGTCGCGCAGCATCTCCATGGCGGGCAGGTTGCCCTCGTCACGTACGGCGCGGGGGTAGGCGTTCTCCGTCTCGTGGCGGCCCTGTTCGAGCTGGAGGAGCGTGCGGCGGATGCCTTCGAGGATGTCGAGCGGTTCGAATCCCGTGACGACGATGGGGACTTGGTACTTCCGCGCCAGTGGTGGGTACTCGGAGGTCCCCATCACGCTGCACACGTGCCCGGCGGCGAGGAATGCCTGCACCCGGCAGGTCGGGGACTCCATGATGGCGGCGATCGCGGGGGGTACGAGAACGTGGGAGACGAGCAGGGAGAAGTTCCGCACGCCGAGGCGCCGGGCCTGATGGACCGTCATGGCGTTGGCGGGGGCGGTCGTCTCGAAGCCGATGCCGAAGAAGACGACTTGCTTGCCGGGGTTGTCGCGGGCCAGCTTCAGCGCGTCGAGCGGGGAGTACACGACGCGTACGTCGCCACCGGCGCTCTTCACCGAGAACAGGTCCTGGTTACTGCCCGGCACCCGCAGCATGTCGCCGAAGGAGCAGAAGATGACGTCGGGGGTGGCGGCGATCGCCAGGGCCCGGTCGATGATCTCCAGCGGGGTCACACAGACCGGGCAGCCCGGACCGTGGATCAACTCCACGCCGTCGGGGAGGAGTTGGTCGATGCCGTGCCGGATGATCGAGTGGGTCTGGCCGCCGCAGACCTCCATCATGGCCCAGGGGCGGGTGGTGACCGCGTGGATCTGGTCGACCAGCCGTCTGGCGAGATCGGGGTCGCTGAATTCGTCGAGGTACTTCACTGTCCGCCGCCTTCCACTGATTCCCGCTGCCTGGCGGCGAGTTCGAAGCCGTCACCGAACTCCTCCTCCAGGAGCCCGAGTTGTTCGAAATTCGCCAACGTCCGCAGGGCGGACTCCTCGTCGAGGCGCTGGATGGCGAAGCCGACGTGGACGACGACGTATTCGCCGATCTCCGCGTCGGGGATGTACTGGAGGCAGACCTCCTTACGTACGCCTCCGAAGTCGACCTGGGCCATCAGGGCGCCGTCGACCTCGGCGGTGCTGAGCACCCGGCCGGGGACTGCCAGACACATGCTGCCTCTTCCTTCTCATCGGATGGTTTGACTCTGACGCCGGGTCAGCCGGAGGCGGCGACCAGCAGTTGACCGAAGGCGATACCGCCGTCGTTGGGCGGCAGCAGACGGGGACGCAGGACGGTGAAGTCCTTTGCCCTCAGTGCCCGTTGGGTGGATTCGAGCAGGACGGCGTTCTGGAAGACGCCACCGCCGAGAGCCACCACGCCGAGCCCGGTCCGCCGTCGGCACAGCTCCGCGAGTTCCACGGTGAGGGAGGCGACGGCCGCGTGGAAACGCGCGGCGATCAGCTCCGGCGGGGCACCGGCGCGTACGTCGGAGACCACCGCGCGGATCACCGGGGCGGGGTCGGCGACGACCGGCTCACCGGTGTCGGGCTCCGCCGGCAGAGCGAAGGTGTAGGCGCCCACGGCGGCGTCGCCGGGCACCGATCTGGCCAGGCCCTCCAGTGCGATCGCCGCCTCCGCCTCGTACGCCACCTCGTGCCGCACGCCCGCGAGCGAGGCCACCGCGTCGAAGAGGCGGCCCATGCTCGATGTCGGCACACAGCCGAAGCCGGTCGCGAACTGGTGTGCCAGCACGTCGCGTTCCCTCTCCGGGCAGGCGGCGACGGCGGGCAGTTTCTCGTCCCAGGGGATCCCGGCGGCGCGCAGATGCGCGAGCGCCATCCGGTACGGCCGCAGCACACTCGCGTCACCGCCCGCCAGCGGCACGTACGCCACATGGGCGGCCCTGCGGTAGGACGTGTAGCCGGCGATCAGTGTCTCGCCGCCCCACACGGCGCCGTCGGGGCCGTGGCCGGTGCCGTCGTAGGCGATGCCGATGACGCTCTCGCCGGGTCCGAGGCCGTGCTCGCCCATCACGGACGCGATGTGCGCGTGGTGGTGCTGCACGGTGCGCACGGCCCGGCCCTCGGCGTGCGCGCGGGCCCAGGCGCCCGAGCGGTAGCCGGGGTGGGCGTCGGCCACGAGTTGTCCGGGTTCGACGCCGGTCAGCCGCCCGAGGTGGGACGCCGTGCGGGTCAGCGCGTCGACCGTGGAGAGGTCGTCCATGTCGCCGATGTGCTGGCTGACCCAGGCGTAGCCACCCTCGCCGAGCGCGCAGGTGTTCTTCAGGTCGGCGCCGGCCGCGAGCAGCGGCGGGATGTCGAAGGGCAGCGCGAGGGGCAGCGGCGCGTACCCGCGTGATCTGCGGACGGGCAGTTCGGCGCCCGCGACGAACCGGCTGACCGAGTCGTCGCACGGCACCTGGATCGGGCGGTCGTGCCGCAGCCAGGCGTCGGCCAGCGGGGCGAGTTCGGTCAGCGCCGTGGCGTCGTCGGTGACGATCGGCTCACCGGACCGGTTGCCGGAGGTCATGACCAGCGCGTCGGGTCCGGGGGTGTCGTCGCCGACGCCG
Organism: Streptomyces sp. NPDC050433; assembly: GCF_044458565.1. NCBI lineage: Bacteria > Bacillati > Actinomycetota > Actinomycetes > Kitasatosporales > Streptomycetaceae > Streptomyces > Streptomyces sp. NPDC050433. The sequence goes on along the minus strand of NZ_JBITIB010000014.1, from coordinate 178,797 downwards.
AAGAGGAGGACATGCAGGGGGGTGTACGGGAGCAGCACGCCGAGGTCCGGGTTGCCGGGCGCCACCGAGGCGGCGACGCCGGTGGCCGGTGTACGGCGCGGCAGCAGGACGATCGGTTTTCTGCCGCCCTCCAGGAGCGCTTTCTCGTCGTCCGTCACCGTCACCAGCGCCTCGGCGACGCCGACGTCCGCGACCATGACGGCGAAGGGCTTTCCGCCGCGCTGCTTGCGCCGCCGCAGTTCGCCGACGGCCGCTTCGTCGCGGGCGTCGCACGCGAGGTGGTAGCCGCCCAGTCCCTTGATCGCGAGGATCTTTCCCTCGGCGAGCAACTGCCGTGCGGCGCGCAGAGCCTGGTCCCCGTCGCCGAGCATCTCGCCGTCCTCGCCGACGAGTTCGAGACGCGGGCCGCAGGCGTGGCAGGCGATGGGCTGGGCGTGGAATCGGCGGTCGCGCGGGTCGCCGTACTCCGTACGGCAGTCGTCGCACATCTCGAACGCCGCCATGGTGGTCGCCGCGCGGTCGTAGGGCATACCGGTGACGATCGTGAAGCGCGGGCCGCAGTGGGTGCAGGTGATGAAGGGGTGGCGGTACCGCCGGTCGGCCGGGTCGCGCAGTTCGGCCAGACAGTCCCGGCAGGTCGCGGTGTCGGGCGAGACCAGCGTGCGGACACGGCCGGTGGAGCTGGAGTCCGCGATGACGAACTCCGCTCCCCCGGCGGGTGGTTGCTCCGTCTCGGCGACGGACTCCACGACGGCCAGGGCAGGCGCGTCGGTCCGTAGCCGCCGCCCGAACTCGGCGACCGCGCCGGCGTCGCCCTCCACCTCGGCCACGACGCCGGAGCCGGTGTTGGCGACGGAGCCGGTGAGCGCCAGTTCGGCGGCGGTGACATAGACGAACGGGCGGAAGCCCACGCCCTGGACGACACCGCGCACCTCGAACCGGCGTCGTACGCGAGGCTGTTCGGCCTCCCCCTCCTCACGGGCTCCGCTGCCCATCATCTCCAGGCCCGACAGCGCCTCCGCCGCCTTCGCCTCGTCGATGATCTCCATCGCGAAGCCCATGTGCAGCAGGACCCAGTCGCCGGCGGCCGGGGGCGCGTCGAGCATGCCGACGTTGATACGGCGCCGGGCGCCCTCCACATCGACGAGGGCGAGCTGGTCCGCGTACCCCTCGACGATCTCCACCACTCGCCCGGGGATGCCGAGACACATGATCAGGACCTCCGGGTCCGGGCGGGTACAGGATCGGGTCCGGCCGCTGACAGCCGCCGGACCAACGCGCGCACCTCCGCCACCGCTTCGGGTACGGCTGCGGCGACGGCCTCACTGAGACCGATGCCCTCCTCGACGTCGGCGGGGGTGCACCCCACAACGTGGGTGAGCGGAAGCGTACCGCCCAGTTGGCCCAGATTTGCCAGGACAGATACCGGATTCATGCCGTGTGCGTCGAATTCACCCGCCCCGAGGTCGTCCGGGCCGACCTCCAGCACGGTCAGCTCGCCGGGTGGGCCGCCGCCCGGACAGGCGTCGACCAGCACCAGCGCGTCGTACCCGTCGAGCAGGTCGTACGCGAGGTGCATGCCCCGGATGCCGTAGTCGACGACCCGGACGCCCTCGGGGAGCGGCGCCCCGGCGTCGTCGGCGAGTCGGCGTACGACCTCCGGGCCGAAACCGTCGTCGCCGAGGAAGAGATTGCCGATGCCCGCGACGAGCACGCCTGCGGACACATCAGCCCTCACATCGAGCGCATTCGGGCGTACCTGCGGATGTCGGGAATCGACCGCACGCCGACGGCGACGGCGGCCAGTGCCACGGCGGCGGCGGCACCGACGGTGATCATTCCGAGGATTCTCACGAGGGGTTCTCCTTCCGGTGTTCCGGTGAATCGGGGGTGGTGGGCAGGGGTTCGAGTTCGTCGGGGGCGAAGTAGAAGTAGCGGCCGTACCAGTCGTGCATGTCGGCCGCCGGGTCGTCGACCAGGACGAGAGCGACGTGTACGCCGCCGTCGACGTCCGAGAGCACGGCCGTCACCCGTGCCACCTGGCCGGCGAAGAACAGGTCCTGCGCGTCGGCGCGTCGCGAGGGGTGTACGCGGACGAGGCTGCCCTTGGTGACGGGGACCCCCTCGATCACGACGGCGTCGGAGTCGGGCGACACGGCGGCGTCGGCCGCCGGGTCCCACCAGGGCGCGCCACCGGTGTCGAAGGCGGCCGGTTCGGCGTCCCGCAGGTCACCGAGGGGGCCGGGGGCCCGACCGGGACCGTGCGGGTCGCGGAGCAGGCCGTGGAGCTGCTGGAGGTCGGCCGCCGACATCGTGTCGCAGCGGTCGATGATCTCGCGCGCACGGGGGTCGGTGGCCCGTGCCTCCGCCTTCTCCTCCTCCGTCATGGTCATGACCCGGAGCGTCAGGATCTCGTCGATCTCGGTGGAGTCGAACAGGGCGCCGGGGCTCTGCTCGGCGATCTCCGGGTGGTCGTAGAGGATGATCGGCGCGGCGAGCACCGTGTCCGTGGAGCCCTTCGCCCCGGCCAGGACCGGCCAGCATCTGCGCTGTTCACACCTGGCGGCGGCGGGGGCCGCCTCGTCCGGGGGCTCGCGCAGCGAGACGAAGTCGGCGCCCCGGGCCTGGAGGATCAGGTGTGTGCCGATCAGCGAGGCACGGATCGCGGCGTCCTTGTCCGCGGCGGTCCCGGCGTGCTCGTTGTCCACCGACACCGACAGCCGCAGGAAGCCGTCGTCCATGGTCGTACGGGTGCGGATCCGGGCCGTCAGCGGTTCGCGGCGGCGTACGATGCGGCCGACCGGCGCACCGTCCTCGTCCGTCAGAGGCTCGGTCTCCGCACCGCCGGGGACCGTCCGAAGTTCGTCCGTCGATCCGCTCTCCCCGTCCAACGGGACGGTGCCCAGGTCGATTTCACACTCGACGGCCTCGTCCCAGCTGAGGACCGACACGCCGGCCAGGTCGAGTTCACCGACGGGGGTGTGGCCGCCGTCCTCGTCCCGGCGCTGCACCTCGCGCACTTGGAGCTGGAGGAAACGGAGCCGGATGCTCACCTCGGGCTTGGCACTTGACGCTTCGTCAGGGACGGCGAGCAGGCACTGCGTCGCCATGCCGGGGTCCTCGGCGAAGCTTCCGGGCGCCGCGCCGGGCGGGCCGAGAACGCCGAACTGCCAGCGGGACCGGTTCTTGTGGGAGCTGGCACGGTACGGGTACAGCAAGTAGCCCTCGTACAGCACCGCGTCGGCGATCGTACGGACCTGGTCGAGCCCCGCCGGGGGAACGACCGGGGTCACGGGCGTCGCGGGGGTCATGTGACCACCTCACCGATCTCGTCGGCGGCGGCCCGCGCCCGCGCGTCCGCCAGCACCGTGGTCACCGTCTCGTCCCAGCTGATCAGTCCACGTCGCTCCCGGAAGTCGGCGAAGCGGGCGAGCACGTCGTGATCCAGTCTGATCCAGCCGGAGTTGGGGAAGTGCGACGCGATCATCTGCCGCCACACGGCGACCGGCAGCTGATACCGCGCCTCGCAGTCCCAGGGCACCTGCCGTACCCCGAAGCCCGAACCGCCGCCGCTGCCACCGCCCTTGGTGAAGACGGTGCCCGAGAAGAGCAGGCTGATGGGCACCGTCCCGTCCCCGAGCGCGTGCAGATAGCGGGAGCCGATGACGTCGAAGTCGTAGGTGCAGGGCAGCGCCAGGTCGACCTCGGTGGAGCCGGTGAAGCCCTGCACGGTCGTGTGGCACTGCATCCACTGGAACGGCCGCAGCGTGTCCGACCACCGCTCACGCTCCCCGAACAGGCCGCGCAGGGCGTCCTGTTCGGCCGGTCCGTAGTGGCGTCGCTGCGGTTCGATACGGACCTGGCAGCGCAGCACGATCGCGTGGATCCGCTCGTCCGTGCCGTCCTCGATCCGCAGACGCGCGGTCAGTTGGGGCGTGGCGGTGTACGGCTCGGCGACGATGTCCCGTACGGAGAACTCCAGGCCGGGTGCCGTGGGGCCGCTCATGAGGGACCGCCCCCGGCCCCCGCGCCGTCAACGGCCTCCGGCGCGGCGGCGGCAGGCCGGCTGCGGGCCTGGACGTGCTCGAAGAAGGCGTCCATCGCGGCATGTGCCTCCCGGCCGCCGTCGAAGCCGCGCCACAGGGTGCGCAGTCGCCCGACCAGTTCGTAGCACGCGTCGATCGGGACCAGATGACAGGACGCGACGATCTCCCGCCCACCGCCGCCGGCCTCGGTGCGGCGTACGAGCAGCGCCTCGACGTCCGGCCGCAGCACGGCCAGTTCGGGGCCGGCGTCGACGATGGCCGCCCAGGCGTCGAGGGGCAGTTCGGACTCGGTGGCCCCGGCCGGGCCGGGGTAGAAGGCGATGGTGCGGTCCTGCACGGAGTTGCGGAACAGGAAGGCGAGCCCCACCGGGATCTGCAGCTCGTCCCAGGTTCGGGCGTCCAGCGGGAGACCGTCGAAGCGCAGATACCGGTCGGGCACGGCGCGGTACCGCAGTTGGGCACCGTCGTCCGTGAACAGGAGATAGCAGGCCCGGCAGCCGCACATCAGGCTGCGGCTCTCCAGATTCACCACATGCTGGTGCTCCTCGCCGATCGGCGTGGCGCACATCTCGCAGCGCTCCCCGGCGACCGGTTCGGGCCTCTCGCGGTGGACCCGAAGCAGGGTGGCCACCGGGGACGCGGCGCGGCCACGGGGCACGGTGCGGCCCGTGGGCGCGCTCATGTCGTGGCCATGGGCGCGGACGGTACGGCGACCGAGACCGACGCCCCGTCCGTCAGCAGCGGCAACGGGTCCAGATGCGCCCCGTCGGCCTCCGCGTCGAGGCAGGCACCGGCCCGGCGTACGTCGTAGTGCGCGCGGCAGGCGGAGCAGCGCAGCACCCCGTCACCGGAGCCGCCGCCGAGCCGCCGGGCCAGCGTGGCGCCCTCCATCGGGCGCTCGCACCGGGCGCACCGGTCGCGGAAGGCGAACAGGTCGGGGCCGATCCGGCAGGCGACCACCGGCAGGTCCCCGGCGATGAAGCGCTCGACGCGGCCGGACTCCAGGGCGAGCAGCGCGGGAACCGGCTCCCAGGAGCCGCCCGCGGCGCCGTCGCCGGCGCCGTTGACGGGTTCCGTGTCGTGCAGGCGGGAGAAGAGGGCGTCCACCGGCACCAGGGGGCCCGTCGCCCCGGCGGCACTCTTCTCGGCGGCCTCGACCTCGATCGTGGTGATCTCGGGCGCGGCCGCCTCGATCGCGCCCTGTACGGCGAGTTCGAGTGTGGCGGAGGAGGACGGGCAGCCGTCGCAGCTGCCCAACAGCCGTAGCCGTACGGCTCCTTCGTCCGTGACACCCAGCAACTCGACGTCGCCGCCGTGCGATCCGAGATACGGTCGCACGCTCTCCAGTGCGTTCTCGACGCGGGTCGCCACGCTGTACGGGTGCAGTCCGTGCACCAGCAGCACGCCGGCCACCAGGTCGTCGGCCGCGAGGGCGGCCAGGATCTCGTCGTCCAGCCGCCCGTGTTCGTGCACGAGGTCGAGGAGGCGTTCGAGGCCGGCGCCGTAGAAGTCGGTGACGAGCCGGACCAGTTCCTCGCTGCGCTCGCGCGCCACGACGCCGCCGGCCGCACTGGCGGCGATCAGGGTGTCGATACGCTCCCCGGTCGCCCGCCACTCCTCAGACCTGGACGGCTCCTCGGTGTGCTTCTCCACCACGTCACTCACTGCCCGCGGACTGCGTGGGCGAGTGCAGCAGCTCCAGCTTCTTGCCCTCACCGAGATACATGTGCACGCCGCAGGGCAGACAGGGATCGAAGCTGCGGACCGTACGCATGATGTCGATGCCCTTGAAGTTCTCCCGGTCGTTCTCCTCGAAGATCGGCTGGCCCTGCACCGCGTCCTCGTAGGGCCCCGGCGTCCCGTAGGTGTCGCGCGGACTCGCGTTCCACGGAGTCGGCGGGTACGGATGATAGTTGGCGATCTTGCCGTCCCTGATCACCATGTGGTGCGAGAGCACGCCGCGTACCGCCTCGGTGAAGCCGCAGCCGACGCCCTCCTCCGGGACCTCGAACTTCTCCCACGTCTTGGTGCGCCCGGCCCGGATCTCCACGAGCGCCTTCTCGGCGAAGTGCAGTGCGCAGGCCGCCGCGTACGCCTGGAAGTAGGTCCTTGCCCGGTTGCGCTCGATGGTGTTGCTCCAGCGTGGGACGTGCCACTCCAGCTCGACCGGGCCCTTGAGCGCGGTCTTCGGGAGGTTGATCTTCACGCTCTTCCCGGTGGCCTTGATGTAGCCGATGTCGACCAGGCCGGCCAGCGCGGTGACCCACAGCCGGGCGAGCGGGCCGCCGCCGGTGTCGAGCGCGAGGTAGTCCTTGCCGTCGAACCAGCGCGGCGACATGACCCAGCTGTACTTGTCGCCCAGGTCGCGCTTCTGCGGCTGCGGGTTGGTGTGCTGGTTCCACGGGTGCCGCTTGTCGACCGGGTTGCCGAGCGGGTCGTGGGTCACGAACATCTCCTGCTCGTCCCAGTCGTTGTAGTACGACGAGCCGAGCAGGATACGGATGCCGAGGTTGATCTTCACGAGGTCGGTGGTGACGAGCTTGCCGTCCACGACGACGCCGGGGGTCACGTGCATCTTCCGACCCCAGTCGGTCATGTCCTTGTACTCGAAGTTGCAGTGTTCCGGATCCTGGAAGGAGCCCCAGCAGCCGAGCAGGATACGGCGGTTGCCGACCTTCTCGTAGCCGGGCAGCGCCTCGTAGAAGAAGTCGAAGAGGTCGTCGTGCATGGGCACGACCTTCTTCATGAACTCCACGTAGCGCTGGAGCCGGGTGATGTAGTCCGTCATCAGCTGGATGGTCGCCACCGTGCCCACCCCGCCGGGGTAGAGCGTGGAGGGGTGCACATGGCGGCCCTCCATGAGGCAGAACATCTCGCGGGTCATACGGCTGACCTGAAGCGCCTCACGGTAGAACTCGCCCGTGAAGGGGTTCAGCGAGCGCATGATGTCGCCGATGGTCTTGTACCCGTGGTCCTCCGCGTGCGGTGACGGCGTGCGGTTGGCCTGTTCGAGTACGCCGGGGTTGGTCTCGGCGACCATCTTCTCGCAGTAGTCGACCCCGACCAGATTCTCCTGGAAGATATTGTGGTCGAACATGTACTCGGCGGCCTCGCCGAGATTCACGATCCACTCACCCAGATGCGGCGGCTTCACGCCGTACGCCATGTTCTGCGCGTAACAGGAACAGGTGGCGTGGTTGTCACCGCAGATTCCGCAGATCCGGCTGGTGATGAAATGGGCGTCGCGCGGGTCCTTGCCCTTCATGAAGACCGAATAGCCGCGGAAGATCGAGCTGGTGCTGTGGCACTCGGCGACAACCTTCTGCTTGAAGTCGATCTTCGTGTAGATACCCAGACTCCCGACGATCCGGGTGATGGGATCCCACGCCATCTCCACCAGTTCGCCTTTGCCCTGGCTCGTCGCCGTCATGAGGCCGCCTCTTCTTTCCTTTTCGCGATGTCGTGGAGCGGTGAGTTGCCAGGTGGTTTCCAGGTGAGTGCCCCATCGGCCGCCGGACAGGTGGCCGATGGGGCATTCGCCGTATTACCAGGTGCGGGTGGCGCCGGTAGTGAGTTTCTTGCCGCGTTTACGCCACTTCGGTTCGCGGTCGAGGGTGTGCGTGGTGATGTCTCGCAGCCGCCGCATCGTCGCCCCGTACATTCCGACGGCGTTCGTGGAGAGTTTCCCGCCCGGCGGCTCGTCCATGAACGGCATGAATTTGTCCGGGAATCCGGGCATGGTGCAGCCGATGCAGATGCCGCCGACGTTGGGACAGCCGCCGATACCGTTCATCCAGCCGCGCTTGGGGACGTTGCACTTCACGGTCGGGCCCCAGCAGCCCAGCTTCACGATGCACTTGGGTGAGCCGTACTCCGTCGCGAAGTCGCCCTGCTCGTAGTAGCCGGCCCGGTCGCAGCCCTCGTGCACGGTCTGGCCGAACAGCCATTTCGGACGCAGCTCGTTGTCGAGGGGGATCATCGGGGCCTGTTCGGTGGCCATGTAGAGCAGATAGGTGAGCGTCTCCGAGAGGTTGTCCGGCTGGATGGGGCAGCCGGGGACGCACACGATGGGGATACCGGCCTTGGACTTCCAGTCCCAGCCCAGATAGTCCGGCACGCCCATGGCGCCGGTGGGGTTGCCCGCCATCGCGTGGATGCCGCCGTAGGTGGCGCACGTGCCCACCGCGACGACCGCCGTGGCCTTGGGCGTCAGCCGGTCGAGCCATTCGCTCGTGGTCATCGGCTGGTTGGTCGCCGGGTCATTGCCGAAGCCGCACCAGTAACCCTCGTCGTGCAGCTTCTCGTTGGGAATCGAGCCTTCGACGACCAGGACGAAGGGGTCCAGTTCCCCGCGGTCCGCCTTGAAGAACCATTCGAGGAAGTCGTCGGCGCCGCCGGTGGGGCCGCACTCGAAATCAATCAGCGGCCAGTGCACGGCGATCTTCGGGAGACCGGGCAGCGCACCGAGTGCGATCTCCTCGATGCTGGGCTGGGTCGCGGCGGTCAGCGCGACCGAATCCCCGTCACAGCTCAGTCCGGCATTGATCCACAGCACGTGAATCAGCGTGTCCTCGGCTTTTTTCGCCGCTTCTGTCGGCATAGCACCGCTGCCTTCCGGGATTGGCCCACCCGATACCCATGAATCTCATGGGTGTGGCGTCGCTCACATTGCTACCATCTAGGATTGGCCTCAGCGTTCTGTCAACACGAGTTTCGTCCGGGCGGCTCCACCTGTTCCGCCTTGCGAGTTGGGCCAATTGGGTGAAGTGGGAAGGCCGGCCAGCCGATGCATGAATTGTCGATCACGCAGAGCATTGTCGACGCGGTATGCGAACGTGCCGCGGGAAGGCCGGTGCGTACGGTCAGTGTCCGGGTGGGAATGCTGACCGCCGTGGTGCCCGAATCCATGCGCTTCTGCTTCGATCTCACCACCGCGGGCACCGTCGCGGAAGGCGCGGCGCTCGAAATCGAACAGCCGGCGGGAACCGGGCGCTGCCGGGCGTGTTCGGCGGACTTCCCCCTGACCGATCTTGTATTGCTGTGTCCGTGCGGGAGCGCCGATGTGGAGATCACGTCGGGCCGGGAACTACAGATCATCTCCATGAGAGTGGGCTGACCCTATGTGCGGTACGTGCGGTTGCTCAGGCGGAAGCGAAGGGGGCGGCGGGACGCGCGTCGCCGTACCCCACACCCATCCGCACGACGGCGGCGAGACCATCACCCTCGAACAGCGGGTCCTCGCCAAGAACGAGGACCTGGCCGCCGCCAATCGCTCGTGGCTCGCCGAACAGGGCATCGTGGCGGTGAACCTGATGAGCTCGCCCGGCGCCGGCAAGACCACTCTGCTCGAACGCACCATCCGGGACCTCGCGGGCCGTCGCCCGGTTTCGGTCGTCGAGGGTGACCAGGAGACGATGCTCGACGCCGAGCGGATCAAGCGCGCGGGCAGCACCGTCGTCCAGGTCAACACCGGCGCGGGATGCCATCTCGACGCGGAGATGATGCGGGACGCGCTGACGACCCTGACGCCGCTCTCCGGATCGCTGGTCCTGGTGGAGAACGTCGGCAATCTGGTCTGCCCCGCCCTCTTCGACCTCGGCGAGCGCAGCCGGGTCGTGATCATCTCCGTCACCGAGGGCACGGACAAGCCGCTCAAGTACCCGTACATGTTCGCCGCCGCGGACCTGGTGATCATCAACAAGATCGACCTCCTGCCGTACGTCGACTTCGACATCGCCCGCTGCGAGGAGTACGCCCGCTCGGTCAATCCGGGCCTGCGGATCCTGACCGTCTCGGCGACCACCGGCGAGGGGATGCAGGACTGGTACGACTGGGTCGCCGAGCAGTAGTGAGCGAGCGGCTATTCGCCCCTGACCGCGACCTCCGTCAACGACAGCGGATTTGTCGGGGATGCCAGCTGGACGCGTACGTAGCGGCCCTTCGCGCCGGCGAGTTCGACGATCGTCGGGCGTTGCGCCTGGTCCTCGCGGTGGATGGCGGTCACACCCGGCGCGGTGCGTGCCTCCTCCAGTGAGTCGGAGGTGAACGGGGTGTCGGAGACCAGCGCCCAGTAGTCGGTGAGACGTTCCGCGCAGCAGTCGGTGCGGTTCCAGATCTCGACGGTGTCGATGCTGTGGGACCGTTCCAGATCGACCTGCCACCACGCCTCGCGGGAGGGTTCCGCGGTGTGGGTCGTGGTGTTGTCGCGCAGGTAGTCCCCCGCGGTGTTCCCGTCGACCGCGCGGCCGGCGACCCCGTCCCACGCCGTGCTCGACTGGGTCGCGGCCTTGCCGCGCGCCACGTTGGGCAGGACGACCTCGACAGGGCTGGTGAGTTCCAGGACCCGTCGTCCGCCGCCGGTCACGGCGGTTTCGAGGGCGGCCGGGCCGGTCGCGGTCCCCGCCGGTACCGAAACGGGGGCGGTCAGGCTGTGGGTACGGCCCGCCCCCAGGCCGCTGAACTTCTCTCCCCCGCCCGTGGTCCACCCTTCGGGCGCCCGCAGTGCCAGGGTGCCTTGTGCCGCGCTGTGGCCGAGGTTCGTCACATGGACGGGGACGTCCGTCACCGTGCCAGTCGTGAGCTGCCGCGGTGCCTGGGCCCAGGAGACGACGCTTCCGGTGGGTGCGACGAGCATGGCGTCGAGGCGCAGCCCGAGGTCCTCGCCCGCGTGGTCCGGCTGTTCGAGGGTGACGGTGACGGGGGTGACCTGACCGGGCCGTACGGAGAAGGGGCCGACGGCCTCGCGGGTCAGGTCCTCGCCCTTCACCAGCCGTGCCCGCGAGCCGACTTGGAGCCGGTAGAGGGCGTCCGGGCGGGCTTCTCCGCGTATCGCCAGCGACACCTGCCCGGCACGGTCGGCGGTGACGTACGCGGTGTGGCGCACGGTGGTCCGCCGAGTGCTGGAGTAGTTGCCGTCGTCGGCGTAGCTGGAGCCGTGCTCGAAGTCCGCCGCGCCGAGGGCCGCCGCTCCGCCGCGGCCCAGGGCGACGGTCTGTTCGGGGATGACGCGCAGCTCGCCGCCGAGTTCGACCTTGATCACGGGGAGCACCTGGTCGCTTGGCGTGGGCGGCAGTGTGACGACGAGGTCGTCCCCGTCCCTGCGCCAGTCGAGCCGTTCCGCCGCCCCGTCCTCGGCCACGTCTCGTACGGAGGTGGCCAGGCCGGGCAGGCGCAGTTCGCCCGACTCCGGCCAGTCGGTCACATGCAGGAACAGGTCACGGCCGTTGACCGTCACCTCGCCCCAGGGCTGCCCGCCGAAGCGGGTGGCGGACGCGTCGAGGACGGCGCCGGGGTGGCGGGCGAGCCAGTCGCCCATCCCGCGCAGGACATCGGCCTCGAACTCGACGACCGAACCGTCGCCGCGCGGACCGATGTTGAGCAGATAGTTGCCGCCGCGGGCCCGTACCCCGGTGAATCCGGCGACCAGGTCCCGGATCTTGCCGGGCAGGTCGTCGCGGACCTGCCAGCTGCGGTAGCCCCAGGTGTCGTGGTAGATCGACGCGGGAGTCTGCCAGGCGCCGTCGAGTGCGACGGAGGGGATCTCGTTGTCGCCGAGTGTGCGGAAGTCACCCTTGTTGTTCCACACCCGGCTGTTCACCGCGGCGTGCGGCTGGAGTTCTCGGACGATTCCGGCGAACTCCTCGCTCTGCGCGTCGGTGGGCGACGACATGTCGAACCACACCTCGGCGATGTCACCGTAGTTGGTCATCAGTTCGCGGATCTGTGCCTTGATGACGGGTTCCATCGAGGCGGGGATCGGATTGTTGTTGTTGCCGTCGAAGGCGTGGCCCTGGTGCCAGTCCACCAGGGAGAAGTAGAAGCCGAACTTCAGTCCCTGGCTGCGGCATTCGTCGGCGAGCGCCTTCAGGGGGTCCTTGCCGTAGGGGGTCGCGTCCGTCACGTCGTAGTCGGTGGTCGCGGTGTCGAACATCGAGAAGCCGTCGTGGTGCTTGCTGGTGATGACGACGTAACGCATGCCGGCCCGCTTGGCGAGCGAACAGATCTCGGCGGGGTCGAACCGGTCGGGCCGGAAGCGGGCGGCGACGTCGAGATACTCCTCCTCGGAGATGCCGGCCCACATCTGGATCTGCTCGCTGTACCCGGAGGTGACCGGCTTCCCCTGCCAGACACCGCCCAGTTCGGAGAAGAGACCCCAGTGGATGAACATCCCGAACTGGAGCCGCTGCCAAGCCGCGAGGTCTTCGTCGGCGCTGAGATCGATCGCGCCCGGAATCCCCCGGACGGACGGCGCGCCGGGCCGGTCCGCCGATGTGGCGACCGCCGCGGGAGGACTCGTCGCCACCGCCCCGACGGCGAGCAGCAATGCGAGCATGATGCCGATCATCTTGCGCATGGCGACATTCCTCCGCGAGCGATCCCGTGGGATACATCCGACCCTGAAAACCCAATTAGGCACTTTGCGGCCATATTTGACCTGCCTGAGAGTCAACACATCGGATGTTAAGGGCCAGTTGGCCGTGTGTCACCCCTCCGGCAGAGACCACGCCCACGGACCTGCCGGTCCGCCGAAACCTGTTTTCCCGCAGGCACAATGGCTCGGGCGATCCCCGACGGCCTCGCGATCGGCCGTCCGCCCTCACCATCCAGGAGCAGCCATGACCACGGAACAGGAAGCCCGCGACGCCATCCATCACGCGTTCGGCGACAGCGCGCACGCCGACGTGACCGCCTTCCCGGCGGGCAATCTCTCCATCACTCTCACCAAGGGCGAGCACGCGGCGACGATCGACGGGCACCCGGAGAGCGGCTGGGGATGGACGGTCGACCCCGCCGACGACGAGGGGTTCAGCGGGCACGAGAACACCGCCGGCACGCTCGACGAGGCGCTGGCCGACGTACGCGCCGCGCTCTTCTGACCTGGAAGAACCCGGAAGGACCCGGACGTGGATGGCGTTCCCCCGTCCGGGTCCCCGGTCGTCGTGCGTGCTCGTCGTGTTACGGGACGAGCTTGAGCAGCTTGTTCGGCGAGCCGGTTCCAACGCCCGTGATGACGTCGGACGTCGCGCCGTTCACCAGCGCCGTGGCGACGGCCGCCGGGGAGGCGCCCGGATGGTTCGTCAGGTAGATCGCGGCGGCCCCCGAGACGCGCGGCGCGGCGAAGGAATGACACACTCCGTCAACTTCCCGCCACACAGGGGCAATACGGCCGTCGCGAGCCCGGCGTGACCGGTTCGCCGTGCCACCGACGGACCGATCGGTATCACCGGTTACCGCATGGGGGGGCCGGTCCGGCAGCGTGGTCAGCAGGTCTGGCGGAGGTAGCCGCTGCTGCCCGCGGGCACGACGTCCATGTCGCGGCGGACGATGCTCAGAGTGTCCCGCCAGCCCGCGCACGCGGTCGCGAGCCCCTTGGGCGTGTACTCGATGACGATCACGTTGTCACCGAAGTACTCGGTGAAGGAGTCGCACTCCTCGTACTCCCCGCACTCCTCGACGATCGCGAAGTCGAGCCCGGTGTCGTCGCGGAACTCGGCGAGATCAGCCGTGTTCTTCTGACCGATCGCCAGACCCCTGTCGTGCGCGTGCTGCGACAGCAGGGTGATGAAGGCCATGGCGGCGGAGGAGCCGAACTGGCCCCGACTCCGCTCGTAACTGTCGTAGTTGTCGGGTTCCACGGCCTGGAAGCCGCTGTTCGCGCAGCCGTCGATCCAGCCGTTCACCTTCGCCGCGATACGGTCCCGCTTGCCCGAGGTGCTGACGTCCAGGATGGCCTCGTCCCACTCCTCGTCGATGATGACGTCGCCGTTGGCGTCGCGGAGCAGGAGGTCGGGCTCCCACTCGTCCAGTTCGTCGGGCTGGACCTGGAAGGCGTTGACGTAACAGATGTTGTAGAGCCCGCCCGCCGGGGAGTCCTCGCGGTCACGGCTGACCACGCCGACCCCGGCGGGCGGCGGGTACGCGCCGCCGATCTGGTAGTCGAACCCGGCATGGACCGGGGGAGGGGGCGCGGCGGCCGAGGCGCCCGCGGAGGGCGAGGTGAGAAGGGGGGTGATCAACGCCACCGTGAGGCCGGCGACCGCGGTGAGGAACCGGCGGGCACGGACACGTGTGATGCTCACAGTCGAGCTCCAGAGAGCTGGAGGGTACGTCCCCGCCTCGGACCCCCGAGGGTGTCCTGGCGACTCTGTCCGGACTTGCGGGCCTCATGGACCCGTCCACCGGCTAGGCGTACCTCTGGCGCCGTGTGCTCAGCTCAACTCTGCTCGCTCAGCAGCGGCGTTGCGAGGAGTAAAGCGAGCGGACCTCCTCCATGTCAACAGAGCCCGATGCGGGGGGGGCATCGGCAGAGGACCTGACAGAACCGGGCGGCGAGCGCTATGGTCGGCGCGATGACTACTTTCTCCGTCTGCAGATTGGGGGACCCGTCCGCGCAAGGTGAGTGCTGATGCTCACTGAGACCGCGAATGGGAATTCCCGCTATTCCTTCTGGCGGCGTGTGCGCGAGTTCGCCGTGCCGCCCTCCATGATCGAGACCGCGACAGCCCGCCGTCAGGTCGGCGACTGGGCGGGGGCGTGCGCCGCCGCCGGTATCGACGTCGATCTCCGTCTGCGTTCCGTGGCCCGTACGTACGGCCAGGATCTGGCGGCCCAAGTCCGGGCCGATCTCCGCCACTTGGCTCCCGATCTGTTGCGCTGGCACCTGCCGAGGATCGCTCCCGACGGTCTGCTGCGCCCCGGATCGACCATCGCCCTCGCCCGGTACGACCCCGGCTCCGGCCCGGTGGATCTCGTGGTCCGGACTCCGCCCGCCTGGGCGGACGCCGGGCAGCGGATCAGTCTCGCGCTGTGGGACGGATCCCATGCCGGGGCGAGCGCCAGCCGCCATCCGCATCCCCATCCCGACCGGCGGTTCCGGCTCGATCTGCATCGCCATCTGTGGGACGCGCGCAGGACCGACGAGCTTACGGCGCGGGCCGGGGTCAACTCTCCGTCCGGCGAGGGGCGTTCGGCGCCAGGGTCTGACGTGCTGGAGAGGGTGCCGCCAGCGCTCGGCTGCGCCGTCGACCGATGGGCGGACGAGGCCGGGATACTGCTCCGCGCCGAGGGCCGGTCCAGCGGCGCCTTCACCGTGCGGCTCGGGTCCCGGCTACGGCTGGACCTGGAACTGGTCGCGGACGAGGGCGGCGCCGGGCCGCCCGTGCCGCGGATCGCCCCGGCGGGCAGGACCGGCCGCTCGCCCGCGCCTCCGCTGCTGCCCGACGCGGCGACGTGGGTGCTGCCCGATCTGGAGCTGATCCACACCGGTGCGCTCGATGTCGACCGGCTGCACCCGCTGGTCGCCTCGGCGCTCGTACCGGGACACTCTCCGCCGGCTCCGTCCCGGATCGCGGAACAGGCCGGGCAGCCGCGCCTCGTGGAGTGCCGGGGAGCGCGGCACCGGATCGGCCTGGTCGACGGGGTGTTGGCGCCCTTGGACCACGACCCGGTCGAGATCCGGCGCGAGGAGCTGCTGGCCGCGCTGACCGGTACCCCTCTTGCCTGTCTGCGGGCGATCGACGAGGCGCACCGGAGACCGGACTGCCTCACCGGAGTCCGTGAACGCCTCGACCATGGTGATGTCGCCGGTGCGCTGGCCGTTGTCGAGGGTCTGCTGGGCCCCGACGCACTGCTGCGCGACGGCGCGCTGCGGGACGAGCTGGAGGCGGCTGCCCAACGGCGTATCACCTACGGCCTGTTCAGGACGGGCATGGTCGGACCCGGCCCCCGGTCCGGCCGCAGCATGCCGCACGGCGAACGCCCCCGTGACCACCGTTCGCATCCGCGCGTCGTAGCCACTCGCTGACGCGGGACCGCCAGTTCCACGGGGTCAACCAGCCCCGCACTCACTTCACTCACTCCGCTCACCAACGAACCCAAAGGTGATGACACTTGTCCACACGCACCGCGCCCGCCCCTGCCCGGAACTCCCAACTCGACGTGGCCGGTGACCTGTTGGCCCTGCTGCGCGACACGACCACCGAACCGCGCCCCGACACCCAGCTGGAGGCACTGACCCTGGCCGTGGCCGCCGACCTGCCCGTACTCCTGTGGGGTGAGCCGGGGATCGGCAAGACAGCCGCCCTGACACAGCTCGCCGCTTCGCTGGACCTTCCGCTGACCACGGTGATCGCGAGCGTCCATGAGCCCTCCGACTTCGCGGGCCTGCCTGTCGTCGGGGACGACCCCGCCGAGCAGGGTGTGCCGATGGCCCCGCCGGACTGGGCGGTTCGGCTCGTACGGGCAGGGCGTGGGCTGCTGTTCCTGGACGAGCTGTCCACCGCTCCGCCGGCCGTTCAGGCGGCCCTGCTCCGCCTCGTACTGGAACGTAGGATCGGCGCCCTCCAACTGCCGCCCGACGTGCGGATCGTGGCCGCCGCCAATCCACGCGCCTCGGCGGCCGACGGATGGGAGCTGAGCCCGCCGCTGGCGAACCGGTTCGTTCATCTCCAGTGGATCCACGACCACGAGGTGGTCGTACGCGGCCTCGGTGGGACATGGCCGCAGGCGACGCTGCCACGGCTCGACCCACGTCTGCTGCCGGAGGCCGTGGACTTCGCCCGCCGCGCCGTGTGCGGGCTGCTCTCGGCACGCGCCGGGCTTGTGCACCGGCTGCCCAGCAACGAGACCCGGCAGGGCGGACCTTGGCCGTCGCCCCGGAGCTGGGAGATGACACTGCGCCTCATCGCCTTCGCGACCGCCGCCGGATCCTCGCGGGACGTACTGTCCCTGCTCGTCCGGGGCACCGTCGGGGACGGTCCGGGGCTGGAACTGCTGGCGAGTCTGGACCGGATGGACCTCCCGGACCCCGAGACGCTGCTCGCCGATCCGGCGAACGCCGTTCTGCCCGAGCGGGGTGACCTGCGCCAGGCCGTACTCGACGGGGTGGTACGGGCGGTGCGCGAGCGCCCCGAGAAGTCCCGCTGGGACGCGGCGTGGGCGCTCCTGGTGCTGGCGATGGAGACCGGGGCCCCGGACCTGGTGGTCGTGCCCGCGACCACGCTCGCCTCGCTGCGCCAGGAGGAGTGGGACGTTCCGTCGTCGATCGACCGGCTGGCAGGGGCGGTGTCGCTGTCCCGGCGGGCGGACCGCGCGGCGTCGCGCGCCGCGTCCGTCGCGTCCGTCGCCGGGGCCGCCCGATGACACCGGACACGGACACGAGCACGGCCACGGCCGGACTGGACCTCGACAAACTCCTCGCCGCCCGACTGCACGCCGTTCGGGTCCGGCCCTTCATGGCGACGGCTCTCTTCGCTCTCCATGTGGTGGAGTCCCGGCAGGTGCCGACGATGGCCGTCGACCGGCACTGGCGGTGCTACGTCTCGCCGGCGTTCGTGGCCCGGACGCCGGTGGAGGAACTGGCCGGGGTCTGGGTGCACGAGGTGTCGCACCTGCTCCGTGACCACCACGGGCGCGGTGACCGGGTCGCGCGGGCCAACGGGCTGACCGGGCCGGGGGAACGGCTGCGGATGAACATCGCGGCGGACTGCGAGATCAACGACGATGTGTTCGGCGACGGACTGGTCAGGCCCGAAGACGCCGTCGGGCCATGGTCGTTGGGGCTCTCCGCAGGTGAGCTGATGGAGGACTATCTGCGCCAGTTCCGGCTCGGGACGAATACCCGGAACGTGACCTGGCTGGACTGCGGCAGTGGCGCCGACGGCCTGGAGCGGGAGTGGGACCTGGGAGCGGACGGCGCGCACGGACTGAGCGCTCAGGAGCGGGACGCTGTCCGGTTCCGGGTGGCGCAGGGCATCAGGGCCCGTCCGGGGAATGTCTCGAAGAGGTGGCAGCGGTGGGCGGAGGAGGCGTTCCATCCGCCGCAGCCGTGGCGGGAGTTGCTGGGGGCGGCGGTCCGCTCGGCGGCCTCCGGCTCGGGCGCGGGCGAGGACTACACGTACGGCCGGCCGTCGCGGCGCTCGGCCGGGGTGCCCGGCGCCGTACTGCCGAGCCTGCGGCGCAAACCGCCGCGGGTCGCGGTCGTCATCGACACGTCCGGCTCGGTCAGCGACGCCGAACTGGGCAGCGCGCTGCACGAGGTCGCCGCCATCTCCCGTGCGGTGGGCGGGCGTCGGGACCTGATCACGGTGCTGCCGTGCGACGCGGCGGCCCAGCTGGTGCACCCGCTCTGCCGGGCCGCGGGGATACCGCTGATGGGTGGTGGGGGTACGGATCTGCGTACGGGCTTCGCCAAGGCGCTCCGTAAGGGACCCCGACCGGATGTCATCGTGGTCCTCACCGACGGCCAGACCCCCTGGCCCGACACCCGGCCACCGTGCCGGACGGTGGTGGGCCTGTTCGACCGGCAGTCGTCCTCGACGTCGTGGGACGAGAACGATCCCGACTATGTGCCCGACTCGCCGCCCGCATGGGCGCGCGCGGTCTCCATCGGGTCGGCGACCCCCGCACGGTGACGGCTTCTCAGGACGCGGGCGGCCGGGGCGCTCTCCCACCCGCGGCCCGGCGGACGTCGCCTCCGCCGGGCCGGGGCCGTGGTCAGTCGGCGTTGAGGACGGCGATGCCCGCCTCGCCCTCGGCGAACCGGGCCAGCAGCTCGGGGAGCGAGGCCGAGCCGTCGTCGTCGATGAGCAGCACCGGCTGCTTCTCCCCGTCCCGCTCGGCCGGGACGAAATCCGTCACGATCACGCGGCGCAGCAAGGTGTCCGGGTGTCCGGACGTGGAGATGACGACCGCGAGCCGATCCCCGTCCCGCTCGTAGCGGGCGGACAGGTCGAAGGGCAGCAGGTAGAACACCCCCTCCTCGTCTTCGTGTCCCCGGTCGAGCAGCTGCGAGATCATGCGCCGGCCTGTCTCCTGGGAGGTGTGGTCGTGGCCGAGGAGCACCACCGGGCCGCCGTCCGGGTCCAGTCCGGGAACCGTGGTGATCCACATACGCGCCGAGTCATCCATGGCGGTGATTCAAGCGCATGGCACCGACAGTGCCCGGATCACGGGGTGGCCTCGGGAGTGAAGGTGAGCGTGAGGGTGGCGCTGTCCGGGTGGAGGCGGTATTGAGGCAGGACGCCGGGGCCGCAGGAAGCCGAGCCGAGGCCGTTCTGGGCGAGGTCGAGGTTGAGCACGATCGTGTCACCGGGTTCGAGGTCCGTGGTGTGGGCCGCCGCGGCCAGGTGCTCGGACGTCCAGCGGCGCGCGGTGAAGGCGAAGGCCGGTTCGCCGTCCACGCGCAGGCCCGCCCCGTCGGCGGAGGTCAGCCGCAGCCACCGCAGGTCGATGCGGTTGCCGTTCTCCTGGGGGAAGACATACGGCGTCTGGAGGGCGTCGACGGTGCTGGTGAAGCGGCCGATCCGGGCCGCCTGGCGGCTGTCGGCGTACGCCTCACCCGGTCCGCGCCCGAACCACTCCGCGCGGCCGAGGGCGGCGGGCACGGTCATCCGTACACCGAGCCTGGGCAGTGTGCACGGCCAGGTGCCCTCCGGCTCGACCTCCAGGCGCAGTCGCAGGCGCTGTTGGTCCGCGCTCCAGTGGTAGTCGGCGCGCATCCCGAAGCCGAGGCCGGGCGGCGCGACCCGTGTGCGTACGACGAGGGCGTCGCCGAGCAGTTCGGTGCCCACGAGGCGGTGCTGCAACCGGTGCAGCCCGGCGGCCCGCCAGCTCCGTTCGTCGGGGTTCTCGGAGCCGCGGTCGTTGTCGGTGGGAGCGCGCCACAGGTCGAGCCGGGGACCTTCGACGGGCAGGCCGCCGAGCGCGGTCAACTGCCCGGTCAGCGGGTCGAACACGCCGGGCCCCAGTCGCAGCGCCGATTCCGTCATGTCCGGGGCGGCCCCGGCCGCCGGGGCGGGGAGTGCCGGGGCGGCGGTGACGGGTGTCTGGCCCCATGCCACGACGTGCCCGGCCTTCGCCCACGCGGTGTCGGCGGCGAGCGCCGCCCGTACGGTGAGCCAGCTCTCCGCGCCGGTGGCGGGAAGCACGGGAAGGGGCAGGTCGGTGCTGTCGCCCGCGGCGAGCGGCGGCACGGTGAGTGTGCCGCGCGCGACCTCGGTCCCCTCCTGCTCAAGCACCCAGGAGAAGTCGAGATGCGCCGACGACAGGATGTCGTAGTGGTTGGTGACGCGTAGCGCGCCGTCGGCCCCCGTGATCCGCACCGGCTCGAAGACCTTGGCGAACTCCGCGAGAGCGGGCGAAGGCGTGCGGTCGGGGTGCACGATTCCGTCGATCACGAAGTTGCCGTCGTGCAGGGGCTCGTCGAAATCGCCGCCGTACGCGAAGTAGGCGCGGCCCTCCGCGTCCTGCCGGGCCAGGCCGTGGTCGATCCACTCCCACACGAAGCCGCCCTGGCAACGCGGGTGACGTTCGAACAGCTCGCGGTACTCCAGCAGGCCGCCCGGCCCATTGCCCATCGCATGGCCGAACTCGCACAAGATGAAGGGCAGTTCACGGATCCGCTCGGGTCCCTCGACGCCCCGTCCGATGCGGTCCACCACCTCGTGGCTCGCGTACATCCGACTGTGGACGTCGGTGTAGGCGCAGTCGGCGTCGCCTTCGTAGTGCAGGGGGCGAGTGGGGTCGCGCCGGTGGGTCCACTCGGCGGCGGCGGCCAGATTTCGCCCGGTGCCCGCCTCGTTGCCGAGCGACCACAGGACGACCGAGGGGTGGTTCTTGTCCCGTTCGACCATGCGGCGCATCCGGTCCAGATACGCGTCCGCCCAGCGGGGGTCGTCGCTGGGGTTGCCCTGCCAGTCGAGTTCGGAGAAGCCGTGCGTCTCCAGGTCGCACTCGTCGATGACCCAGAGGCCGTAGGTGTCGCACAGGTCCAGGAACGCCGGGTCGGGTGGGTAGTGGCTGGTGCGGACGGCGTTGACGTTGTGCCGTTTCATGAGTTCGACATCGGCGACGGCGAACTCGCGGGGCACGACGCGTCCCGAATCCGGGTGGAATTCATGGCGGTTGACACCGCGGAAGACGATGCGGCGGCCGTTCACCCTGAGTTGGCCGTCCTCGACGGTGACGGTGCGGAAGCCGATCCGTACGGGCACGCGCTCGGTCCCGGTGTGGACCTCGCCCTCGTACAGCCGGGGTTCCTCGGCGCTCCAGGGCGTCACGTCCGCCACCTCGGCGGGTTGCCCGGCGGGCAGGCCGACGACGCCGAGTTCGGGAACGCTGATCCGTACGCCGCTGTCCGCGTCGAGGCGCAGTGTGCCGCGCGCGGTGAGATGGTCGTAACCGGCGTCGACGGTGAAGTCCCGTACCCCGCCGGCCGGACGGGCGAGCAGGGTGACATCGCGGAAGATACCGGACAGCCACCACATGTCCTGGTCCTCCAGATAGCTGGCCGCGGACCACTGGTGGACACGGACGGCGAGCAGATTGCCGCGCGGTCGCAGCAGCGGGCCGACATCGAACTCCGCCGGCAGCCTGCTGCCCTTGGTCACGCCCAGTTCCGTGCCGTTGAGCCAGACACGTCCGCAGGAGTCGATGCCGTCGAAACGCAGCACGGCCGGCTCGTCCGGCCACTCGTCGGGCAGGTCGAAGGAGAGCCGGTAATCGCCCGTCGGGTTGTCGGAGGGCACATGGGGCGGGTTGACCGGGAAGGGATAGCGGACGTTGGTGTAGGCGGGACTGCCGTGGCCGGCCAGCTGCCAGTGGCCGGGGACGGGGATGTCGTCCCAGCCCTTGTCGTCGTAGTCGTCCCGTTCGATCCCGTCCGGCGCGGCCTCGGCCGACGGCGAGAGCAGGAAACGCCAACTGCCGCCCAGGCCGAGCGCGGGCGCGTCGGAGCGGAAGGCGGACCGGGGCGCCGACGAGCCGTGGCTGGGGGCCGGGTCTTCGACGTACGACGAGGAGGTCAACAGTTTCCCTTCAGCCCTTGGGGGCGCCGGCCTCGATCGGCCCGGCAGCGGGAGCGGTGCGGTCATCGGCCGCGGGGGGCCACCAGGCCGGATTCGTAGGCGAGGACGACGAGTTGGGCGCGGTCGCGGGCCTGGAGCTTGGTCATGGCCCGGTTGATATGGGTCTTCGCGGTCAGCGGGCTGATCACCATGTAGTCGGCGATCTGGTCGTTGGACAGACCCTGCGCGGCCAGAGCGACGGCTTCGCGTTCACGGTTGGTCAGCTCCTCCAGCCCGGTACCGACCTCCGCGTCGAGGGGCTGCGCGACGTACCGGCTGATCAGCATCCTCGTGATCGAGGGTGAGAGCAGGGCGTCTCCGCGCGCGGCGACGCGTACCGAGTGGAGGAAGTCGTCCGGCCGGATGTCCTTGACGAGGAATCCGGCGGCGCCGGCGCGCAGGGCGTTGAAGACGTTCTCGTCGAGGCCGTAGTTGGTCAGGATGACGACATGGATCTGGGACAGCAGCGGGTCCGCCGCGATCTGCCGGGTCGCCTCGATGCCGTCCATGACGGGCATCGAGATGTCGATGATGGCGAGGTCAGGCCGGTGTTCCCTGGCCTGGGCCAGGCCCTCCTTGCCGTTGGCGGCCTCGGCCACCACCTCGATGTCGTCCTCGGCGTCGAGAAGTGCGCGGAACCCGCTGCGCAGGAGCGGCTGGTCGTCCACCAGCAGGACACGGATCACGAGATCCTCGCCACGGGGAGTTCGGCCTGCACGGTGAATCCACCCTCGGTGCGGGGTTCGGCGCGGAGGCGACCGCCCAGTGCGGTGACGCGTTCGCGCATGCCCAACAGCCCGACCCCGGGCACCGGCGCGGAGCACGAACCGGCCGTGCCGTCGTCGTCGATCCGGATGGCGAGGGCGTCCGGGCGGTAGTCGATCCGGATCGTGGCGGTGGTGGCGGCGGCATGGCGGGCGGTGTTGGTGAGCGACTCCTGGACGATCCGGTACGCGGTCCGGTCGACCGCGTCGGGCACGTCGTGCCGCTGTCCCTCGATCGTCAGCGTCGTCTTCAGCCCTATCCCGAGGGCCCGTTCCACGAGCTCCGGCAGGTGGTCGAGCCCCTGCGACGGGGTCTCGGTGTTGTCGCGCAGCGTCTCCAGGGTCGCTCGCAGCTCCCGTGTCGCCTCACGGCCCGCCTGCTGGATCGCCAGCAGGGCCTCGGGCACCTGCTCACCGCGTTTGCGGGCGAGGTGGACGGCAACCTCGGACTGCACCTTGACGATCGAGATCTGGTGGGTGAGCGAATCGTGCAACTCCCGTGCGATGTGCAGCCGTTCCTCGGTGGCGCGCAGTCGGGCGGTCTCGTCACGGGTGCGCTCCGCCTCGTCCGCGCGGCGCTCCGCCTGCCACAGTGCCTCACCCGCGGCGCCGGCGGCGATCAGCCAGGCCAGTTCGAGGACGCCTCGCGCCTGTACGAACGCGTCACCCGCGGGCCCGTCTCCCGGAGAGACCATGACCGCGAGCGGGAGAACGACCAGCACCGCCACACTCGCGACCAGTGTGATGGCCCGGTGGCCCGCCCGTACGGCGGCGTACACGGCGAACAGGTACGCGACTGCGGGCACCTCGAAACCGACCGCGTTGTAGGCCAGTACGCACAGCCCGGTGACGGCCAGGGCGAGAACGGGAGACCGGCGGCCGAGGGCCAGCCCCAGGCCGCTCCCCACCACCAGCATGTACCCGAACAGGTCGAGTTCCGTATGGACGTGATCCTCGGACAGCGCGGTGACCAGGAGCGCCGCCGCCACGGAGGGAGGGATCACCCAGCCTCTGACCTGGGCCCAGACACTGGCCAGTCCTGTGCTCATGTCTGCACTTTAGCCGGATACGGCCGCGATCAACTCCTGCCGGGGAAGGAGTAGTTGGCTACCACGCCCACAGTATTCCGGCGGCGCCCGAGCGCCTGGCGCCGGCGTCGGCGTCGGGCTCATCCGGAGTATTCGGGTCGTGTCCGCGCCGTGCGCTCAAGTTCCTGCGCCAGCTCCAGCCAGGCCCCGGCACACGACCGCGCCAGTTCGGCGACGGAATCCCGCCAGTGCGGCGGTACGGCGTCGACCAGCTCGCACCATTCGACCGGCTCGACCACATGGCCGTCGAACCACCGGACGAAGGCGCGGCCGTTCTCCGCGTACTTCACCGCGGGATCACTGCTCAGATTGGTCCGCACCGCGTGCCACTCGCCCCGCCGAGGAGCGGCGGGCATTCCCGCGACCGCCCCGGCCCGCCGCGGCACCGCCGCGTCGTCGGCCGCCGGTACGTACGCCTTGACGATGCCACGCCGGGGGGTCAACACCGGTTCCTGACCCGCTCGTAGACGCTCACGTACGTCTCGGGCCGTCCCCACCGAGACGCCGGCCTCCCTGGCGATCACCCGCAGAGGGGCGTCGGGCTTCATGGCGATCACGTCACTCGCCCGCCGCCGGCCGGCGGAACCGTCGACGGGGCGGACCCGCCCGTCTCGGCCCACGCGGGTGCTGTCCCGCGCGGCCGGGACGAGGCAGCGCTGACGGATCGCGCTCACCGTCGTCGGAGACAGCCCCGTGGCAGCCGCTACGGCGCGGTCCGACCACTGACGGTACGTCGTGAGGACACGGACGGCCGCCGCCTCGCGATCGGCCGACGAGAGCGGCAGCCCGTGCTTGATGTTCGCGTGGACGGAGAGCAGGAAGGCTTCGCTGTCGTCACCTTCGAAGAAGAGGACGCAGACCGTCCCGTCGCCGCGGAGCTTGGCGGCTCGGAGCCGGTGCATGCCGTCGATGACCCGCATCGTGCTCCGGTGGACGAGAATCGGCGGAAGATCGCGCGCCGCCGCCAACAGCTCCACATGTTCGGGATTCTCCCCGGCCAGTCGGGGTGAATCGCCGGGAAGAAGTGCGGATATCGGCACCGGCACCGGGTTCGAACTTACCGGCTCAGCCTTGCTGTCCAATTCCAGGGTCTTCAGATAGTTCCGCATCCGAACACTCACCTATTTCATCCCCGAAAGCGATATGGCTTCCCCCTGCATCGTTGCTGACGAGCCGCGCCGCCAGCAACCCCCACCGGGGTCGTGAGCGGGTAGTGTCCACTGCTCGATCGAGTAGTGGACGCCGGGATTCGAAGCCGCTAGCGTCGTCAAAATCCGCCAACCTCGACCAATAAGAACGAACCCTCTTGCGGCTGTTTCAGAAGGTCGACGACAAGGAGAATATCCGTGACGAATGTGAGGCGGCTGCCGGGACGGCGCCTGGGGTACGCGGTGACCGTCGCCACCGCGGTGGCTCTGGTGGGATCACTGACCAGCGCGGCGCCGGCGTACCCGCAAAAGGCGGCAGGATTCGACCTCGACAACGGGAACGCCCTGATAGAAGTCGTCTATCCGAAGTTCCAGCGGGTGTCGCGAGAGCAGAGCTCCGGCCGATCCGTCTCATTCACCGTGGATCACGCCCTGCTGATAGAAATGCCTTGGTTCGACGCCCTGGCTCCCTATCATCCGACGGCTTCGGGAATCTTCTCGGATCTCGGCCGCCGTCCGAGCGACGAACACACGACGCGCAACAAGAATATCGCCGTCATCTACTCCGCCTTCACCTCGCTCAACGAAATTCTCCCGCAACACCGGTCCCGATGGCTGGAGATGATGGAAGCAGCGGGTCTCGATCCCAACAACACCGCGGAGGATCCGACCACTCCGAGCGGTATCGGGATTCTCGCCGCCAAGAACGCCATTGCGGCGCGAGAGGGCGACGGTTCCAACCGGGAAGGCGACAAGGGCGGCCGTAAGTACAATCAGCAGCCTTACGCGGACTACACCGGCTACCGGCCGGTCAACAGCCCGTACGAGCTGCGCGACCCGTCCCGCTGGCAGCCCAACGTGACGTCCACGAACAACGTCTTGCGGTCCCAGCAGTTCGCGACTCCCCACTACGGCCTCGTGAAGCCGTTCTCGTACGACAGCCCCACCCGGTTCGAGGTCTCTCCCCCGACGAGCAGCGACCACCGCAATCGCGGGGCGTACCAGCGTCAGGCCGACGAGGTCCTGAAGGCGTCGGCGAACCTGAACGACGAAAAGAAGATGACCGCCGAGCTGTTCAACGACAAGGTCCTCACCTTCGGGGCCGTCGCCGGTACGCCGGTGGTCACCCAGGGCAAGTACAGCACCGAGAAGATGGTGCATTACATCACCACCTCGGACGTCGCCTTTGTCGATGTCACCATCGCCACATGGCATTTCAAGCGCAAGTACGACTCGGTGCGGCCGTTCAGCGCGATCCGCCATCTGTACGGGAAGAAGAACGTAACGGCGTGGGGCGGGCCTCAGAAGGGCACCGTCAGCGACATCACCGGAAACGAGTGGCAGAGCTATCTGCACACGAACTCGTCCGACCACCCCGAGTACCCGTCGGCCTCGTCTTCGCTCTGCTTCGCGTTCGCCCAGCAGGTTCGGCGTTTCACCGGCACCGACAAGATCGACATCAATTTTCCGGTCGCCAAGGGTTCCTCCCTGGTCGAACCGGGAGTGACCCCTGCCAATGACATCAGTCTCAAGTGGAGCAACTGGACCGATTTCGCCGACGACTGCGGTGAGAGCAGGGTCTGGGGCGGTGAGAACTTCCCCGCCTCGATCGAGGCCTCGCGCGAGTACGCACCGGAGATCGGCGACCTCAGCTACGACTACATCCAGCGCAAGCTGAACGGCGGCTGATCTTCGCTCCGTTGAACCTGGCTGCTGACGGTGCCGCACCCCCTCCGGCACCGTCGGCAGCCAACTGCTGTCCGCGCCGGCCGCCCGCGGCGGCGTACGCGAAGCGGCTCACCCGGCGCCTCGTACCCGCCGGACCACGGCGGCCGGGTCGGGGTGGGCCGTGTTCCCGCGCCATGCCACATGATGGTCGGGCCTGAGAAGCACCAGGTCGCGCTCCCACACCCGCCGGGCCCCGGCGTCGGGCACCACCGTGTGGCTGACCGGCAGGCCTTGAGCGGCTGCCTCTTCGAGCAGTGTGTCGGCCCTGCCGTCGCCGGCGAAGTCGATGAGCGTGAAGGACGGGCCGAAGCGGTCGAAGAGCGGTTGCCCGCCTTCGAGGAGAAGGCTCGGCGGACGTCCTCCGGGCCAGGTCGTCGGTGTGTACTCCTGGGGGCGCCACGGAGGTTCGGGCGAGTCGTCGTGGCAGACGACGGGCGAGTCGTGGTAGCGGTAACCGAGTTCGATCCCCGCGTACTCGTTCTCGCCCCGCTGGGCGCGCAGGAAGGACGCGACGGTCGGGAGCGAGGCGCCCTCGCGAAGGAGTGTCCCCGCCTTGATGTGCACGCCGAGGTGTCGCTGTGACGTACGCATGTTGCGCAGACCCACCGGATGGCGTTCCGCCTCGTAGCTGTCGAGCAGCCGGGGACCGCCGAAGCCTGTGACGACGGCGGCGAGTTTCCAGGCCGCGTCGATCGCGTCGCCGATGCCCGTGTTCATTCCGTAGGCACCGGTCGGGAACATGCGGTGGGCGGAGTCCCCGGCGAGGAGCACCCGTCCGGCCCGGTACTGGTCCGCCATCACGAAGCCGGGGCGCCAGCGAGAGGTCATCAGCACTTTGTCGATCTTCAGGTCCGTGCGCATGGTGTCGCGCAGGAAGGCCGCCGGATCCGCCGGCGGGGTGTCGAACTCCGACGAGTCCACACCGTTCACATGCGCGGTCCAGGTGTCGACCTCGTCCTGGGCGATGATGATGTAGCGGAACGCGAAGTAGTGCCAGAACTGTCCGTGCCGGTGCAGGGTGTTCAGGTCACGGCTCTTGAAGTGCACCATGAACGCGCTCGGCAGTCCGGGTGCGTCGACGCCCTCCTGGCCGATGCCCACCGCCGTACGGACCCGGCTCGACGCACCGTCGCACCCGATCACGTACCGGGACCGGATCCGGACCTCGGCGTCCGTCAGCACGTCGACCAGGTGGCTGGTCACCGTGGAGTCGTCCTGGGTGAGGGAGTCGAACCGCAGGCCGCCCCGTAGATCGATCAGCGGATGACGCAGGCAGTGGGCCCGCAGTACCGGCTCCAGATCGATCTGGGAGATGCGCTGGCCGGGCTCGGCGGGACGGGTGCCGTCGTTGTGTGCGGCGATGCGGCGCCATTCCTCGGCGACCGAGGGGAGGCGCCACTCGGTGATCGGCTCGCCGGCCAGGCCGGTCGACCAGATCACGTCGGCCGGATGCTCCGGTCCGACGCCCGCGGACCGTACGTCGTCGGCGATGCCCAGTCGCCGGAAGAACTCCATGCTCCGGGAGTTGACGTAGTCGAGCTTCGGATGAACGGACGTCTCGAACCCCTGGTCGACAAGAACGCAGGGGACGCCGTGGCGGGCGAGCGCCAGTGCGGCGACCATGCCGACCGGTCCCGCGCCCACGACCAGAACCGGTACCGGATCCACGATTTCCTCCCGAGGGGTGTGGGGCGGCACGACGACCGCCCCACACCGTTCGCGATCGCTCAACGCGCTTCGCTGGGTGTCCGGCTCTCCGGATCGCGCTTCTGCGGGCCGCCGACGGGCGCGTCCTGCCGTCGAGCGGGAAGGACGGCGCCGGTATGGGCACGGACCTGCAGCTCGGCGAAGCCGGCGTCGTTCCGCTCCTTGCTGATGATCGTCCCGATGTAGCCGAGCAGGAAGGCGACCGGCACCGAGACGAGTCCGGGCTCGATGTCGACGAACTTGAAATTGGCGTCGGGGAAGATGGCGTCCTCCCTGGCCGACACACCGTCGGAGAACACGACCATGAACAGGGTCACGGCGATGCCCCCGTACACCGTCCACAGCAGTCCGGAGGTGTTGAAGCGACGCCAGAACAGCGAGTAGACGACCGCCGGCAGGACCGCGGCACCCGCCACGTCGATCGACGTCGGAATGAAGATGTGTGTCCGCACCGGCAGCATCGCGACACCCACGACGACGGCGGCGATGCCGATGATCTTCACGTTGCGCCGGATGTCCTTCAGTTCGGCCGCCGGTTCAAGGCGCCGTCCGCGCACCACGTTGATGTCCTTGGAGACCGCCGTCACCGCGTTGATCAGCAGAGCCGCGAAGACTCCGACGATCGTCAGAAGGGCGATCACCGCGAGTGTGCCGACCATGAACTGCCCGCCGAGGTCGTCCGCGAGCTTGGGCAGACTGATGTCACGGTGCGGCTTGATCACGCCGATGTTGTCTCCACCGAGGACCGCGACGGCGCCGAGGCCGACGAGGGACATGCAGAGATAGAACGCGACGACGATCATCGACGCCCAGCCGGCCGACCGCCGCGCGGCCTGTCCGCTGGTCACCGCGAGGTTGCGCATGAAGAGGAACGGGATCGCCGCGACCCCGACGACGATGCAGAAGAGCTTCGACAGGTGGACCCACCGTCCGGCGCCCTCACCGAACAGGCGGCCCGGACCGAGGAGATCGTAACCACCCTTGTGCGCCGCGGCGTTGGCCTCTGCCTGGGAGAGGAGGGTGAAGGGGTTCATGTCGAACTTGGCCAGGACCAGCGTGGTGAGCACCGCCACGACGGCGAACGCCACAATCGCCTTGAACACCAGGATCCGGGTGATTCCGAGCATTCCGCCCACATACACGTACAGGACGGTGATCAGCCCGACGACGCAGACCATGAGGGCCAGGCCCAGCATCTCGTCGAGACCGAACCACCGGTTGAAGATGAACGCGATCGCGGCCATGTTGATGATCGTGAACATGGTGAAGATCAGCAGGATGACGACGGCCGACGCGATCCGTGCCGGGCGTTCACGGGCGCGCATCGCGAACAGGTCGCCCAGCGTGTTCACGCCCAGGTTGCGCATGGGCGAGGCGAATATCAGCACCCCGAGCATCATGGACATCGTGAAGGCCGTCATCAGCAGAACGGCGTCGTAGCCGCTCAGCGCGATGTGGCCGGTGATGATGAACATGGTGGAGTACATGAGGGGCGCCGAGGCCAGCGCGACGGCGTTCTGGCCGAGGCCGATCCGCCGGCCCGCGAGCAGGAAGTCGTCCGGGCCGCGCGTGCTGTCGCTGTCCTTCTTCGCCAGGAAGTACACGAGCACCGCGGCGAGGATGCTGAGGGGGATGGCGATCGCCGGCGCTGCCCAGGTGTTGTCGACCGGGGGCGGTGGATCGGCAAGGATGGTCATCGGGATTCTCCTTCCAGTTCCGCCCGGATCCGCTCACTGAGGGGATCCAGTCGAGTGCGGGCGTATCGCAGGTACAGCCCGGAGAGCGCCACCACGAAGACGAACGACAACAGGACGAACACCAGGCCGACGTTCATGGTGTCGCCGACCTTCTGCCGGAAGAAGTCCGGGGCGAAGGTGGCGAGCGCGGATCCGGTGAACCACCACCCGAAGAAGAGGACGCTCGCCCAGAGGATGAAGGCATTCGATTGTCGGCGTAGGGCCTTGAACTGAGCGCTGTCATGTACGGCGACATAGCGGTCATCACCACCCGCCAGCGAATTAATCGTGCCCATGACACCTCCTCCTGATGAGGACGTCGTGAATGACGACGTCGTGGCGTGGCGATCAGTACGGCAGTCTCGGGCCTGGGCTCCCGTCCAGGTATGGCTCATTCACGGGATTCACCGTGTGCCCCGGAGAATTGGCGTGACCCGCGGCGAACCGCGTGAACGTGTGATGCCCGGCGACGGCGGCGGGGCCGATGGTTTCCGCATGACCTCGGCACCGGAGACGAGCACCTGGACGTACGACGACTTCACAACCGTCGAACTCGATCCCGCCCGCTGGAGAATCATGTCGATGGAGGGCGCCGACGGCGAAAGGCGGCGGTACCAGGATCGCAACGCACGGCTGCGCACGGGTGACGGGCGATTCGAGCTGACCGTCGACCCGTTCAGCCGGTTCCACGACACGGATCCCCGGCGGAACAACGCCAAGCAGATGTACCGGTCCGTGCGGCGCTTCGCCGTGCCGGCGGAGGGACGGCTGACGTTCGAGGTGGACATGGCGGTACGGACCTACCGCCAGATTCCCTATGACCTCCTCGACGCGTTCGGCACGGTGAACCTCTTCGACGTGGACACCGGCGTCGTCCTCAATGCCGCCGCGACCAACGACACGCTTTACGCGGTGGTCGAACGGCTCGTGCTGCCGGGTGTGACCCGGCCGCACGAGCACTACATCCACCGGACGGTCATGGACGTACCGACCGAGCCGGGGCTGGAGCACCGCTTCGCCATCAGCTACCGGGCCGACACGTCGGAGGCGGAGTGGTACGTCGACGGCCAACTCGCCTACTGGGCACGGATTCCGGTGCCGGTGGCGGGCTTCGACGCGGGCATGGCCCTGTTCTCGGCCCGCGATCTCACGCGCTACACGCGCGCGGAGCGGGAGCACGGGCAGGGCGCGACCGGCCGGTGGGGCCCCTGGCGGGTCACGACCGGCGTCAGATGAGTACGTCTCCGCCGTCGATGTTCAGGTTGACACCGTTGATCGAGCGGTTCTCCAGCAGGAAGCTGATCGCCTCGGTGCAGTCCCGCATCGTCACGGGCCGCCTGGTGAGCGCACGCGTCCGGGCGGCCTCGCGTGCCGCCGGCTTGTCGTCCCAGAACGGCGTGTCCGAGACGATGCTCGGGTGCAGGGCGTTGACCCGGATCGGTGAGAGTTCCACGGCCAGTGTTCTGACCAGCGCGCTGATGCCACCGTTGGCGGTCGTCACGGTGGTGGATCCGGGATAAGGACGGTGGCTGGCGAGGCCGCCGAGCAGTACGGCCGCGCTGTCGTCGGCCATCCGCGGGGCGAGGGCGTGCAGGACCGCGGTGTAGCCGACGAGTTTCACCGTCAGCAGGCGCGTCGCGTCGGACGGGCGGTAGTCACGCACGGTGTTGTGGTCCCGGTCGAGCGCCGCGAGGACCAGCCGGTCGACGCGTCGTACGTCGGCCAGACCGGCCTCGATCCCCGCAGTATCGGTCAGATCCAGTGCGAGTCCGCGAGTCCGCCCGCCGATCTCGTCGGCGATGCCCTTGGTCCGGTCCTCCGTGCGGCCGGTGATGATCACGTCGCTTCCGCGCTCGGCGCACGACTGGGCGAAATGCCGCCCGAGCCCCGACGTTCCGCCGATGACGACGACATGAGTGCGATCGGACATCGAGGTGTCCCTCCCGGTCTTCGAAAGTCGCGGCCGGCCGGCCGGTCGGGCGAACGTATCCGGGCCCTCCGGCCTCGTTCGCCCCGTGTTCGCGGTATTTCCTGCGGGAAACCGCACCGCCCGATCGGTACGCCGCGGCCACCGTCCCATCGCGTGTCCGCGCACAACTCACGATGTTCGACGGTGGCTGCGGGCATTCATCTGAATTACCTGGAATCCACGTCGCCCTTGACCTGCCGCTGCACGAACTCGTAGGCCAGATCGCCGAACTGCGCCCCGAAGTCGACGGACCGCTCGACCGTCTTCTTGAAGTGCACCCCGCCCCACACCCGGCTGATGGCACACTCCTGGACGAAGTCGGTCCAGGTGGCGTAGTGCAGCTTGACCTCGCGGGCGGGGGTGAGCTCCGGCTCCACCAGCGACGAGCCGGCGGGAGCGGTGTAGTTCAGGTTCAGGACGTCATCGCCGAAGAAGCGCCGCACCGCCTGCGCCTGGGCGGAGCAGAGTGTCGTGGAGCCGGACGGATACTCCGGGTGGTCCCCCACGTTGAGGTAACTGGACCACTCCTCGGCGGGGATGTCGTTGACAGTGCCCTTGCCGGGTCCACCCCAGGCCGTCACCGCGGCGCTGCCGTACACGTGCCGGACCGCGCTGAACGGCCGCACCGTGTCGTACATGGTCTTGTGGTGCCAGATGGCGATGAGCGTGTCGAACAGCGACACCGTGTTGGTGAAGAGCAGGTGCACCCAGCCGTCGAGGTCCAGCCGGTCCTCGTGGGCCAGAGCCGCGGCAGCCACCGAGGTGCCGAGGCCCAGTATTTTGTTGTCGAAGAACTCGCTTGTGACCTTCTGCTTGTCGGTGAGTGCGGCCGACGCCTCCAGGATCTCGTCCGCCGAGTACTTGTAGTCCCTGACCCTCGTGTGGTCTGTGTGCCGGGGCGGGTCGAGCCTGAACTGGCTCGGGTCGCGGAAGGTATGGGCCTTTGTCAGCCGCATCTGCGGGGTGACGAAGTGCTGGACGACGAAGATGCCCTGGTCACCCGCCCCGCCGCCGAGGCGGCGGTTGTGGGGCCCCAACTTCGGCTGCCACCGGGAGGGGTTGGCCAGCTTGTAGGCGGTGTTCACCGGCTTGTAGCCGGTGTAGTCCTCGAAGGGCTTGCCGTTGTACCGGCTGCCCTCGTCCCCGAGCTGGTTCATGCCGTCCCGCTCGGCGGCCGCGACGACTGCCTTGCCCGCCAGGTTGCCGATGCCGACCGGACTGGACCGGTCGGCCGACCCGTCGTCGGGGTCCAGGCCGACGGCGATCAGCAGTTCCCGGAAGGAC
This sequence comes from Streptomyces sp. NPDC050433, assembly GCF_044458565.1. Lineage (NCBI taxonomy): Bacteria > Bacillati > Actinomycetota > Actinomycetes > Kitasatosporales > Streptomycetaceae > Streptomyces > Streptomyces sp. NPDC050433. The sequence goes on along the minus strand of NZ_JBITIB010000014.1, from coordinate 145,484 downwards.
GGCTCCCGCCCCGGCTCCACGCCTTGTATCACTCGGTACGAGGCGTACAGGCCGGCGATGTTCTTGTTCCTGTTGGTTGCGGCCTCGCCGGAGGGACGACGGCCGAGCCGGGAGTGGACGCCCACCGCGGTCGGGTGGTAGGGCGCGACCGCGTCGAACCACGCGGTCGTGGACAGATGGATGAACCGGTGCAGCACGGTCACGTCCATGGGCGCGATGACGTCCCAGGCCGGGTGGAACTGGGAGATCAGATCCCGGATGAAGTTGCCGGTGTCGAAGTCGAAGTCGACGGCCGACTTCGTCACCGGGCGGGTGGGCTCACCGGCGAATGCCGTGCCACTGTGCCCCAGAGTGGCCAGCGCCGCGGTCGAAGCACCGCCGAGCCCGCCGAGCAACAGCGTCCTGCGCCGCGGTGAGAAATCCGAGTCCGGAGAACGTCTGAGCGTCGTCATGCGTCGTGCCCTCTTCCCTGAATTTGGGGGAAATGCTGACACGAGGTTAGTGAATTCGTTCGTCAGGTCCACTGCACAATCGAGTAGTTGACGCTGCGCACGCATTCCGAGGGAATTCGAATTACCTGCTGTTGACTAATGCTTGAGTTTATCCAGAACGTCGGACGTGGAAAGCGGCACCGCGCAGCGATCCGCGGCATAGCGAAGCGCCATAAGATGGTCGTCGAGAGAGAGATCGGCCAGCGCGTCCGCCACCAGGAACGGCTCGATGTCACGGCTGAACGCGTCGCACGCGGTGATGAGGCAACCCATGTGCGCGTAGACGCCGCAGACGATGAGCTGGTCCCGTCCCGACTTCCGTAGTCGCTCCTCCAGATCACTGCGGAAGAACGCGCTGTAGCGCCACTTGGTCAACACCGTGTCGCCCGGCTCGGGGGCGACTTCGTCGGCGATACCGCGATCGGCCTCCCCCACTCCCATACCGGGACCCCAGAGGTCGTGCAGCAGCCCGCGGTCCTCGCGGCTCATGCCACCCGGCTGTGCCGTGTACATCACCGGCACCCCGGCCGCACGCGCCGCCGCGAGCAACTTCGCGGTGTTGGAGACCAGTTCGGTCAGCGGAGAGCGCCCGGCCGGAAACGGGCGCAGGAAGTACCGCTGCATGTCGTGCACGAGCACGACGGCCCGGTCCGCGCGCGGGCGCCAGGGCACCGCCGCGGACGGCAGATCGCCGTCGCCCGGCATGCGGTAGGGCGCGATGGGGGGCATGGCCATGGTTCGCTCTCCTCGTGTGTCCGTCCGGTTCGCCGGACGCCCCGACCGCCTCATACGTGCAGCGCGGCGCCACCGTCCACGTACAGGTCGTGCATCGTGACGTGACCGGCCTGTTCCGACACGAGGTACGCGACCGCCTCGGCCACGTCCTGCGGCTGGGCCAGTTTCCGCAGCGGGATACCGACGCGGTACGCGGCCGGCGAGCCCTCGATGGCCCGGCTCGGATCGGCTTCCGCGCCGAACATCGAGCGCAGCATGGGGGTGTCGGTCGAGCCCGGCGAGACGATGTTGCACCGGATGCCGTAGTCGGCCAGCTCCAGTCCCAGACACCGGGTGAACTGGGCGGACGCCGCCTTCGACGCGGCGTACGCGGCCATCTCCGTACGCGGTACACCGGCGGCGTTGGACGCCACGGTCACCATCGCGCCCCGGCGGCGGCCGGTCATCCGCCGGGCCACCGCGCGGGACATGTTGAACACACCGCCCGCGTTGACGGAGAGGGTCTCATTCCACTGATGATCCGTCAGTTCGACGACTCTGCCGGTGTGCAGGACGCCGGCCGCGTTGACGAGGATGCCGATGGGCCCCTGCTCGTCCTCGACGCGCCGTACGAGCGCGTCCACCGCCTCGCTGTCGCACACGTCGATGGCGTAGCCGCGGACCGACGCGCCTCCGGCCGCGAGTTTGGCCACGGCGGTGTCGAGGGCTTCGGCGTTGCGGTCCACGGCCGCGACGTGCGCTCCCGCGCCCGCCAGGGTGGCGGCCACCGCGGCGCCGATACCCTGCGCCGCACCGGTGACCAGCGCGATCGTCCCGTCGATTCCGGTCAGTTCCATCATGAACTCCCGCTGGTTGTGGCGGCTTGCCCGGCGTCGTACCCGAAGAGCCAGTCGTGCGCGTCGAGACCCGACGAGTTCCGGGTGGAGGTGTCGCGGCGGCGCTGCGCGTCCCCGTCGGCCAGGTGGAAGGTCTTCGCGTTCTCCCGCGACTGGCGCTGGATCCGTGTGGTGCGGGGCAGGCGGATCTCCTCGTAGCGGCGCAGGGCGGCGCTCTGGTCGTCCGGTTCCGCGTCGGCCAGGCAGGCCGCGAGGACGACGGCGTCCTCGATCGCCTGGTTCGCGCCCTGCGCCTGGAACGGCAGCATCGGATGCGCGGCGTCGCCGATGACGGTCACCCGTCCCGAGCTGAGCCGGTCGATGCTCTCGCGATCGTGCAGCGCCCATCTGCTGACCGTCTCCGCCGCTTCGACGAGCTGGGCGACGTCCGGGTGCCAGCCCGCGTACGCGGCGGCCAGTTCGGCGACGTCGCCCCGCGCCGACCAGGACTCCTCCCGCCAGTCCGAGGCGGCGACGGTCGCGCCGAAGCTCATCTGCCGGCCGGACGACACCGGGTAGCACACGCAGTGCCGGCCCGGTCCGAGCCACAGCCGGACCAGGGACGCGCCGAGCAGATGGGGCACTCGCTCGGCCGGCACCAGGCCCCGGTAGATCGTCTGCCCGGAGTACCGCGGCTGGTCGGGCGCCAGTTGCTCACGCACGACCGAGTGGATGCCGTCGGCGCCCACGACCAGATCCGCGGTGACCGTCGAGCCGTCGGACAGGCGCAGCCGCGCGGCGTCGCCGTCCTGCGTCACACCGACACAGCGGGCGCCGAGGTGCACCTGGCCGGCCGGAATGAGCGAGAGCAGGGCGCTGTGCAGGTCCGCACGGTGCACGGTGTAGTACGGCGCCCCGAAGCGCCGGCGGCACGGGGCGCCCAGCGGGGTGCGTTGCAGCAGCGAGCCGTCGTCCCAGCGGCGCATCTCGATCGCCCAGGGCGCGACCGCGAAGGAGCGCAGACGCGCGCGCAGGCCGATCCGGTGCAGCAACCGGGTGGCGTTGGGCGCCAGTTGCACCCCTGCCCCCACCTCGGCCAGCCGCTCAGCCTGTTCGTACACATGACAGTCGATTCCGGCCCGGCTGAGGGCGGCGGCCAAGGCGAGGCCGGCGATTCCCGCCCCCGCCACGGCCACCTTCATCCGAGGCATACCGCCCCCATCAGTAGTAGAGGAGCGCTTTGCCCCAGTCCTCGTCGGGCCCGAAGAGGCTGCGCGGTTTGACCACGTCCGGCATGGCGGTGAGCGCGTCGCGCGGTATCAGACTCCCCGGGGGCAGCCCGACGACATCGCATTCGACACCGAACACGGCCCGCACCGAGGACGTCAGTTCCGCCTGGGCGTCCTTCCGGTGCTCCTCGGGCACCTCGAACTCGATACGCAGGACGGTCGGTTCGGCCTTCGCCCGCCAGAACACCACCTCGTAGGAGTCCGGGAGGGAGAAGACGAGCTCCTCCAGCCGGTGCTGGGTGATCACCGCGGCACCGACCTCGTGGCCGAAAGCCGACCTGCCGAACACCTGGACCGTGGGCAGGTTCCATCCGCAGTCGCAGTCGTCGTAGGAGACCGACACGTTGTCTTCGAGGTTGTAGCGCAGAAGGGGCATCGCCTCGCGGAACAGCGGGGTGACCACGAGCTGGCCCCGGCCCTCCGCCGCGACGGTGCCGGTACTCGGGTCGTACACCTCGAACAGCGCCCGGTCGGCCCACAGATGCATCCGCCCGTACTGGCACTCGCCGGCGAGACTGCCGGTCTCCGTGGAGCCGTACTCCTCGATCACCGGCACCTGCCACAGCCGGCTGATCCGGCCGCGGCGGGCGGAGGTGAGCGGTTCGCCGCCGACGAACAGCGCGCGCAGCGCGGGGAAGTCGGCGCCGGGGCGGTGTCCGGCCGCAGTCGCGGCGGCTGCCCAGATGAGGCATTCGGTCGGCACCGACCAGGTCAGCGTGACACCCAGGTCGTGCAGGACGCGGGCCACGCGGGCGTACGGCATGGCCAGCGAACGGTTGTCGCCGGGGACCACGGTGGCGCCGTGCAGCCGGCCGGCGGCGTGCGCCAGATGCCCCGTCAGCAGCAGTGCGTACGGGGTGCGGACCAGGAAGGTGTCCGCCGCGGAGATCCCTATCCACTTGCGGGCGAAGCGCTCGGCCAGGTCGGTCCAGTCCTCCTGCGTGTAGTACGAGGCGGTGGGCTGCCCGGCGGTCCCGCTCGACTCGTGATAGGTGGCCAGCCGCTCCTTGGGGACGGCGAGCATGCCGTAGGGGTAGTTGTCCCGCAGGTCCCCCTTCGTGGTCAGCGGCAAGGTGGCGAGGTCGGCCGCGGTCGTGGGCAGGGCCGCCGGGTTCAGCCGCTCGCGGTAGAACGGCGAGCGGGCCGCCCAGGAGACGGTTTGCGGCAGCTGCTTCTCCTGGATGCGCCGCAGTTCCTCGGGTCCGTTCCACTGGCCGATTCGGGGCAGGTTCGAACCTGTGTCGTCGTTCACCGCTTCTCCTCTCCCAGGAGTCGATGTGCGTTGTCCCAGGCGATCTGCCGCCACTGTTCGGGCGGCAGCCGCAGCGCCTGGAACTTGGCCAGCTCCACGGACGGGTGCTGGAGCGGATACTCGGAGCCGAACACCACGCGCCCGGCGCCGAGTCGGCCGAGCGCCGCTTCGGCCACGCACGTGTAGCCGCCGGAGGTCTCCAGCAGGATGTTCGCCTCGTCCCGGATCAGCGTGAGAGCGTGGAAGTCGATGTTGCCGATGCCGCTGTGTCCGAGTACGAAGCTCACCCGTGGGAAGCGTCGGGCCAGTTCGACCAGGTCCGCCACGCCGGCGCCGGGGCGGGTGAGGCACACCGCGTACACGGGGTGGCCGAACTCGGCGGCCACGCCGACGAGTTCGGCCACCCGTGGATCGGTCAGGCCGACACCGTGTACGGCGGGCGAGACCTCCAGGCCACGGAAGTCGGCGGCCCGGGCACGGTAGACGTCGGCCGGGCGGTGCGGGTTGGCGAAGAAGAACGGCACCAGGCGCCCGTCGGTGCCCGAACAGGTCTCCAGCACCGCGTCGTTGTCGGCGTCGGTCTCGACGTGCCCGCCCTCGACGAGCTGGCGGGAGAGCCGGTCGAGGTCGATGGTGCCGCCGGCGCACACCACCGCTCGCTCCAGTCCACAGTCGTCCAGAGTCGAGAGCAGCCGCTCGGCGGCGCCCGGCCGGGGGGCCAGACGCATATGGAAATCCAGCACGGGCCCCGGGGTCATCGCGGCCACCACGCCTCTCTCATGGCTGCCACGGCTCACTTCTCGATGCAGAACTCATCGATCGGGTAGCCGACATGCCGCTGCTTGACGGGCAGATGACCGAGCACCTTCGTACCCGGCGTCAGATCCGTGACATTCAGTACCGTGCCGCCCGGCCCGAGCACCCGTACGTGCCAGTCGTCCTGCACGATGAGGTTGACGGTGACGCCCGACGGCGAGACCGCGTCGATCGCGAGCAGTGGCCTCGTCTCGATCTTGACCCGGCCGACGGTGACGACCCGAGAGTGCCCCTTCGCGTCGACGGCGAGCACCCTGCCGCCGGCGGTGAGTTCGCTGAGGTAGTTGGTGCGTCCCTCGGCCGACAGCGTGTAGGAGTGCAGCGCACCGGCGTTGACCCGGAACGGCCGGGTCGGCATGTACGGGAGCGGGTGCGTCTCGCTACAGCAAAGGATCATGCCGGTGGAGTGCGAGCCGACGAGAATGCCCTCGTCGAGCCGGAAGTTCGTGCAGGTGTCGACGCACGCGCGTTCCCCCATTCCCGCCCGCCGGATTCCGGTGATCTCCAGCTCCACCAGGGGCAGGTCCGCCGCCCCGCTCACGGCGGCGGCCTTCAGTTCCGTCGCCTCGCCCGGAACCCGGGGGGCGAGCATCACGCCGTCGGAGCCGTGCTCCAGCACGCCGAAGACGATCGCCGCCTCCTCGACATCGGCCACCTGGGTAATGGTGCTGCCGTCCGCTCCGGCCGCGGCGGCCAGCACGATCTCCAGCGGGATCTTGGTGGGGTCCCGGAAGTACAGCAGGCTCCATTTGTCGAGGCGCGCCGAGCTGCAGGCGTCTTCGAGGCTCGCGGCGTCCGTGATCTCCACATACCGGCCGAACTCCATGTCGGGGTACTGGCCCGCCAGTTCGGCGGGCTCCCCGTGGCGGGCCGGGTCGACGATGACCAGATCCGCGGGTGCCAGCTTCTCGGGCAGCGGCCCGTTCCGCGGGAACAGCACCTTCTTCACCGTCGGGGGAAGCGGCTCCAGGTCGGCCGGATCGTCCGCCACGATGGCGTCGACCCGTTGGTGCACGGCTTCCTCGATGATGGCTTGCTTGGCTCCGTCGGCGTTGCGGATGTCCAGCCAGCACAGCTTCACAGGTGTCTCCTCTGCGGAAAGGTCGGAGAATTCTCAAGACGTGAGGGCGAGACGGCTGTTCACGCCCTCCGGGCCAGGGACGTGCCGCGATTCGTGCACCAGCCCCGCGAGGGTGGCCGCCATCCAGCCGGGCCGTTCGGCCTGGAAGACGTTGCGTCCCATGGCCACACCGGCCGCCCCGCCCTTGAGGGCGTCGGACACCTGGGACAGCACGGTGTCGGTCTCGGCCGCGCGGGGGCCGCCGGCCACGATGACGGGGATCGGACAGACCCGTACGACCTCGGCCATCCGTTCGGGTGTGCCCGCGTAGTCGGTTTTGACGATGTCCGCACCGAGGTCAGCGGCAAGTGACGCGGCGTGCGCCACCAGTTCAGGCGCGCGCGAGTCCTCGATCCGCGGTCCGCGGGCGTACACCATGGCGAGCAGCGGGACGTTCCAGCGGTCGCACTCCCCCGCCACCGCCGCCAGATCGGCGACCTGCCGGGCCTCCTGGCGCGACCCCAGGTTGACGTGCACGCTGACCGCGTCCGCGCCCAGCCGCAGCGCCTCCTCCACGTGAGTGACGAGATACTTCGCGTCCGGATCGGGAGCGTGTCTGGTGCTCGCGTTCAGATGCACGATCAGCGACATGTCGCCGAACCGGCTGGGCTCGACATGGCGGAGGCTGCCCTTGTGCAGAACCACGGCGTCGACACCGGTTCCGACGAGGTCACCGAGCAGGGAGTTCAGATCGCCGCGCGGCAGCGGTCCGTCGGTGACGGAATGATCGAGCGGCACGACGAGCAGACGCCCGTCGCCGTGCCGGAAGAGCCGTCGCAGCCGGAGGCCCCGCGCGAACGAGGTGTTGTGTACAGCCACTGTGTCCTGCCTCTCTCAAACGGTGGCGGAACAGCCGGAGTTCAGGTCGCGGACGCGTCCACCGGGTCGTGCCGGTCGAGCTGGAACTCGCGGTGCAGGGTCTCGACCGCGTCGACGGTGCGTTCTCGCGGCACGATCACGGACAGCCGCATCTGGGAGGTGGAGATCCAGCTCGTCGGAATCCCGGCCGCGGCCAGGGCCGACATGAGCCTGGCCGTGTACTCCGGCCTGCTGAGCAGGCCCATCCCCACCACCGACACCTTGCCGACGTTCTCGTCGAAGTGGACACCGCCGCCGAAGGAGGCCGTCAGCTCGTGCAGTGCGCCCCGCACGGAGTCGGCCTGGCTTCGGCGGATCGTGAATCCCATGCGGAACTCGTTCTCGTACGGCCCGGACCTGGCCACCAGGTCCACCACCGTCCCCCGGGCGGCGAGCACTTCGAACACATCGGGAGCCAGGTCCTGCCGGCTGTCGCGGCAGTGCACCAGCACGCGCGCGACGTCGGTGTCGTGGGTGACCGCCACGACGGCACGGCGGGTCTCCAGCGGCAGGCCGTCCCGCCGGTCGACGACGGTCGTGCCGGGTGCTTGCGACGAGGCGTTCCGCACGCGCACTTCGACCCCTTCCATGGCCGCCAGTTCGATACAGCGGGTGTGCAGGATCCGCGCGCCCGCGAACGCCATCTCCGCCATCACACCGGGCTGGACCCACGGCAGGCATCGGGCCGCGGGCAGGATGCGGGGGTCGGCGCTGAAGACGCCGTCCACGTCGGTGTAGATCTCGCAGGCCGCCGCGTGAAGTCGCGCCGCCAGCGCCACCGCGGTCGTGTCGGAGCCGCCGCGTCCGAGCGTGACGACATCTCCGGTGCGGTCGACCCCTTGGAATCCGGTGACCACGGCGACCTGGCCGCCGGCCAGTGCCGCCTGTACACGCGCCGCCCCGATCCGTGAGATGAGGGCGTCACCGTGCCGGTCGGTGCCCCGGATCCCGGCCTGGTGACCGGTCAGCGAGATCGCCGGCACTCCCAGCCCGTTCAGTGCCAGGGCCATCAGAGCCGCCGACTCGCACTCGCCCACGGCCAGCAACTGATCCAGTTCGCGGGAGGGGGACGTGGCGCCCATGTCGGCCGCCAGCCTCAGCAGATCATCGGTCCTGCCGCCGCGTGCGGAGACGACCACGGCCACCGACGGTCCCTCTCGCCGCGACGCCGCGACGCGCAGGGCGGCGTGGCGAACACGGTCAAGAGTCCCCAGAGAAGTACCGCCATATTTCTGAACCAGAACATCCACGGTCGTTTTCACCCCCTCGCCGAACTGGTAGGCCACGACAGTAATCGCGAGCCACCGGCCCGCCCACTACTCGCGTGGGTAGTTCCACTCCGTTCAGCTATTCACGCCATGCCTGATGAACCGTTACCGGAAACACGTGATGGCGGCTTCACGTCATTGTGCGACGCCTTTCGCGACCGCAGTATCGAGGGCGGTGATCTCTGATCTCACGCTAAGGGGAGCGAAATGTACGGTACGGATTCGAGCACGGCCGGCCCTCGGGATGTGCTGACCGGCCTCGGCGAGGACGGTCGTGCCTTCGCCCTGCTCTACCGGCCCGGTTCGGCGCGGAACTCGCGCGTGGAGATTCTGACCGGCGAGATGCGCGAGGTGGACGCCCTCGCCGAACTGCCCCTGCCCGGCGAGGATTCCGGTGATGAGCGACATGATCTGCTGGTGGCGATCCCGTACCGGCAGATCACCGAACGTGGGTTCGCCTGCCGCGACGATCACGCACCGTTGCTCGCGATGTGCGTCCATGACCAGGCCGAACTCACCCGCGATCAGACTCTGGCGGGCTTGCCCGAGCGGAACGTGCGCGTGTCGGACGCCGGATTCGACATCAGCGACGAGGACTACGCGGCGATCGTCGAACGGGTGCTGGGTGATGAGATCGGACAGGGCGCCGGATCCAACTTCGTCATCAGGCGTTCCTTCGTCGCGCGGTTGGACGACTACTCGGTCCGCACGGAGCTGGCCGTCTTCCGGCGGCTCCTTACCGGTGAACTCGGGTCGTACTGGACTTTCCTGTTCCACACCGGCGCGGGAACATTCATCGGCGCATCACCGGAAAGACATGTCAGCATGGCCGACGGAACCGTGTCGATGAACCCCATCAGCGGGACCTATCGGCACCCGGCAACCGGCCCCGACATTGCCGGGCTGCTGGAGTTCCTGAACGACCGGAAAGAGGCCAACGAACTCTATATGGTCGTCGACGAAGAATTGAAGATGATGGCCCGCATCTGTGCCTCCGGCGGCCGGGTTCACGGACCTTTCCTCAAGGAAATGGCGCGCCTCACCCACTCCGAGTACATCCTGACCGGCCACAGCGATCTCGACGTACGGGACGTACTGCGGGAGACCCTGCTCGCACCGACCGTGACCGGAAGTCCGCTGGAGAACGCCTTCCGGGTCATCGGCCGTCATGAAGCGACAGGCCGCGGATACTACGGCGGCGTCCTCGCGCTGATCGGCCGTGATGCGGCGGGCGGTCGTACGCTCGACTCGGCGATCATGATCCGGACCGCGGAGGTCGGCGGCGACGGCCGGCTGCGCCTGGGCGTCGGCGCCAGCCTCGTCCGTGACTCCCGCCCCGTTTCCGAGGTGGCCGAGACCCGCGCCAAGGCCGCGGGTGTGATCGAAGCGCTGGGCCTCGCGGGGGAAGGTCGTCGCGCGCCGGGCGCGCCCGACTCGGTGGGAGCGCACGAGTCACCCACCGACGACCCCCGTGTGCGCCTGGCCCTGGCAGCCCGCAACTCCACTCTGTCGCGCTTCTGGCTCGACGGAGCACACGGGAGAACACCGGACCCGGCGCTGGTCGGGCGGCACGTGCTGATCGTGGACAACGAGGACACCTTCGTGGGAATGCTCGGCCATCAACTGCGAGCCCTCGGCCTGCGGACGACGATCACGCGATTCGACGATCCGCTGCCCTGGGAGGCGTTCGACGTCGTGGTCGTCGGCCCCGGTCCCGGCGACCCCCGCGACGCCACGGACCCGCGTATGGACACGCTGCGCACGCTCGTCCGTGACCTGCTCGCCGGCACCGTCCCGTTCCTGGCCATCTGCCTGGGCCACCAGATCCTCGCCACCGAGTTGGGCCTTGAAATCGTACGGCGCCCGGTGGCCAACCAAGGCGTTCAGAAACGGGTCGACCTGTTCGGCCGATCCGAACTCGTGGGCTTCTACAACACCTACGAAGCCCGCTCCGGACACGACTCCATATCCGCGACCGGGCAGCGCGAGCCCGTCGACATCAGCAGGAACGCCCGGACGGGCGAAGTGCACGGCCTGCGCGGTGCGGGTTTTCGCTCCGTGCAGTTCCATCTCGAATCCCTGCTCACCCAGCACGGCCCGGAGATCCTCGGTGACCTGCTCACCTCGCTGCTGGCGGACAAAGTCCCCTCGCCCACGCCTCGATGAGGGTGGCCGCCTGGTCGACGTTGAGCCGCGGATCGCACAGTGAGGTGTAGTGGCGACGCAGATCGTCGTCGCTCTCCACCGGTCCGCCGACGCATTCCGTCACGTCGTCGGCGGCGACCTCCAGGTGGAGTCCGGCGGGGTGCTGGCGGTTCTTCTCCAGGATGTCCCGGAATCGCAGAGCCTCGCTGATCATGTCGGTCAGATGACGGGTCTTCAGACCGAGCGGTGATGTCACGGTGTTGCCGTGCATGGGGTCGCAGAGCCAGATCGCGGGGTGTCCCGCGTTCGCCACACGGCGGACGACGGGTGGCAGGACGTGCTGGATCCGGTCTCTGCCCATACGCGGTATGAGGACGAGACGGCCGGGCTCACGTCGCGGATCCAGCGCCTCACACACCCGCGCGATGTCGTCGGGGTCCGCGGCCGGCCCGATTTTGCACCCGACCGGATTGACCACGGCGGAGAGCAGCGCGACGTGCGCGTCCGCCGGCCGACGTGTCCGTTCCCCCACCCATGGCAGGTGTGTTGAGGTCAGATACAGCTCGCCCGTGTCCGCGTCGTGGCGGACCAGCCGGGATTCGTAGTCGATGACAAGAGCCTCGTGGCTCGACCACGGGCCTTCGGCCGCGGGCGGATCGCCGTCCCGGTGACGATGCGCCCGCATGGCCCGCTGCACCCTGCCGCTGGCGTCGTAGGCCCACAGCATGCGCTCGGGGTTGGCCTTGCGGGTCACGGCCGAAGGGATCTCCGAATTTATCAAGTGCCCCTGAAAGGACGGGATGACCTCTGTCCCGTGCCGCTCGGTCGCCCGCGACCGGGGTTTGGCGAACTGTCCGCCCATACGGCCGACGCGAATGACACCGCGGCCGGTGAGTTCACCGAGCCGATCACCGAGGCGGTCGATGACACGCAGTTTCTCCGATATGTGCCGAGGGGTGCATTCGTAGAAGCTCTCGGCGCAGTCGCCCAGTTGGAGCAGAAGCGCGTCGGTCGTCAACAGGTGTGCCAGCGACCGCCGAAGATGCCGAATCTCCGTGAGGGTCACCAGGGGCGGTGCTGACGCCAGCCTTTGACAGGCCTCGTGGTGAGCGGCGTGGTCCCGCCAGTCCGGTTGCTGGGCCGCCGGCATGTGCTCCCAGGGCCCGAGTCGGGTGAAGTCCGCCGTAGAGCTGGGTGGTTGCATGTGTGCTCCCGTCAAGAGATTGCCGACCAGCGTGACCTCACTGCCGGGGCGCGCACATCACGTCTTCGCGCCTCTCCCCTGCCGACCGGATGACGGCGTCGAGCGCCTTGTGACGGAGAGTCAAGGGTAGAGAAGTAGAGGCCAGTGGGGCTAAAGTCAATTTCTGTGGCTCGAACGCATGGCGGTGGATCAATGACCTTACGGACAGTCAAAGTAAGGTCAGGCTTCCCTCGCTCGACGGCTCCCGGCTTCAACCCCGGACCCCCATGAGCGCGTCTCCCGCATTCAGCGAACTCCGTTCGCCCCATGCGGGCATGCGCGTACGGCGGATACTCAGGCCGACTCCAGGGGGACATTTCGATGACAGAAGTCGCTCCGCCATGTCCCGCGGCGCTGAAGACGTACTCCGTACTCGTGGTCGACCCCGAGGCGTCGGCCCGGACGGCACTCGCGACGGCGATCGGAGCCGCGCCAGGGCTGGAGTTGGCGGGCGAGGCGGCCAACGGCGAGGAGACGGTGGCCCGCGCCGTCGAGACCGGCCCGGACGTCGTGCTGATGGGCACCGGAGTGTCCGGCATGAACATCATGATCGTGACCAGACGCCTGATGGACGCCACCGACCGCCCTCCCAAGGTCGTCATCCTGACCGCCCCCGATCAGCGGGAGCGATACCGTGACGCCCTCCAGGCCGGGGCAACCGGTCTGCTCCTGCGGGACGCGCCACACGAACAACTCCTGGGCGCGATCGCCGCGGTCGCGGCGGGTTACACGGTCATGGCCCCCGCTTTCGTCGCCGAGTTGACGGAGCGGGACCGACGCGGGAACCCGCCTCCGGCTTTCGACGTATCCCCCGTCGCACCGCGTACGCCGCCGCCCGGCCCCCGCCGTGACTGGTGGGGGAAGACGGCGATCAAAGTCGTCCTGGCCAAGGAAGAGGCCCTGACCAGGGAGGCTCTGACCGGTCTGCTCCAACTGACGGGGGACATCGAGGTCGTCGCAGGCACGGGGCGGGGCGGCGGCGTGCCGGCACTCATCGACGAACACCGGGCCGGACTCGCCGTTCTCGACGTGCACCTGCCGGGCATGAACGGCATCGAGGTCGCCGAGCAGCTGCACCGGGAACGGCCCGGTTTCCCGGTGGTGCTCCTGACCTGCGGGGCCCGGCCCGGCCATCTGCACCGCGCCTTCAAGGCCGGCGTGCGCGGAATCCTCACCAGCGAGACCTCGGTCAGCGAGCTGAGCAGGGTGATCCGGGAGGTGCACGCGGGCGGACGCCACTGCCCACCCGAACTGGTCACCGAGGTGCTGGCCGTGGGCGAGAATCCGCTGACCGCCCGTGAGGCGGAGATCCTGAAGGCCGCCGAGGACGGCCGCCCCCTCACCGTCATCGCGTCCCAACTGCACCTGAGCCCGGGAACAGTCCGCAATCATATTCATTCGGCCATCCACAAGCTGAAGGCCGGGAACCGGATCAGTGCCGTGCACGCGGCCTCGCGGGCCGGCTGGATCTGAGTCGGCGAATGACGCGCCATCAGATGAAATCCATCACCCCTGGTTTCCATTTGTAGTGCGATTCGAGTTTGTCGTACTCCCCCTCCGGTGAGGACGCGAGGCCGTAAACGAATTTACGGTCGGCGTCACCGCGCGGAACACTCCTCACGAACTTCTCGATTTCCGGCTCGATTCGAACGGGTAGTGCCGTCAGGTCCGTGGTGGTGACGGCGTAGCAGATCCGCTCGACTCTCGACGAGTCCCAGCTCAGCGTGACATACAGCCCGAACGCTTCCCGGCCGAGCGTCAGCAGCCGCTCGCTCGGCTCCGGGAGTCCGATCTCGGCGAGCATCGACCGGATGGTCTTCCGTTCGAAGCACTCGTCCGGCACGTCGTTGAAGTAGATGTTCACCGTTCTGTGCGGGTAGTCGATTCCTATGACGCCCACTCTGTCGTCCAGGCCATGGGCGGCGAAGAAGTCCACATTCTCGGCCAGACCGCTCGGCATGGACGGGATACCGGCAAGCTTCGACAGCTCCTGAAGATCCGCCGGGGTGAAGAACGAGTAGATCTTCTTGAAGCCACCGGCGACTCCGAAGTCGATGGCGTAGCTCTCGACGGGGCATCGCTCCTGGATGTCCGGGAGCAGGGCGCCCACGGGGTGATTCACCGGTGCGACAAGGCCGTTCACCAGGGCGAGGCCATAGGGGTCCCGTTCCGTGGGATGCGTGGTGAAGCGGCAGTCGAGTTCTCCTACGTGGCTCAGTGCGGTGGCCACCCTGAAAGCGACCACGGTCGCCTCGTGCGCGAACGTATCGCCGTACGCGGTCAAGATGGGCCAGACCTTCTCACGCGAACAGGCCACACCCAATTGCCGGGCCGATTCCTCGACGGTCGAGTAGAGCTCCGCCACCTCGGTGGTTCCGGACATCCGTCCTCCAAGTGCTGGGAGTGCGCTCCGACATGCGCGAATACGTCGATATCCTCACTGCGCCCGCCGTGTCGCCCTGACCGCCGCCGCGGCGAGTTGGTCCTTCGCCGGGGCGGTGGCCTCACTCGTCTCCAGGACGGCCAGGGCATGGTCGGTACGGAGCGCGATCTGCCGTTCGATGTCGTCCACGGCACCGGTGCCGACGAATACGGCGCGCATGGCGGCGAGTTCGTCGTCACGGAGGTCGGTGCCGATCCTCGCCCTGAGAAACCTCGCCGCGGCCGGATCGCGTTCGTCGGCGTACTTGAGCGCCGTCGCAAGCAGGACCGTGCGCTTGCCCTCGCGAAGATCATCGCCTGACGGTTTGCCCGTCACCGCCGGGTCACCGAACACGCCCAGCAGGTCGTCGCGCAGCTGGAACGCGATCCCGATGTGGGAGCCGAACTCCCGGTAGGCCGCGACGAGGCCGGCCCCCGCGCCGGCGATCGCGGCACCGAACTCCAGCGGGCGTTCCACCGTGTACGAAGCTGTCTTGAACTGGTTGACGCGCAGGGCCGATTCGATGTTCTCGTCCTCGCCGGCCTGGTTCGTCAGGTCGAGCAGCTGACCGTACAAGACCTCCGAGCGCACCGCCGTCCACACCGGTGCGAGCCGGGCCTGCGCGTCCATCGGCAACCCGGAGGCGCGGACCATGGCGTCGGCCCAGGTCTGGGCGAGGTCCCCGACCAGGATGGCGATGGCGGTACCGAAGGCCTCGGAGTCGCCCGAGAATCCTCGCTCCCGGTGGCGCCGGGCGAAGGCCACATGCGCGGCCGGACGCCCGCGGCGTGTACGGGACGCGTCGATGATGTCGTCGTGGATCAGGGCCGCCGCATGCAGCAGTTCGAGTCCGGCGCAGGCGCTCAGCACCGCCGTGGCGGCCGGGCCGTGCCGGTCACCGCCTGCGCCGATCCAGCCCAGCCAGGCGAAGGTCGGCCGGACGCGCTTGCCGCCGCCCAGTACGAAGCTCTCCAACTCGCCTACGGCGGCCAGGACGTCCTGACCGAGCGTGTCGGCCTCGGCCCGCCGCTCGGCGAAGAAGTCCGTGAGCGCGGCATCGACAGCAGCCGTGTCCGTGGTCGCTCCCGGATGGCTGACGGTCATCTCATGATCTCCCGACGGAGGCGATGACGACTCTCGTGCTCATGCATCTCGAACTCCCATGAATTCGCTGAGATCACGTCACCGGAATGGGAACGAACATAATTTGGTTGGCACGTCCCTGACCACTACTCACGCGAGTAGTGCGATTTCGTACGGGTGCGCACACCCACCACCGGCGATCCCGCTAAGCTGAATCGGCTTTCAGGCTTGATCACTCGATCGCGACGCGATTCACGGGTGTTCAACTGACCAGTCCGGACAGTTGAACACGCGGCGACACGGGGGTAATCATGAATCCATTGCTGGGGCGTGAAAACGAACTGTCCGCGTTGAGCGGCCATATGAACGCGGTGTCGCGGGGATCCGGCGGCTGCGTCATCGTCGAGGGACCGTTCGGCATAGGCAGGACCCGCCTGTTGAAGGCCGCGGCGCTGGAGGGGGCCGAACGCGGACTGACCGTGGTCGCCGGCCGGGCGAACGGAACCGATCAGCCGATACCCGTCCATCTGCTGATCAACTTCCTTCGGCATGTGATGTCCGGTGAGACCGATTTCGACGACCTGCTGCGCCCCGACCGGAACCCCTTCTGGTTGGTGGATCGCATGGGCGAACTGGTCGACCACGCGGCGCGCAGGCGCCCCCTCGTGATCGTCCTGGACGACGCGCAGCGGGTCGACGACGTCGGTGCTCTCGTCCTCCAGGGCCTTGTGCAGTCGCTCGCCTCGTCGCCGGTGCTGTGGCTGCTCGCACGCCGGCCGGTTCCCACTCGGTCGCTCGCCCAGCACGCCATCGGCTGGCTGGCGGACCACGCCGCGGTACGGCTCCGTCCGGGGGCGCTGGACGAGAAGGCGGTGGCCGAGCTGTGTGCCGACGTCCTCGGCGCCGGGCCGGATTCGTCCGTACTCGGCTGGGCGGCTCGCTGCGACGGCAATCCGTGGCTGGTGAAGCAGTTGTTCACCTCGTTCGTCCAGGCGGGACAGGTGGTCATCGTCGACGGCATCGCCTCGGTGGTGGCCGGCCAACTACCCGAAGGGCTGCTGGCCGCCGTTGACCGCCTGCTGGACGAGATGCCGCCGGCCGTCCGGCGTCTGCTCGTGCATGGCAGCAGGATCGGTCACCCGTTCACGGTCGAGGAGGCGGCGGCCTCGCTCGGCGAGTCCGCGCCCGGTCTGGCTTCCGGCGTCGACGACGCGGTGCGTGTGGGCTTGGTACGGAGGGACGGCGAGGAACTGGCGTTCACCCATGGGGTGATCGCGGAAGCGCTTCGGCAGGCCGCGTTCCCGGAGCGGGAGCCGGTCGCGACGGTGTCGGCACCGCGGTCACAGCCGCAGTCACAGCCACGGTCGGAGGCGCAGCCACAGCCGCAACCGCGGTCACCCGGATGCGCCGGTGAGGACTTGGCGGCCCGCGCCATGTCGGCTCTGGGAGACGCCTTCGACGAAGCACCGCGGACGCTCGCACGCGCCCTGCGTCTGCTCGCCGCGGCGGGGCGGGGCGCCGAAGCCCGGAGACTCGCGGATGTCGCCCTGCGCCTCGGGATCGACGCGGCGGCCGAGACGTGCCTGGTACTTGAGTTGGGGCAGGGACTGCGGGACGCCGACCGCCATGACATGTCGGCCGAGCTTCTTCGCCGAACGCTGGCGCGGCAGGACGTCTGCGAGCTGGATCGTGCCAAGTTGAAGGGGGCGCTCGCGGACACCGCGAGGCGCGTGGGCGGTGCTCCCCACGCGCTCACAGCACCGTGGAGTGCGCGGCCGACCGGGTCCGCGACGGGGTTCCCGACGGCACTCGCCCCCGGCCGTGAGGCGGGCGAACGCCCGCTGTGGGCGTGGATGGTCAGGGCCCTCATCGCGGCGGATCAGTTCGACGAGGCCACCGAGGTCTGCGCCACCGTCAGGAAGGAGGCGGAAAAGCTCGGCGGGGACTGGCCACAGTGTCTCTGGTACGGCCTTCGCGCCGAACTCCTGGCAGCCACCGGCCGACTTGAGGAGGCACGTGCCGCGGCCGAGACCGCTCTCGGTCTGACCGACCGATCGGCAGCGGAGGATTCCGTACCCGCGCGTCTCGTTCTGGCCCGCGTCACCCTGCATCAGGGTGATCTGGCCGCCGCCGGCGAACAGTTGCGCATGACGGAACGGCTGGTGACCGCGGACGCGGCGGCCGACAGGACGAGTCTGGACTGGGCGCTCGCCCAGTTCCACGCGGCCGGTGGGCGTCCGGCGATGACGGTCCAGACACTGATCGATGTCGAGGGACAGGTCAGACCCGACCCGCTGCTCTTCACCGAGGCTCCTACGGCGGCGGCGACACTCGTACGGCTGGCCAGGCGGCTGGGACTCGACGCGGAGGCCGAACAGGCCGCCCGGTTCGCCCGGCGGATGTCGGAGCGCAATCCGACCGTGCTCGCGTTGACGGCCGGTGCCGAACACGCCGACGGTGTCCTGCGCGACGACCCGGTCGCCCTGGACCGGGCCGTGGAGCTCTATCGGCTCGCCGCACGCCCGCTGGCGGAGGGCTGCGCGCGTGAGGACGCGGCTCGGGAGGAGGAGAGCAGGGGGAACAAGATCCGGACGGTCCGGCTCCTTGAGTCCGCCATGGATCTCTATCTGGCGTGCGGGGCGCAGCGTGATGTTGCCGGGGTGCAGAAGGAGCTGCGCCGCCTGGGGGTGCACAACGTCCGTGCCCTGGGTACGGAGAGGGCCACATCGGGCTGGGAGAGCCTTACCGGTGCGGAGCTGCGTGTCGTACGGGCGATCGTCGACGGCAGAACCAACAGAGAGGCGGCGAGCGTGCTGTTCCTGTCGCCGCACACCGTCGACAGTCACCTCCGGCGGGTGTTCTCGAAGCTCGACATCAACAGTCGCGTCGAACTGACCAAGCACTTCCTCGCGCACGAGCCGTTCCCACCCGCCCTCGCCGCTCCGCAGCAACGTGGGTTCGCCGGGTGACACGGCCCGTGCGCGAGGCAACTCAGGGGCTGTTGTCGCCGGTTGTACCGGCCTCCTGCCTCTCCTGGTCCCCCATCGAATACACTGCGGCTCCGCTCGAATAGATCGCGGCTCCGCGTGCCAGTTCGGTGCGGGTCTTGATACCCAGCTTCCTGAAAACCTTCCTCAGGTGGTAATTCACGGTGTGCGCCGACAGGTAGACCTTTTTGGCGATCTGACGATTCGTCAGTCCCACGCTCACCAGATACGCGATGCGTCGTTCCATGTCGGAGAGAGTGGACCAGCAGGTGGCATCCCGCTGCCGTGTGTCGACGTCGTCGGAACTGGCCGGCGGGGACGTCTGCCACCTCTTCGCCGATGTCTTCGCGCTGTGGAGTTTGGCGAGTTCTCCCGTCGCCAGGGCGACCGAGATCGGATCCGGCGACTGCGCGATGATGCGTGCCAGCGCGGCCTGATCACCGCTCACCAACGCGTTGGCGTGCACGGCGCTGAGAGCGATGACCGGAACACCGGGGTTGTCCCGCGCCAGGCGGTCCACCGTTTCGAGAACGCTGCGCGTGAGGCTGATGTCACCGACATCGAGCGCCAGTCGGACCAGGAACGCGGCCGCGCCCGGATCCTCGATGTAGAGGCTTCGCTCGGTCGGCAGATGGCTGTACTTGTCTGACAGCACTTCGATGGCCGCCCGGGGCCCTTCTCCCTTGGCGGTCACCCGCACGTCCGTCCACGCGTACTGCACGGAGTGGAACGCCGCCCGGTCCCCGGCCAACTCACTCTGCGCCCGCTTCAGATAATCGGCGGCCGTGGGCAGGTCCCCCGTGTAGAGAGCGGCGGTGCTGAGCACGGTGAACGCGAGGGGCCGGAGGACGGGAACGGCGTCCCGCTCCACCGCCGAGGTCACCAACTCCGCCTGTCGGCGGGCGTCTCTGAATCGTCCGGCCTGGAGAGCCAGCCGCGCTCGCATGGCCGCGGGCGCTGCCGCCCAGACCCGCGTGGGCAGCCCGTGCAGCCCGGCCTCCGCGTCATTGATCAGCGAATCGGCCTTGTCGAATTCACGAAGATTTGCCAGCTTGCCCGCCAGTGCCAGCTGGAAATGAAGCCGCCAGACCGGATCGACGGTGCCGCAGTAACGCACCGCGGTATTCCCCAGACTGAGGCCGTCAGCCAATTCTCCAACCCGCCAGCGGGCGTTGGAGAGCGTCGTGAGTGCCATCAGAGCCGCAATATCACCTTGACCGACGCCTCGTTCGCCTAAAATCCTCTCGGAACGCTTCTCGGCTTCTTCGTCACCCAGCAGGAAGTGGCCAAGAATAAGAGACGCTTCCGCATCGAACCGGACGGGAGCCGTAATGTTCGGGTCGGCAAGAATACGCTCCGCAATACCTATTCCGGCCGCCGTCCTGCCATTCATCATCAGACCGTGGACATTCGAGTAGGCTCCGCCGGCTTCCCGTACGGTCCAAGGGTTGTTCTCCGCCGGAGGATCGACCATCCGAAATCGCCGGCCGGGCGCGGGCTTGTCTCCATCCGGGTGTCCCATCGCCTCACGGCGCAACGCGCCACGTACGGGAGCGGGAATGGAGGCCATCACCCCCCGCAGCAGGAAATCGCTCCGGAAGGCGAGTTGATGCTCGGCCGCGACGACGAACCCCGAGGCCATCGCCTCGTCCAGCGGCGGGAGCAGCGAGGCCGAGGATCGATCCAGCATTCTGGAAACGTCCTCCAGCATGAAGGATCTCCCCAACACCGCCGCGACCTTGAGGAACTGCTGACAGTCCGTACTCAGATCGCCCAGCCTCCGCGGTGTGTTCCGTGGCTTCGCGTCCCCCGTCTCAGATCTCATTCCCATAACCCCCGTAGACTATGTTCATGTGTGTGAACCGAGAAGCTGCGACAAAATTAATGCATACCCCGATGAAGCTCCATAGAAATTTTGTCATGGCATGAGAATGCGGTTCTCACGACCTCGCGCGTTACTTTCAGCCTGACGCGACCATGACATAAATAATGGGTTGCGGAAGCGATTTTCCGCCACCACGAACGCTTCACGCAGAACGCCAAATCTCCGGGCGGCAGAAGAAAAATAACGGTTGCCCCGCATCAATTCGAGAGCCCTGTCCAACTTTGTATCAGAGCTCCCGACAAAAGAGTGCGGGGAACCCCGTCCCTGGGGTTCCCCGCACTCCGGCTCGCGAAAGAAGTCAGACTCTGGCCTCTTCTCCGACCTCGGTCTGCTCGGTCGGCGTCTTCTTCGGATCCCGGCGTCCGGGCATCCACCAGTTGGTCTTGCCGCACAGCTCCATCACCGCGGGCACGAGGATCATCCGGATGATGGTGGCGTCGATGAACACGGCGACCGCCATCCCCAGACCGATCTGCTTGATCGCGACGTCGGGGCCGAGCAAGGAGGTCGTGAACACGGCGATCATGATGGCCGCCGCGGCCGTGATGACCTTGGCGGTGCGCGCCAGCCCGCGGGTGACCGCTGTCCGGGTGTCGCCCGTGCGCTCGTACTCCTCACGGACACGCGAGATCAGGAAGACCTCGTAGTCCATCGACAGGCCGAACAGGACCGGGAACATCATCATCGGAACCCAGGTCGTGATCGGCATCTCGGTGGGGAAACCGAGAGCCTTGCCCAGCCACCCCCACTGGACGACCGCGACCAGCACCCCGTAGGCGGCGCCGATCGAGAGCAGGTTCATCACGGCGGCCTGGAGCGCGATGGTGACCGACCGGACAAGCGCGATCAGCAGGACGAGGGACATCACGATGACGACCGCGATCATCAGGGGCAGCCGCGAGCTGGTCTCCTGCGCGAAGTCGATCGCTCCGGCGTTCGGGCCGCCGACGTAGACGTCTTCCCCGCCGGACGCCTTGGGCAGCACGTCGTCGCGGAGTTCGTGCACCAGGTCGGTGGTCGCCCGGTCCTGATATCCGGTCTTGGGGAAGGCCATGAAGGTGGCGGCCTGCCCGTCCTCACTGACGCGCGGCTGCGTGACGTGGGCGATGCCGTCGGTCGCGCCGACCGCCTCGACTGCCGGACTCAGATCCGCGTCCTTGGAGCCGACCTCGGTGGCGAAGATCAGGGGCGCGCCGTAGCCGGGGCCGAAGCCCTCGGAGACGATCTCGTACGAGGTGTAGCTGCTCCTGTCGTGGGGCTGGACGCTGGCGTCGGGCAGACTCAGCCGCATCGACAGCGCGGGCGCGGCCAGGACAAGCAGACCCGCACCGGCCAACAGCGCGGCGACCAGCGGCTTGCGCTGCACCACACCGGCCCAGCGCTCGGCGGGGGTGGGCCGCTCTCGGGACGGGCCACCGGCCGGCTCGCGCCGGCGGGGGGTGCGGCTGGGCAGGCGCAGCGAGCTGATCTTGTGGCCGGTGAAGCCCAGGAACGCCGGCAGCAGGGTCACCGCGGCGACCATCGTCACCAGCACGGTGAGCGACGCTCCGATGGCCACACCGGTCATCAGCCGTTGCCCCATGGTGACGAGGCCGAGCAGCGCGATCACGACGGTCGTCCCCGCGAACAGCACCGCGTGTCCCGCCGTCGTGATGGCCGTCACTGTGGCGGTCTCGGGGTCGTCGCCGGCCTTCAGGCTCTCCTTGTAGCGGGTCACGATGAACAGCGCGTAGTCGATGCCGACGCCGAGACCGATCAACGCCGCGACGAGGACGGTGAAGTCCGGCGAGGGGACCAGGTGCCCCACGAGCTTGATGAGCGCGATACCGCCGAGGATCGCCACGAGGGCTGTCACGATCGGCAGGCCCATCGCCACCAGCGACCCGAAGGCGAGGAAGAGGATCACCGCTGCCGCCAGGACACCGACGCCCTCGGCCGGACCCTGCTTGGGGGTCTCGGCCTTCTCCGCCTTGTCCCCTCCCAGCCCCAGGACCACTCCGTCACCGGAGGCTTCCTTGACCGTGGTGACCAGGGGTTTGACCTCGGTCTTGTTCAGATCCTTCTCGGTCAGCGGGATGGTCGTACGGGCGATACGGCGATCGTCCGTCACCAACTGCTCGTCCTCGTACGGCGAGATCACCGGTCCCGTGATGGACGAGGCGGACAGGTCGGCGACGACCTTCTCGATCTTCTGCCGGGCGGCGGGGTCGTCGATTCCCTTCTCCGCCTTGATCGCGAGCGTCAGGGTGTCCCCCTGCTGCTCGGGGAAGTGCTTCTCGATCAGGACCTGCGCCTTGGCGGACCCGGTGTCTCCACCGGTGAAGTCGTTGTCGGGGTCGGCCCCGAAGCCGAAGCCGACGACCGCCACGGCGATCACGCCAACGATCCAGGTGAGGAGGACCAGCCGGCGGCGCCGATAACAGAATCGGGCCAGTCCCGCCAGAGCTCCGTCCGTACGGGGAGTCACGGTTGGCATCTACTTCTCCTCAAGTCGCTGAGCGGTGCGCTCCACATTCGTGGCCGGGCTCTTCGGCGTCGACGTGCGTGTGAAGTCACTCTGCGGACGGGGCTACCACGGACGCGGTACTCCATCCGCGGTAGGCGGTCGGCGGTAGGCGGTCGGTGACGTCGGTCTGGTCAGGCGGTCCGGCGGGAGCGGGACAGGGCCAGCCAGCCGATGACCGCGCCGATCAGGCCCAGCAGCAGACCGACGATGGCCCCACCCCGCCCGTTGCCGGTGCCGACACCGTCGCTGGACTGGGCGAGAGCCACCCCGCTGAGGACCAGGCCGATCAGCCCCAGCGGCAGAGCGACGAAGGCCCCTCGCTGCCCGGAGCCGTTGCCGTTACGACCGGCGGCGCGAAGAGCCAGCCCGCCGACGATCACGCTGACCAACCCCAACAGGAGGGCCACGCTTGACAAGCCGCGCCCGGACCCCTCGCTCTCGGCGGCTACCGAGACATGCGCTGCCGCCGGCGCGGCAAGACAGATCACCCCGAGCAGGGCGGCTGTGGCAGCGGTGAGCAGGTGACGGACGGACATCGGAGATCCCTTCGGCGACGTGACGGGGTGCAGGCGAAACCCTAGATTCCGGTGCGGTGACGGGTCGTCATGCCGGAGTCGGAGGGGCCTACCGCCCGTGTCGTATGCGCTCAACGCCTCGTACCACGGCGGCAGTCCTCCGCTTGTGGCGGTCGGTCAGGAGCCTTTTGCGCACCCCTTGTTGGCCCTTCCCCCGCCACCGCGCCAGCGGCTATCGTCCTGCGGCCAGGTGCCCAACCACACCGTGAGGGACCTGACTGGGGGGCTTTGATGAGCAGACCGGAATCGGCGTCGGGCAACGGAGCGGGCAAGGCGGCGGAGATCGTTCTATGGATCTGCCACGCACTTCTGGTGCTGGTGTTCCTGGCCGCGGGGGCCGCGAAAATCGCCGGGGCGCAGCAGATGGTCGAAGCCTTCGACCAGA
Organism: Streptomyces sp. NPDC050433; assembly: GCF_044458565.1. Lineage (NCBI taxonomy): Bacteria > Bacillati > Actinomycetota > Actinomycetes > Kitasatosporales > Streptomycetaceae > Streptomyces > Streptomyces sp. NPDC050433. The sequence continues at coordinate 121,609 of NZ_JBITIB010000014.1, read as the reverse complement.
TCGGAGCCGGTCAGTGGCTCCGGTATTTCGTCGGCGTCGTCGAACTCACCGGCGTCCTCGGCCTTCTCGTGCCGCGCCTTGTCGGCCTCGCCGCGCTCGGGCTGGTCGCCTTGATGACCGGAGCGATGATCACGAACGTCGTCATCGACGCGTTCTCGCTCCTGGCGGTGATCCTGTTCGTGCTCGGCTCCGTGGTCGCGTGGGGGCGACGGGATCGCACCAGGGCGCTGATCCGTCCAGGCGCCACCGGGTGACCGGAGGAGGCCGCGCTGGTCAGCCGGGGAAGGTCATCAGCCGAGGAAGGTCGTCAGCCGAGGAAGCTCAGCCGCACCTTCCGGTCCGGGTTGTCGGTGTTCGTGTCGACGAGGCAGACCGATTGCCAGGTGCCCATCTCCAGCCGGCCGGCGATCACCGGGAGCGTCGCGTGGGGTGGGACCAGGGCCGGGAGGACATGGTCGCGGCCGTGGCCCGGTGAGCCGTGGCGGTGCCGCCAGCGGTTGTCGGCCGGGAGCAGGGTGTGCAGGGCGGCGAGCAGGTCGTCGTCGCTGCCCGCGCCCGTCTCGATGACGGCCACGCCGGCGGTGGCGTGCGGGACGAAGACGTGCAGGAGGCCGTCCCGGCCGGCCGCGGTCTCGTGGAGGAACTGTTCGCACAGGTGCGTCAGGTCCGTCACGGTCTCGTCGGTGCCGGTGGCGATGTTCACGATCCTGGTGGTGAAGGCGTCGGGCATGGGTCCATCCTGCCGCGCCCGGTGTGCGTTCGCGCTGTGCGTTCGCACGCACGCACGGGATGATCCGCGCACCCCCGGCTGTTGGTAGAAACGTGAACGACTTCGGGGTGGCAGCGGTGCGGGGGGTTCGGGACGTGGACGTCGTGGTGATCGGTGCGGGGCAGGCCGGGTTGTCGAGCGCCTACCATCTGCGGCGCGTCGGGCTTGTGCCGGACCGGGACTTCGTGACCCTCGACCATTCCCCCCGGCCGGGCGGCGCCTGGCAGTTCCGGTGGCCCTCGCTCACGTATGAGAAGGTCCACGGGATGCACGCGCTGCCCGGCATGGAGCTGACCGGCGCCGCCGGGTCGCGGCCGTCGTCCGAGGTGATCGGCGAGTACTTCAGGGCGTACGAGGAGCGGTTCGACCTGCGCGTACGCCGGCCCGTGGACGTGGCGGCCGTACGGGAGGGCGACGGTGGGCGGCTGCGGGTCGAGACGTCGGACGGCGTCTGGTCGGCGCGGGCAGTGATCAATGCCACGGGCACCTGGGACCGGCCCTTCTGGCCGCGCTATCCGGGGCAGGAGACGTTCCGGGGCCGCCAACTGCATACGGCCGGGTATCCCGGCCCCGGCGAGTTCGCCGGACTGCGGGTGGTCGTCGTCGGCGGCGGGGCTTCCGGCACCCAGCATCTGATGGAGATCGCGGACGTTGCCGCGGCGACCACCTGGGTCACGCGCAGGCCACCGGTCTTCCGGGAGGGTCCGTTCGGGGAGGAGCAGGGGCGGGCCGCCGTCGCGCTGGTGGACGAGCGGGTACGCGCGGGGCTGCCGCCCCGGAGCGTGGTGTCGGTGACCGGGCTGCCGGTGAACGAGGCGATCACGCGGGCGCGTGAGCGGGGCGTGCTCGACCGGCTGCCGATGTTCGACCGGATCACGCCGTCCGGTGTGGTCTGGGACGACGGGCGGCGGGTCGACGCCGATGTGATCCTCTGGGCCACCGGTTTCCGCCCGGTGATCGAGCACCTGGCGCCGCTTCGGCTGCGCGAGCCGGGTGGCGGGATCCGGGTCGAGGGCACGCGCGCCGTACGGGACGGGCGTGTCCATCTGGTCGGTTACGGGCCTTCGGCCTCCACGATCGGCGCGAACCGGGCCGGTCGCGCGGCCGTACGCGAGATCCGGGCGCTTCTGGAGCGGGAGCCTGTGCTGGTATGAGGTCCGGTGCGGGCCGGGCGCTCAGTCGGTCGCGGAGCTTCTGTTGGCGTTGAACTCCTCGACGTTGGCCCGGTGTTCCTCGTAGTCGGCGGTGAAGCGGGTGTCCCCCGGCGCCACCGTCACGAAGTACAGCCAGTCCCCCTGCGCCGGGTTGATCGCCGCGTTCATGGCCTCCTCCCCCGGATTGCCGATCGGTGTGGGCGGCAGGCCCTTGAACTCGTAGGTGTTGTAAGGGCTCGCGGTCTTCGTGTCGGAGTGCGTGGTGTCCAGCGTGCTGCGGTTCAGGGCGTAGTTGAGGGTCGAGTCCATCTGGAGCGCCATGTCACGGGCCAGTCGGTTGTGCACGACGCGCGCCACCCGGCCCATGTCGGCGGGCGTGTCCGCCTCGGCCTGCACGATGCTGGCGATCGTCACGGTCTGATACACCGTCACGCCGTTGCGCCGCGCGCCTTCGGTGATGCGGTCGGCGCCGAAGCGCTGCCGCGCGGTGTCGACCATGTAGCCGAGCAGACCGGCGGGGGTCGCGTCGGCCTCGACCGGATAGGTGGCCGGGAAGAGGTATCCCTCGGGGTTGCGCCGGGCGGCGCCGGGGAGTTCGAACCGGGTGCCGGTCGCCGCCTTCTCGGTGGTGCCGGGCGGGATACCGAGGACCTTGTCGACGGAGGCGTACACCTGGGTGGCCCGTCGCCCTTCGGGGACGAGCAGCGACACCGTCTTCTTCTCTGCGGGTGGTTTCGCGGTGAGCAGCAGCGGCACGAGGACGGCCAGCGCGACGACGACCAGCCCCGCCGTCGCGATCAGGAGCAGTCGGCCACGGCGGGTCAGGCGGGGCCGGCGCGCGGCTGTCGCGTGCGGGGGCTCGTTCGTCATGCGGGCACGCTAACCCGGACAAAGCGCGGATTCCGGCACCTCGCACAGGGCGAAGCGGGACATCACCGCGACGCGAACACACGAACGTGGGATCGGGTGTTCGCCGGAAGGTGTGACCGCAACGGGATTCTGGGCCCAACTCCCCTGCGACAGCAGATACTTACGGTGCGCAAGCGACGGGCTGCAGACCGCGATTGCGCTGTCCCAGCTGTGCATCATCACGAGGAGAACGCACCACTATGAACGTCATCACCAACCTGCTCGCCGGCCTCGTCCACTTCGTCGGCTGGCTCGTCTGACGCACCCCTACAACCGGCGCCGTCGCTTCCCGTCCCAGGGAGCGGCGGCGCTGCCGTGTCCGCCGTGTCCGCCGTCCGTCAGGCGGCGCTCGTGCGCGCGTCCTGTGCGGCGGCCAGGGGCGTGGGTGTTCCGTCCCTGCGGACGAGCGCCGCGTATCTGCCGTCGCGGTCGATCAGCTCCTCGTGCGTACCGCGCTCGGCTATTCGCCCCGCGTCGAGGACGACGATCTGATCGGCGTCCCGCACCGTCGAGAGCCGGTGCGCGATGGTGATGGTCGTACGGCCCTCGGAGAGGGCGTCGATGGCCTGCTGGACCGCGTGTTCCGTACGGGTGTCGAGCGCGCTGGTCGCCTCGTCGAGCACGAGGACCGGCGGGTCGCGCAGGATGGTGCGGGCGATCGCGAGGCGCTGTTTCTCGCCGCCGGAGAACCGGTATCCGCGCTCGCCGACCAGCGTGTCGTACCCGTCGGGCAGGGCGGCGATGTGGTCGTGGATCTGGGCCGCCCTGGCCGCCGTCTCGATCTCCTCGTCCGTCGCGTCCGGCTTCGCGAAGCGGAGGTTGTCCGCGACGGAGGCGTGGAAGAGATACGTCTCCTGCGACACGACGCCGACCGCGCGGGCGAGGGTGTCGAAGCTCAGGTCGCGTACGTCGACCCCGTCGAGCAGGACCCGGCCGCCCGTCACGTCGTACAGGCGCGGTACGAGATAGCTGAGGGTCGACTTGCCCGATCCGGTGGGACCGACGACGGCGAGGCTGCCACCCGCCGGAACGGTCAGATTCACGCCGTGGAGGGTGTTGCCGTCCTTCTCGTCGTAGCTGAAGTCGACGCCGTCGAAGCGCACTTCGCCCCGGATCTTGTCGAGCGCGACGGGGCTGGCCGGTTCGGTGATGTCGACGGGCAAGTCGAGGTATTCGAAGATGCGCTGGAAGAGCGCGAGCGACGTCTGCATCTGCACGCCGGTGGAGAGCAGGCTCACGGCCGGGCGGAAGAGGCCCTGCTGGAGGGAGACGAAGGCGACGAGCGTGCCGATGGACACGGCGGTGCCGCCGGACTGGAGGACGAAGCCGGCCGCCCAGTAGATGACGGCGGGCATGGCGGCCATGACGATGCCGATGACGGACATCCGCCACCGCCCCGCCATGTTCGACCGGACTTCCAGGTCGACAAGGCGCTCGGACTCCGCGGCGAAGGATGTGGTGAGTGAGTCGGCGCGCCCCATCGTGCGGCCGAGGAGGATGCCGCTCACCGACAGCGACTCGGTCACCGTGGCGGCCATCGTGGCCATCTGCTTCTGCCGTTGCAGGGTGATCCGCTTGCGCTCACGGCCGACGCGGCGGCTGATCCACACGAACACCGGCAGCAGGAGCAGCGAGACGACGGTCAGCCGCCAGTCCAGCGCGAGCATCGCCACGACGGTGGCGATGACGGCGGTGAGGTTGGAGACCAGCGAGGTGGCGGTGGAGGTGACCGTCGCCTGCATGCCGCCGATGTCGTTGGCGATCCGGGACTGGACCTCGCCGGTGCGCGTGCGGGTGAAGAACGCGAGCGGCATGCGCTGCAGCTGCGCGTAGACGGCCGTCCGCAGGTCGTGCATGACGCGCTGGCCGACCGTCGTGGAGATGAGGGTCTGGACGACGCCGAAGACGCCACTGAGGACGGCGGCGAGGATCATGCCGAGGGCGAGCAGGCTGAGCAGCCCGGTGCGGCCCTGCGGGATCGCGGTGTCCAGGATCTCGCGCAGCATGAAGGGCGAGACGACGGCCACGAGGGACGAGGCACCGACGAGCAGGCCGACGACGGCGAGCCGACCGCGGTACGGACGGAACAGCCGGAAGATACGGCGCAGTTGGGCCGGTGGCTCGGGCTGGGAGGGATCCTGCGGCCGGGCGGAGGGCCTCCAGGTCGACAGTTCGGACTTCATGGGCTCCTTCGAGGGATTCGGGGAGAAGAGATTCGGGGCAATACGGGAAAGCATGGAGGAGCATAGCTCACTGTTACCTAGCTTCACAATGTACGTAGTCCTGTTATTATTCCGCCATGAGCACCCCCGACGCCGACGGCCTGCTGGCCGAACAGCTCCTGAGGCTGACCCGCAGGCTCCACCGCGTCCAGAAGCGCTATCTGGAGCCGATCGGGATCACCCCCGCGCAGTCCCGCCTGCTGCGCACGGTCGCCTTCTACGACAGTCCGCCCCGGATGGCGGATCTCGCCGAGCGCCTGGAAGTGGTGCCGCGCGCCGTGACGAGCCTGGTCGACGGCCTGGAGTCGAGCGGCTGTGTACGCCGTGCGCCCGACCCGACCAACCGCCGGGTGATCCGGATCGAGCTGACCGAGACCGGCCGGGGCGTGCTGCGGGCGCTGCGTGACGCGCGCAGGTCGGCCGCCGAGGACATCCTGGCGCCGCTGACGGCGGACCAGCGCGACGTGCTCGGCGGGCTGCTGTCGGCGCTGGTGGGCGGACCTGTCGACGAGGGGGGCGTGCCGGTCCGGCGCTGCTGAGCGGGTTCCGGCCACCGCTCCGAAGAGTCCAAGGGTCCGATCGAAGAGTCCAAACGAGGCCTCTTGCGCATCGCCAGTCCCAACTACCAAGGTCCTTCCCGAGGTTCAATTCCGCCGCGCACGTCAGCTCCTGTGGAGGCTTCATGAACGACGCAGCACAGCAGAACCCCGGCAAGGACGACGACAACGGCGGCTCGATGAGCCGCCGTTCCGCTCTCCGGACTACGGCGGGCGTCGCCGGCGCCGGGCTCGGGCTCGGCGCCCTGGGCAGCGGCACCGCCGCCGCGGCCCAAGCCGCCCCTGCCGCCCAAGCCGCCCCGGCCCCAGCCGGCGCCGAATCCGCCGTCCCCGAGCGCCAGGGCCGCACCATGGCCGGTGTGCCCTTCGAAAGACGCTCCACGGTCCGCGTCGGCATCATCGGCCTCGGCAACCGCGGCGGCAGCATGATCGACCTGTTCCTCGCGGTGCCCGGCGTCCAGGTCGTCGCCCTGTGCGACACGGTGCGGGACAAAACCCTCAGCGCCGCCGCCAAGGTCGTCAAGGCCGGGCAGCCCGCACCCGCCGTCTACACGAAGGACGAGCACGACTACGAACAGCTCTGCGCGCGCGGCGACGTCGACTTCGTCTACGTGGCCACTCCGTGGGACTTCCACTTCGAGATGGCCAGGACGGCCATGCTGGCCGGCAAGCACGTCGGCGTGGAGTGTCCGATCGCGATGCGCCTCGACGAGCTGTGGAAACTGGTCGACCTCTCCGAGCGCACCCGGCGCCACTGCATGCAGCTGGAGAACTGCGCGTACGGCAAGAACGAGATGCGCGTCCTGCGGATGGCGCACGCGGGCCTGTTCGGCGATCTGCTGCACGGCGCCGGCGCGTACAACCACGACCTGCGCGGCCTGATGTTCGATCCGGACTACTACGAAGGCCCCTGGCGCCGGCTGTGGCACACCCGGCTGCGCGGCGACCTCTATCCGAACCACGGCTTCGGCCCCGTCGCCAACTACCTGGACATCAACCGCGGTGACCGCGCCGTCAGCATCACCAGCATCGGCACGCCCGCACTCGGCCTCGCCCAGTACCGCGAGGAGAACATGCCGCCGGGCGACGCCAGTTGGAAGGAGACATACGTCAGCAGCGACCGGACGATCAGTCTCGTCCAGACGGCCAAGGGCCGGGTCGTCCGGTTGGAGCACGACGTCTCGACACCGCACCCGTACAGCCGGATCAACAGTCTCGGCGGCACCAGGGGCGTCTTCGAGGACTATCCGGCGCGCATCTACATCGAGCCGGACCACGCGAACGACGAGTGGGGCGACTTCGGCGCGTACGCCGAGTGGGACCACTGGCTGTGGAAGGAGCACGCGAATCCGCCCGGCGGGCACGGCGGGATGGACTACATCATGGTCTTCCGGCTGATGCAGTGCGTCCGGCTGGGTCTCGTCCCCGACTTCGACGTGTACGACGCGGCGACGTGGACCGCCCCCGTACCGCTGAGCCACGCGTCCATCAAGGCGAACGGCCAGCCGCAGCAGATTCCGGACTTCACCCGCGGCGAGTGGAAGAAGTCCCGCCCCGGCACGGACTCCGAGAAGCCGTCCGAGGCTTAGGGGGCCGGCCCGAGGTGCAGCCCGAGGTGCAGCCCGAGAAGTAACCCGAAAGGCCGTAGGCCCGGTCGGTGCGAGCGCGCCGGCCGGGCCTTGCCACGCCCGCTCCCGGCGTGGCCGAGAAGCGAATAATCGATTGCCCCGGAGCGTCCCTGAAGGACAACCTTGCACGGTTTGGGCAATCCACGACTCACTGGGACGTCATGCAGATTCGCGATCTTCCGTATCCCGATCCCGGCACACCCGATGCCCGGTCAGGACCGCGTTTCCTGTACTGGCTCGGGCGCCGTCAGCTGCGCGGACAGCTGAAATCGCTCTCCTGGGGGCTGCTCCACCAGCTGGGCGTCGCCGGGCTGCCGCTGGGCGCCGGACTCGCCGTACAGGCCGTCGTGGACCGCTCGGGCGGGCGCCTCGCGCTGGCCGGTGCCGTCATCGCCCTCTTCGGCGCCGCGATCACCCTCGGTGACACGATGCTGCACCGCGCGGCCGTCACCAACTGGATCACCGCGGCGTCCCGCGTCCAGCAGCTGCTGTCCCGCAAGACCGCCGAGCTGGGTTCGGCACTGACCCGCAGGGTCGCGGCCGGCGAGGTGGTCGCCGTGTCGACGGGGGACGTCGAGAAGATCGGCTGGTTCGTCGAGGCGCTGTCGCGCTTCCTGGCGGCGGCCATCGCCGTCGTCGTCGTGTGCGTCGGTCTCGTGCTGTACGTGCCGTCGATCGGCGCGGTCGTGGCAATCGGCGTGCCGGTGCTCGCCCTGGCCGTACTCCCGCTGCTCCCCCGCGCCACCCAGCGCGCCGACGTCCAGCGCGAGAAGGCCGGCCGGGCCACCGAGCTGGCCGCCGACACGGTGGCCGGACTGCGTGTGCTGCGCGGCATCGGCGGCGAGGAGCTGTTCCTCACGCGCTACCGGGAAGCCTCGCAGGAGGTCCGCGAGGCGGCCGTGCGCAGCGCCCGCATGTGGGCGCTGATCTCGACGATCCAGGTGTTCCTGCCGGGCGTCCTGCTGATCACGGTGGTCTGGTACGGCGCGATCCTCGCGGGCGACGGCCGGATCTCGGTCGGCGAACTGGTCACCGTCTACAGCGCGGTCACCCTGCTGCTCTTCCCGCTCCGGCACTTCGAGGAGATCGCCATGGCGTACTCCTTCTCGCGTCCTTCGGCGACGCGCGCGGCCCGCGTGCTGCGGCTGGAGCGGACCTCTTACGAGGAGGAGCGCGGCGGTCTCGACGACGCCCGGCCCACCGGTGACCTCTTCGACCCGGCGACCGGTCTGCTGGCCCCCGCCGGTCGGCTGACCGCCGTCGTGTGCGGCGACCCCGACGCGGCCGGGCGGCTGGCCGAACGTCTGGGCGGGCACACGGCCGACGAGGAGAAGCTTCCGTCCGCGCTGCTCGGTTCGGTGGCGCTCGACGACCTCCCGCTGGACGCGGCGCGCGCCTCCGTCCTCGTACAGGACAAGGATCCGGTGCTGCTGTCCGGCACGCTGACCGAGCTGCTGGACGTTCCCGCGTCCGGCGCCGTGGAGCCGAAGGACGCCCTGGACGCCGCGCAGTGCGACGACGTACTCGCCGCGCTCGTGCAGGCGTCGGTGGACGGCAGCGGCGACCCGATGCGCTCGCGCATCACCGAACGCGGCCGGTCGCTCTCCGGTGGGCAGCGCCAGCGGCTCGCGCTGGCCCGCTCGCTGGTCGCCGACCCGGAGGTGCTGGTCCTGGACGAGCCCACATCGGCGGTGGACTCGCACACGGAGGCGCGGATCGCGGAAGGCGTACGGCGCCTGCGGAGCGGCCGTACGACCGTCGTGTTCGCGTCGTCGCCGCTGCTGCTCGACCGGGCGGACACGGTGGTGTTCGTCCACGACGGGAAGGTCGCGGCGACGGGGGCGCACCGGGAGCTGCTGCGGGACGACCCGCGCTATCTGAACGTCGTCACGCGCCGCACGGACGACGAGGCGGAGGCCGAGGCCGAGGCCGAGAACAGGGCGGGCGACGACGCCTCGGGCGACGGGGCGCATCTGCCGACACCGCTCACGACACCGGAACAGCTGGAAGAGATCGAGGAATCCGCATGATCGGCGTGGCACCACCGGAGTACGACCCGGCGGCACCGGAGTCGGCCACCACCCTGCCCGTGGCCCGTCCGGTGACCGTACGGGCCTATGTCGTGGAGCTGCTGCGGCGGCACCGCAAGCCGTTCGTCCTGCTCATCGCGGTCAACGCGGTCGCGGTGATCGCCTCGATGGCGGGTCCCTATCTGCTCGGCGGCGTCGTCGAGGACCTGTCCGAGGGCGCCAAGGGGGCGCAGGAGCTTCATCTGGAGCGCACCGCCGTCATCTTCGCGTGCGCGCTCATCGTCCAGACCGTCTTCACCCGGATGATGCGGCTGCGCGCCGCGATGCTCGGTGAGGAGATGCTGGCCGACCTGCGCGAGGACTTCCTCGTACGGTCGGTACGGCTGCCGCCCGGCGTCCTTGAGCGCGCCGGCACCGGCGACCTGCTGTCCCGGATCACCACCGACATCGACCGGCTGGCCAACGCGATGCGCGAGGCCGTGCCCCAGTTGGCGATCGGGGTGGTGTGGGCGGCGCTGCTGATCGGCGCGCTGGCGGTCACCGCACCGCCGCTGGCGCTCGCGGTGGTGCTGGCGCTGCCGCTGCTGATCGCGGGCTGCCGCTGGTACTTCCGGCGGGCACCTGCGGCGTACCGCGCGGAGGCGGCGGGGTACGCGGCGGTGGCCGCGGTGCTCGCCGAGACGATCGACGCCGGCCGGACGGTGGAGGCGCACCGCCTCGGCCGCCGCCGGGTGGCGCTGTCCGACCGACGCGTCAAGGAGTGGACGGCGTGGGAGCGGTACACGCTCTACCTGCGGTCGGTGCTCTTCCCGGTCATCAACCTCACCCACGTCACGATCTTCGCGGCGACGCTGGTGGGTGGCGGTGTCTTCGTGCTCCAGGGCTGGATCACGGTCGGGCAGCTGGCGACCGGTGCGCTGTTCGCGCAGATGCTGGTCGACCCGGTCGGTCTCATCCTGCGCTGGTACGACGAGCTTCAGGTGGCGCAGGTGTCGATCGCCCGCCTCGTCGGCGTACGCGAGATCGAGCCGGACGACGGCGACGAGAAGGTCGTGCCGGACGGCAGGGACGTCAGCGCCGACCAGGTCAACTTCGGCTACCGCGAGGGCGTCGACGTCCTCCACGAGGTGACACTGGACGTCGCTCCGGGCACCCGCGTCGCCCTGGTCGGACCGTCCGGCGCGGGCAAGTCCACGCTGGGGCGGCTGCTCGCCGGGATCTACGCACCGCGGACGGGCCGGATCACGCTCGGCGAGGCCGAACTGTCCCGGATGCCCGCGGAGCGGGTGCGCGGGCATGTCGCCCTGGTCAACCAGGAGCACCACGTGTTCGTGGGCTCGATGCGCGACAACCTGCGGCTGGCCCGCGCGGACGCGGCGGACGCCGAGCTGTGGGCGGCGCTCGGTGCGGTCGACGCCGACGGCTGGGCCCGCGCGCTCGATGACGGGCTCGACACCGAGGTCGGCTCCGGCGGTACGGCGCTCACCCCGGCGCAGGCCCAGCAGATCGCGCTGGCACGGCTGGTGCTGGCCGACCCGCACACGCTGGTGCTGGACGAGGCGACGTCACTGCTCGACCCGCGCGCCGCCCGGCATCTGGAGCGGTCGCTGGCGAAGGTGCTGGACGGCCGCACGGTCGTGGCCATCGCACACCGCCTGCACACCGCGCACGACGCGGACGTGATCGCGGTGGTCGAGGAGGGCCGGATCAGCGAACTGGGCAGCCACGACGCCCTGGTGGCGGCGAACGGCGCGTACGCGGCGCTGTGGCGCTCCTGGCACGGCTGAGTTTCCGCCTCCTCCGGCGTGTCCGAAGGGCTACGGGGGTGAACGTGTCGGCCGTCCCGGGCCGGACGGGACCTCACGGACATGCCGTGCCGACCGGTACGCGGGCTCGGGGGGGCGCCGCCCTGCCCAGTCCCCCCGCCCCGACCGAGAGCGTGCCGTCAGATCACGTTCAGCGCCGCCGCGCCGCCCACCCCGCCCAGCAGCATGAACACCGGCATCAGCACCTTCAGCTCCACCCAGCTGCCGGCCCGGAAGCGGATCGCCTTCGGTGGTCCGATCGGGTACCAGCGTTTGCGGCCCACCGGGATCGGCCACAGGATCGGGCAGCCCGACACCGTCAGAGCGTCGCCGATGTCGTGGACCAGCGCGCCCAGGACGATCGGCAGGCCCAGCCACAGGTACTCCTGGCCCGGCGCCGTGAACAGCCAGTCCGAGCCGTTGCCCGGCTTGTCCAGTACGCCGGCCAGGATCCACGCGCTCGTCGCGCCGAGCAGCCACACGAGTACGTCGCTCGACATCCGTGCCGCCCGCCAGAGCAGCCCCTCGACGGCGAGCACCATATGGACGAAGAGCAGCGCGAGGACCGCCCACCGGCCGCCGAGGATCGCGAGCGCGGAGGCGCCGCCGCCGATCATGACGGCCCAGAGCCAGGTGTGTGTGAGGGTGCGGTGGCCGCCGGTCCTGCGCGGGTCGGCCGGTTTCTTTGTCGCCTTGTAGACCGCGTACGACATCTTGTCGACGATGCCGCACAGCGCCTTGGACACCGGTCCGAACGCCCGCGAGATCGTCGCCGACTTGTGGTCCAGGTCGGGCGCGAGCGCCGCCCCGGCGCAGATCAGCGCACCGACGACCAGCACCGGCCAGGGCATGGCGCGGTCCGCCGCCGCCGCGGCGGCTCCCACCCCCAGCCAGGCCGCCGCGCCCGACAGCGAGTGCGCCGGCCCCATCATGGTCGTCCCCGCATGGTCGATCCCCGCCCCGTCGTCGCTGTGGTGGTGCGTGCTGAAGGGTCCATCACCGTTGCGGCGAGGCCCAGTTGACAGGGCAGCGTATCGTCCGTGATCTTCGGCTGGTCGTCCGGTTCCCTCATCGGGGCGGAAGGCAGGCAAGATGGGGGCGTGACCCTTATCGATCAGCTGCCGCCGGATGCCGACCCCGATGCCCTCTTCGAGGCCTTCTCGTCATGGGCCGAGGGCGAGGGCATCGCGCTCTATCCGGCTCAGGAGGAGGCGCTGATCGAGGTGGTCTCCGGGGCCAACGTGATCGTCTCCACCCCCACGGGATCCGGAAAGAGCCTGATCGCGGCGGGTGCGCACTTCACGGCGCTGGCCGCGGACAAGGTCACCTTCTACACCGCTCCGATCAAGGCGCTGGTGTCGGAGAAGTTCTTCGACCTGTGCAAACTCTTCGGTACGGAGAACGTCGGCATGCTGACGGGCGACGCGTCCGTGAACGCCGACGCGCCGGTCATCTGCTGCACGGCGGAGGTGCTGGCCTCCATCGCCCTGCGCGACGGCAAGGACGCCGACATCGGCCAGGTCGTGATGGACGAGTTCCACTTCTACGCCGAGCCGGACCGCGGCTGGGCGTGGCAGATCCCGCTGCTGGAGCTGCCTCAGGCGCAGTTCATCCTGATGTCGGCGACGCTCGGCGACATGTCGCGGTTCGAGGAGGATCTGACGCGCCGTACGGGGCGGCCCACCTCCGTCGTGCGCTCGGCGACGCGCCCGGTGCCGCTGAGTTACGAGTACCGCCTCACCCCGATCACCGAGACGCTGACCGAGCTGCTGGAGACCCGTCAGGCGCCGGTCTACATCGTGCACTTCACCCAGGCGGCGGCCGTCGAGCGCGCGCAGTCGCTGATGAGCATCAACATGTGCTCGCGGGAGGAGAAGGACCGGATCGCCGACCTGATCGGCAACTTCCGCTTCACCACCAAGTTCGGCCGCAACCTCTCCCGGTATGTGCGCCACGGTATCGGGGTGCACCACGCGGGCATGCTGCCGAAGTACCGCCGACTCGTCGAAAAGCTGGCGCAGGCCGGTCTGTTGAAGGTGATCTGCGGTACGGACACGCTCGGCGTCGGGGTCAACGTCCCCATCCGTACGGTGCTGTTCACCGCCCTCACCAAGTACGACGGCACACGCGTGCGTACGCTGCGTGCCCGTGAGTTCCACCAGATCGCGGGCCGGGCCGGCCGGGCCGGTTTCGACACGGCGGGCTTCGTCGTCGCGCAGGCTCCCGAGCATGTCGTGGAGAACGAGAAGGCGCTCGCCAAGGCGGGCGACGACCCGAAGAAGCGCCGCAAGGTGGTCCGCAAGAAGGCCCCGGAGGGTTTCGTCGCCTGGTCGGAGACGACGTTCGACAAGCTGATCGGTTCCGACCCGGAGCCGCTGACCTCCCGCTTCCGGGTCACGCACACCATGCTGCTGTCGGTCATCGCGCGGCCCGGCAACGCCTTCGAGGCGATGCGCCGTCTCCTGGAGGACAATCACGAGCCGCGCAAGCAGCAGCTGCGGCACATCAGGCGCGCGATCGCCATCTACCGGTCGCTGCTGGACGGTGGCGTGGTGGAGCGCCTGGACACCCCGGACGCCGAGGGCCGCATCATCCGGCTCACGGTCGACCTCCAGCAGAACTTCGCGCTCAACCAGCCGCTGTCGACCTTCGCGCTGGCCGCGTTCGAACTGCTGGAGCCCGGCTCGCCCTCGTACGCGCTGGACATGGTCTCCGTCGTCGAGTCGACGCTGGACGACCCCCGGCAGATCCTCGCCGCGCAGCAGAACAAGGCGCGCGGCGAGGCGATCGGCCAGATGAAGGCCGACGGCGTCGAGTACGAGGAACGGATGGAGCGGCTTCAGGAGTTCACGTATCCGAAGCCGCTGGAGGAGCTGCTGTGGCACGCGTACGAGGTCTACCGCACCAGCCATCCGTGGGTCGGCGACCACCCCGTCTCGCCGAAGTCCGTCATCCGTGACATGTTCGAACGGGCCATGACCTTCACGGAGTTCACGTCGCACTACGAGCTGGCGCGCACCGAGGGCATCGTGCTGCGCTATCTCGCGGGCGCGTACAAGGCGTTCGAGCACACCATCCCCGACGATCTGAAGTCGGAGGACCTGGAGGACCTGATCGCCTGGCTCGGCGAGATGGTGCGGCAGGTCGACTCCAGCCTCCTCGACGAGTGGGAGCAGCTGGCCAACCCGGAGGTGGAGACCGCCGAACAGGCGCAGGAGAAGGCCGACCAGGTCAAGCCGGTCACCGCGAACGGCCGCGCGTTCCGGGTGCTGGTGCGCAACGCGATGTTCCGCCGGGTCGAGCTGGCGGCGCTGGACAAGACGTACGAACTGGGCGAGCTGGACGCCGAGTCGGGCTGGGACGCGGATGCCTGGGGCGAGGCGATGGACGGGTACTGGGACGAGTACGAGGAGCTGGGCACCGGTCCGGACGCGCGCGGCCCGAAGCTGCTCGGCATCGAGGAGGACCCGGAGCACGGTCTGTGGCGGGTCCGGCAGTCGTTCGCCGATCCGAACGGCGACCACGACTGGGGCATCAGCGCGGAGGTCGACCTCGCGGCGTCCGACGAGGAAGGCCGGGCGGTGGTCCGCGTCACCTCCGTGGGCCAGCTGTCCGCCCTGTAGTTCGACCACCCACCTCACCCTGTGGAGAACGGAAAAATGACGAATCCCGCCGAGCGGCTGGTCGATCTGCTCGATCTTGAGCGGATCGAGGTCAACATCTTCCGGGGGCGCAGCCCGGACGAATCGCTGCAACGGGTCTTCGGCGGACAGGTCGCCGGCCAGGCGCTGGTCGCGGCCGGGCGCACCACGGGGAACGACCGGCCGGTCCACTCGCTGCACGCCTACTTCCTGCGGCCCGGCACACCCGGCGTGCCGATCGTCTACCAGGTCGAACGGGTGCGCGACGGCCGGTCGTTCACCACGCGCCGGGTCACGGCGGTGCAGGAGGGACGGACGATCTTCAATCTGACGGCGTCCTTCCACCACGCGGAGGAGGGCGGCTTCGAGCACCAGCTGCCGCCGCGTCTCGACTTCCCGGACCCGGAGTCGCTGCCGACGGTCGCGGACGAGGTCCGGGAGCATCTGGGCGGGCTGCCGGAGGCGTATCAGCGGATGGCGCGCCGTCAGCCGTTCGACATCCGCTACGCGGACCGGCTGCGCTGGACGGCCGAGGAGGTCAGGGACGCCGATCCGCGCAGCGCGGTGTGGATGCGGGCGGTGGGCCCGCTGGGCGACGACCCGCTGGTGCACACGTGCGCGCTGACGTACGCGAGCGACATGACGCTGCTGGACGCGGTCCGTATCCCGGTCGAGCCGCTGTGGGGGCCGCGCGGGTACGACATGGCGTCGCTGGACCACGCGATGTGGTTCCACCGGCCGTTCCGCGCGGACGAGTGGTTCCTGTACGACCAGGAGTCGCCTATCGCGACCGGCGGGCGGGGGCTGGCCCGTGGGCGTATCTACGACCGGTCGGGCCGGCTGCTGGTCTCGGTCGTCCAGGAGGGGCTGTTCCGCAAGCTCGGCGGCTGAGGCGCGACAATGGGCGGACAGGGGGAGACCCGACTGTTCCGAGGAGACCTTGATGACTCTGTACGACATCCCGCTGCGCACCCTGACCGGTGAGCCGACGTCCCTGGCCGCGTACAAGGGCCGGGCGGTGCTGGTGGTGAACGTCGCGTCCAAGTGCGGCCTGACCCCGCAGTACGAGGGTCTGGAGCGGCTCCAGCAGACGTACGGCGACCGGGGCCTGACGGTCCTCGGCGTGCCCTGCAACCAGTTCGGGGGCCAGGAGCCGGGCAGCGCCGAGGAGATCGAGACGTTCTGCTCGACGACGTACGGCGTGAGCTTCCCGCTGCTGGAGAAGTCCGAGGTCAACGGCGAGAACCGGCACCCGCTGTACCGGGCGCTGACCGAGCACGCGGACGCCGGGGGCGAGGCGGGCGACGTGCAGTGGAACTTCGAGAAGTTCCTGATCTCCCCGGAGGGCGAGGTCGTGGTCCGTATCCGTCCCCGCACGGAGCCGGAGGCCCCTGAGGTCATCACGGCGATCGAGGCTCAGCTCCCCGCGTAGCACTCACTTCTGAGACCGATGCCCGGCCCGTGACAGTGGGGCCGGGCATCGGTGCGTCGGGGCCGGGGGTCCTACGAGAATCAGTGCTGCCTGAGAAACAGAGCATTACGCCCTGAAGGTTTCTCCCGCCCCAGGGAATCGGTCTTCCGTCCGAGGAAGACGCGCCTTTGCAATACCGGCGTGTTGGCGGCTCACTCCCTCTCGCTCGATTGTGTTTCCTGATCGCCGATTGTGTCCGCGCGACGGAAGTTTCACTGTCATCCCAGTTCAACGCCGATGTGACGGCAATTCGCGGACCTCATCGCGGCGATTTCCGTTCACCGGCCGTACATGGATGGCTGTTGCACTTCGCCTCCCGGCGGCATTCGCCGAAACACGAAGAGGGAGCGCGCATCCGTGAGCCGTATTCAACTGGAAGGACTGACCCGGCGTTTCGGTTCGGTGACCGCGGTCAATGACGTGTGGCTCGACGCCGCCGACGGTGAGTTCGTGGTCCTTTTGGGACCGAGCGGCTGCGGCAAGTCGACTCTGCTGCGGATGATCGCGGGCCTGCTGCCGCCGACCGGCGGCCGCGTGCTCCTCGACGACCGCGACATCACCCACACCCCGCCGCAAGGCCGCGATCTGGCCATGGTGTTCCAGAGCTACGCGCTCTATCCGCATCTCTCGGTCGCGCGGAACATCGGATTCCCGCTTCGGGCGCGAGGTCGGTCCAAGGCACAGATACGGGCCAAGGTGAAGGAAGTCGCCACGGTGCTCGACCTCGACGGCCTGCTGGACCGCAGGCCCAGGGAGCTCTCCGGCGGCCAGCGCCAGCGGGTGGCGCTGGGGCGTGCGTTGGTGCGGGACCCCGGCGCGTTCCTGATGGACGAACCGCTGTCCAATCTGGACTCGAAGCTGCGGTCCACCACCCGTGCCGAGATCTCCGCTCTGCATCGGCGGTTGGGTGCGACGTTCGTCTACGTCACACACGACCAGGTCGAAGCCATGACCATGGCGACCGAGATCGTCCTGCTGAACGACGGCAGGGTGGAGCAGGTAGGCACCCCGGAGCAGGTATACGACGAACCCGCTTCGGCGTTCGTCGCGGGATTCCTCGGCTCGCCCGCGATGAACCTTCTCGAGGCGACCGTCCATGCGGTCGACGGCGTGCTGTCCGTGCGCGGCGCCGGCATCGACCTGCCTCTCGGGATCGACGCCTGCATTCCCGAGCGCCCGGTAACCCTGGGCGTGCGGCCGGAACACCTCACCGTGAGTGCCCCGGGGGACACCGGTATCCGCGGCGTCGTGCGCGCCGTGGAGAACCTCGGCAGCGAGGAGGTCGCGCACGTCCTGGCGGGTGAGTCGCGACTGTGCCTGCGCGGACCACGGCCACTGGGGCTCCGTGTGGGCGACCCGGTTCATCTCACGGTTCAGCCCCGGCATCTGCATCTTTTCGACCCGGCGAGCGGGCGCCGCCTGACCTGGCGGGCCACCCCTGTCACCACCTCTTCCTGACCCACGATTTCCCATCCCACGAAGGGCAACCACCATGAGAAGTAAGAAGACGTTGCTGGCGGGCGCCGTGTCGGCGCTTGTGATCACACTGACCGCCACAGGCTGCGGCCTGGGCAGCGGCACACCCGACAAGACCGCGCCCGTGAAGCGCGTTCCCGAGCTCAAGGCCGGCCAGAAGGTCTCCATCGTGCTGGAGAGCTACAACTTCGGCCAGGCGGGAGCGTGGACGGACACGTTCAACGAGCTGATCACCGAGTTCGAGCAGGCGCACCCGAACATCGAGGTGACGGGGCAGAAGCCGCAGGGAAACAGCGCGAACCCGGCTTCGGACACAGTGACGAGCCTGCAGAGCCAGCTCGCGACCGGCAATCCGCCCGACGTCGCGCAACTCGGTTTCAGTGACCTCGACTTCACCGTGAACCAGCTCAAAGCCGCGCCCCTGGACGACCTGTTCGGCAAGGACGCGGTGCAGAAGAACTTCGCGGGAACCACGTACCCGTACGCCAAGAACGCGCGCACACTCGGTGATTGGAAGGGCAAGACGTACGGCGTGCCGTTCGTGTTCTCCACACCGGTCCTCTACTACAACGCCGAGCTGTTCACCGCCGCGGGACTGGACCCGGCCAAGCCGCCGGCGACGTGGGCCGAGGTCGAGCGGGCCGCGCTGGCGATCAAGAAGAAGACCGGCAAGGACGGCGCCTATGTGGATTGCCTGACCAAGTCCGCGAAGGACTGGTGCTTCCAGTCTCTGGTGCGCTCGAACGGTGGCCGTGTCATCTCCGACGACCGCACGTCGCTGCGGTTCGCCGAACCCGCCGCGGTCGAGACCGTCCGGACGATGCAGGGCATGGTGCGCTCGGGTGCGATGCCGAACCGCACCCAGATGCAGGCCGTCGAGGGCTTCACGCGTGGCGACCTCGGCATGATCCTTGAGTCCAGCGCCGTGCAGGGGACCTTCGAGAAGGGCGCCAAGGACAAGTGGGAGCTGCGGTCCGCCGCGATGCCCTCCTTCGCCGGCAAGCCCGTGGTGCCGACCAACTCCGGCGCGTCCCTGTTCGTTCTCGCCAAGGACCCGGCCAAGCAGCGGGCCGCGTGGGAACTGATCAAGTTCCTGACGAGCGAAGAGGCCTACACCACCATCTCGACCAAGATCGGCTACCTGCCGCTGCGCACGGAGCTGGTGAACGATCCGGCCGCGCTGAAGCCGTGGGCGGACAAGAACCCGCTGATCAAGCCGAATCTGGAGCAGTTCGCCCGGATGGAGCCCTGGGTGTCGTTCCCCGGCGCGAGCTACGTGCAGGTCCGCGACGGCATGATGGAGGCCGTCGAGAACTCGGTGTTCCAGGGTGCGGACGCGGGGACCACGCTGCGGACCAAGCAGGACGAGGCCGCGAAGCTGATCCCGGGTGGCGGACGGTGAATGACGACAACCGGCCCGACCTGACTCTGATCCAGCTGTCCGACACCCACATCATGCCCGACGGACAGCTGATGCACGGCACCGTCGACACGATGGACAACCTGGTGGCCGCGGTCGAGACGGTGGAGGCATCCGGTCTCCCGGTCGCGGCGTTCGTACTCAGCGGCGATCTGACCGACAGCGGCAAGGCGACCGCGTACCGGCGGTTGCGTTCGGTCGTCGAGCCCGCCGCGGCGCGGCTCGGCGCCGAGGTGGTCTACGCGCCGGGCAATCACGACGATCGGGCCGCGTTCCGGAGCGAACTGCTGGACGAGCGGCCGTCGACCGAGGAATACGACGTGGTGCGGATGATCGGCGGACTGCGGGTTGTCGTGCTCGACAGCACCGAACCCGGCCGTCACGACGGGCATGTGTCACGGTCCCAGTTGGACTGGCTGGCCGACGTGCTCGCCGAGCCGGCACCGCTCGGCAGTCTGCTGGTGACCCACCACCCACCGCTGCCCTCCCCCGTTCCGACGGTGCACCTGCTGCGGATGCGCGAGGCCGACCGGCTGGCCGCAGTGCTGGCGGGCACCGATGTACGGATGGTGGTCACCGGGCACGCGCACCACACCGGATGCGGTGCGCTGTCCCGGATCCCTGTGTGGGTGGGGCCCGCGACGGCCTACGGCGTGACGGTGGTCCCGCCGAAGGGCAGGCTCCGCGCCGCCGCCCACACCGCGTTCAGCCGCATCGACGTCTTCGGTGAGCACGTGGTCGCGACCGCGGTGCCGATGTCGCGGGCCGCCTCGGTGTACGACGTCGACGAGGCGGACCGGCTCCGGTACATCCGGGAGGTCGTCGGAACATGGTGAGCGGAGAGTTCACCGAAGTCTCGGTGGTACGGCCGCGGGTCCCCGCGGCCGTACCCGCCGCCCGGCCCACGTGGTGGCGCCGGGCGGCCCGCGCCGCACCCCCGTATCTCTATCTCGCGCCCGCGTTGGTGATGCTGGTGGTGTGGACCTACCGGCCGCTGGCGCAGACCGTGCAGTTGTCGTTCCACTCGTGGAACCTGCTGCCGACCTCGCCGATGGCCAATGTGGGCCTGGCCAACTACGAACGGCTGCTCTCCACCCCGGACCTGGGTGATTCGGTGTGGCGCACGGTGCTGGTCATCCTGGGCCTGCTGCCGTTCACGGTGGTCGTCCCGGTTCTGGTCAGCCTGTTGTCGCGCCGGGTCCAGGGCCGGGCGGGCGCGGCGTACCGGGCGATGGTGTTCGCGCCGATGCTGGTGGCTCCGGTCGCGGGTGCGGCTGTGTGGCAGTGGCTTCTCGACCCGGACTCCGGTGTGGTCAACTCGGCGCTGGGTACGCGGATCAACTGGCTGCACGACGCCGGGCCGGCACAGATCGCGATCATCCTGATCACCGGCTGGCACCTTGTGGGGTTCGCGGTGTTGGTGGTGTCGGCCGGCCTGACCGGGATCAACCCCGACTACGCCTCGGCCGCGCAGGTGGACGGTGCCTCGCGGGGACAGATCCTGCGGTGGATCACCCTGCCGATGCTGTCGCCGACGTTGGCGTTCCTGCTCCTGATGACGGTGCTTCTGTCGGCCCAGTGGACGTTCCCGCTGATCGACACACTCACCCAGGGCGGGCCGGCCGAGTCGACCACGACCGTCTACTACCTGTTGTGGGACTACGGATTCCACAGTTACGACGCGGGGCTCGGCGCCGCCGCGGGCGTGATCTTCTTCATCGGTTTCGTCCTGGTCGCCGCCGTGCTGGTGCGGCTGTCGGACCGGCTGAGCCACTACGACGACTGACGAGGCGGACGATGACAGTCCACACCGAATCCGAAGAGCCGCTCGGCGACCGGGGGACGGCGCGTAAGGCCGTCGGGCACGTCGTGCTCGGGCTGATGAGCCTGGGGTGCCTGTTCCCGATCTACTGGCTGTACGCAACCTCGGTGCGCGCTCCCGGCGACGTGCATTCCCTGTCGCTGCTGCCGTGGCCCTTGTCGCTGGCCAACTACGCCGACGCGTTGAACAAGACCGACATGTTCACGATGCTGGCGAACACCATGATCATCTCCGTGCTGACCGCGCTGGGCCAGTTGTTGACCGGGCTGCTCGCCGCGTACGCGTTCGCGGCGTGGCGGTTCAGGTTCGAGCGTCTGCTGTACCTGGCGTTCGTCGGCACTTGGCTGGTCCCGTTCCAGGTGACGATGCTGCCCAACTACGTGCTGCTCTCGCGGTTGGGCCTGCTCAACACCCTGGCCGGGGTGATCGTGCCGAACCTGTGCTCGGCACTGGGCGTGCTGATGCTGCGGCAGCACCTGATGGGCTTCCCGAAGGAACTGCTCGACGCGGCCAGGATGGACGGCCGGGGTTCCTGGAGCACGTTGTGGACCGTCGTTGTCCCGACGCTGCGGCCGGTACTGGCCGCGCTGGGAATACTGCTGGCCATCACCGCGTGGAACGAGTACTTCTGGCCCGCGATGGTGATGCAGCGCAGCAATGCCGTGGTGCAACTGGGACTGCGCAGCTTCATGGGCACCGAGGGCAACGACTGGGGGCCGCTGATGGCTGCTTCCGGACTGGCGTGTCTACCGGTGTTCGCGCTGTACCTGTTCCTTCAGCGGCACATCGTGAACGCTTTCGTCCGATCTGGACTGAAGTAGTCATCTCTCGTCCTGGACGCGGGCGGCGGCGGGCAGGCAGTCGACGAACGCGTCCACCAACGAGGCGCGGCCACCCACGGCCCACGCCGCGTACAGGTCCACCATGGGGACAGGATCGTAGAGCCGCACCACGGCGGTCCGTGAACCGCCGGGTGCGGCCCCGGTCAATTGCCCGCGCGACTCGGAGGCGAAGCCGACCAACGGTCTGATGGAAGCGAGAATGGCCGTGGCGCCGGGGTCGTCGACCTCCTCCGCCACGGTCAGCTGAATGCCGCTGCGCTCGGCAGCGGAGAAGATCACGTCGTACATCGCCGTGGACTGCGCCCGGTCGAAGAGGATGCAGGACTCGCCCGCCAGCTCACCGAACGCCATCCGGTCGCGTCCGGCCCACCGGTGCCTGCTGCCGACGACCGCGACGAGCGGGACCCGCAGCAGGTGCCGGTGACAGAGGCGGGCGGCGGTCGGCTTGCCGTAGACCATGGCCACGTCGATACGGTCCTGTGTGAGGGCGGTGAGTTGCGGGCCGGTGCGCATCTCCCGCATCTCCACGTCGATCGCGGGATACCGCGCGGCGAGAGTGGCCAGGGTGTCGGGGAGAACGCGCTGGCCGGCGGGGAAGTTGTAACCGACCCGGACGGTGCCGGCCCGGCCGGCCGCGGCAGCCCTGGCGGTCTCGCCCGCCCGCTGGACCCGGGCGACGATGTCGCTCGCCTCCTCGCGAAACACCACCCCGGCGGGCGTCAACCGCACTTCGTGGGAGTTCCGGGAGACCAGCTCGACCCCGATCGAGCGTTCCAGCCGCTGCAGGTGCTGGCTCAGCGACGGCTGCGCCAGATGCAGCCGTGCGGCGGCCCTGCCGAAATGCAGCTCCTCGGCGATCGCGAGGAACGACATCAGGTGACGCAGTTCCATTGTTCGACCTCCCTCGGGGCGCTCAGTGTCGTCCCGCCACGGTGCGCCCAGGTGAACACGCGGCGACAGACTCGTCACTCCCGCTGAACAGGCTGGCCGAGGGCCTTGCCGATCACCGTGGCCAATCGGGCGTTCGGTGATTGCTCCTTGCCGATGACAAGCGGGCTGTCCGAACATCGGCACGACGAGGGAGTGCGCATGGATGAGATCACGGTGGTCTGGTGCGACTTCGGTGGCGTTCTCACGCCACCGATCGACGAAGCGTTCGCCCGCGTGGTCGCGGCCGCCGCGGTGCCGGCGCGGGAGTTGCGTTCGGCTTCCGAGACCGTCGCCGCGGACATGGGGCTCACCGGTGTGGCACCCCTCGAACTCGGCCTGCTCAGCCAGGCCGAGTGGGGCCGCCGCGTCACCGCCGCCCTGGCGCCCCGGTGGCGTCCCCGCGTCGACCTCGGCCGGTTCGGGGACCACTTCTATGCCGACCGCGAGCTGAACCTCGCGCTGTTCGACCACCTCGTGGGACTGCGCGCACGGGGGATCCGGCTCGGCCTGCTGACCAACAGCGTCCGCGAGTGGGAACCGCACCGCGCGGCCATGCTTGCCGCCGCCGGGCGCTCCGCCGACGTTTTCGACGCTGTGGTGCGCTCGCACGAGGTCGGCGTCGCCAAACCGGACGAGGCGATGTTCAGCCTCGCCGAGGCAGAGTTCGACACACCGCCCGAGCAGTGCCTGCTGATCGATGACGCGGCGGCCAACTGCGCGGCCTCCCGCCGCCGCGGCTGGACTGCCGTGGCACACCTCGACACCGAACGCACCATCGCGGCCCTCGCCCGATGCGTGCCGCGGAGACAGTGAGCACCTCCGAGGACGGCGATGGCCGCGACGGGGACGGCGTCGCCTGCGGGTGGCGCTCCCGGAGGGTCAGCGGATCGGCATGCCCGACAGCGTGCGCGCGACGACCAGGCGCTGGATCTCGCTCGTGCCTTCGAAGATCGTGTAGATCGCGCTGTCGCGGTGCATCCGTTCCACCGGGTACTCCCGTGTGAAGCCGTTGCCGCCGAGGATCTGAAGCGCCTGCGCCGTGACCTGCTTCGCCGTCTCGCTCGCGTACAGCTTCGACATCGAGCCCTCCGCAGCGGTGAACGGCTTGCCCGTGGCCGCCATCCAGGAGGCGCGCCACACCAGCAGCCGGGCCGCGTCGATCCGGGTGCGCATGTCGACGAGTGGGAACGCGACGCCCTGGTTGTCGATGATCGGGCGGCCGAACTGGCTGCGGGTCTTCGCGTAGTCGAGCGCCACCTCGTACGCGGCGCGGGCCGTGCCCACGGCCATGGCGCCGACGGCGGGGCGTGAGGCCTCGAAGGTCGCCATGGCCGCGTTCTTCACACGCTCACCGCCCGCCCCCGCCCCGGTACCCGCCCTGGCCTCGCGGGCGCGGGCCAGCCGCTCGTCCAGTTTCTCCTTGCCACCGAGCAGGCAGTGGCCGGGGACGCGGACGTCCTCCAGGACCACCTCGGCGGTGTGCGAGGCGCGGATGCCGTGCTTCTTGAACTTCTGGCCCTGGGTCAGGCCGGGCGTGGCGGGCGGGACGATGAAGGAGGCGTGGCCCTTCGAGCCGGCCTCGGGGTCCACGACGGCGACCACGACGTGCACGTGCGCGATGCCGCCGTTGGTCGCCCAGGTCTTGGTGCCGTTCAGCACCCATTCGTCCTTCGCCTCGTCGTAGACCGCGCGGGTGCGCATCGCGGCGACGTCCGATCCGGCGTCGGGCTCGGAGGAGCAGAACGCGGCGACCTTCACGTCGTCCACGTCGCCGTACATCTGCGGTATCCAGGTGCCGATCTGTTCGTCCGTGCCGTTGGCGAGGACGCCGACGGCGGCGAGTCCGGTGCCGACGATCGACAGGCCGATGCCCGCGTCGCCCCAGAACAGTTCCTCCATCACCATGGGGATGGAGAGGCCGGTGGGGTCGAAGTACTGCTGTGCGTAGAAGTCGAGAGAGTAGATGCCGACCTTGGCGGCCTCCTGGATGACGGGCCAGGGAGTCTCCTCCCGCTCGTCCCACTCGGCGGCCGCCGGGCGGATGACGTCGGCGGCGAAGCCGTGCAGCCAGTCGCGTACCTGCTTCTGGTCGTCGTTGAGTTCGAAGGTGAACTCGGCCATCGTCTTCCTCCAGCACTGCTGTTACTTACGGTAACTCCAGTCTGTTACCGGCAAGTAGAGGATGTCAACCTGCGGCGGGCTGATCTGCGAGGACCGCGGGCTTGGTGTTACGTTGCCGGGGCGTCACGGAATCGCTCGGGCGGGGAGACACTCATGGGGACCACACAGCAGGCCGACCAGCATCGCTCCGCCCATCAGCGGCGCCGCCAACTCCTGGAGGCCGCCGACCGGGTCGTGCTGCGTGACGGGCCGAAGGCCTCCATGAACGCCATCGCGGCAGAGGCCGGGATCACCAAGCCGATCCTCTACCGCCACTTCGGCGACAAGGGCGGGCTCTACCGCGCCCTGGCGAAGCGTCATACGGACGCGCTGCTCAGCGCGTTGAAGGCGGCGCTCGACGCGCCCGCCGACCGCCGCGAGCGGGTGGAGGCCACGCTCGACACCTACCTCGCGGCGATCGAGGCACGCCCCCAGGTGTACCGGTTCCTGATGCATCCGTCTGACAGCACCGTCGGCGGCGAGAGCCAACTCCCCGAACAGGGCTTCGATGTGGGCCGGCACTCGGCCCCGCTGCTGCGCCGCCTCGGCGAGGAGTTGGCCACGGTCATCGAGGAGCGGGTCGAACTCGGCCCCGACAGCGCCCGGTTGGCCCGCGTCTGGGGCCATGGGATCGTCGGCATGATGCACGCGGCCGGCGACTGGTGGCTCGGCGAACGGCCCTGCTCGCGCGCCGAGTTGGTGAGCAGCCTGGCCGATCTGCTCTGGGGCAGGCTGTCGTTGGTGGACGACCGGGCGGGCAGTCCGGGGCTCTGACGGATCTGGCGCCGAACGCGGCGGGCGCGCCCGCTCAGCTCCAGGACGCGCGCCGCGCCGCGCGCAGCACCTTGGACCGGCGCAGGCCCGTCAGCCGGTCCGGATAGACCAGACCGTCCAGATGGTCGCACTCGTGCTGGAGACAGCGCCCGAAGAATCCGGTGCCGTCGATCCGTACGGGCGCGCCGTCCACCGTCACGCCCTCCACCACCGCGTGGTCGAACCGCTCCGTCCCCGCTTCGAGGCCGGGCAGCGAGAGGCAGCCCTCGGCGCCGCGCAGGGTGATGCCGTCCGCCGTCACCAGGCGGGGATTGACGACATGTCCGAGATGGCGGACGTCCTCGTCGTCGGGGCAGTCGTACACGAACACCCGTAGCGGCACACCGATCTGGTTCGCCGCGAGACCGACCCCGTTCGCCCGGTACATCGTCGCGAACAGGTCCTCGACCAGCCGGGCGAGTTGTGGCCCGAAGTCGGTGACGGGCCCGCAGGGGGCGTGCAGCGTGGGGTCGCCGAGCAGTCGCAGCGGGCGCACCCGCCCGGCGCTGCCGGGGATCAGACGGCCGCGCACGGGTCCGCCGTGAAGTCCGTCCCGCGGTCAACGGGTTCGATCGTCGCCATCGCGCCAGCGTACGTCGGACCGGCGGCGCGACAAGGGCGCGGGGCGCCGTACCGGAGCTGTACCGGAGCCGTACAGAAGCCCGTACGGGAGCCGCACGGGCGGCGTTTACCGGAACGTGATGCGCCACATGTCTGGTTTTCATCGGTCACCTGTGTCTAGAGTTGCGCCACCGAATTAATCTCAGAGTGAGAGGAATTGTGGCAACTACCTCGCTCCCCCGTACCTCCAACCGCAGCGCCGTGATCGCGGCCCTGCTCTCCGGCGCGGACATGGACCGTCAGCGGCTCATCGCCGAGACCGGCCTGAGCCGGGCCACGGTGTTCCGCATCGTGGACGACCTGATGACCGAATCCCTCGCCCTGGAGGGAGTCCGGGTGCTCCGGGAAGGCCCCGGCAGACAGTCGACGTCCGTCAGCTTCAACCACCGCTCCGCGCTCGTCTGCGGAGTCGACCTCGGCGGCACCAACTGCCGGGTCGTGGTGGCGGACGCGCTCGGCCGCGCCCTCATCAGGAGCCGGGACACCACACCTCGCGACGCGTCGGCCGGCGAACTCGCCGCCTGGGTGGCCGGCCGGATCACCGACCTGGTCGACCGGCACGGCGACGGCGTGCCGCTGCACACCGTCACGATCGGCCTGCCGGGTGTCGTCACCGGCGACGGACGGTCCGTCGTGGCCTCGCACAACCTCGGCCAGATCAAGGGCACCGGATTCATCGAGACGGTCTCCTCCCTGCTGGGCGTGGAGACCGCGGTCGGCAACGACTCCAACCTCGCCCTGCGCGGTGAACTCCAGTACGGATCGCTGCCGGACAGGGAGACCGCCGTCCTGCTCGCCATGGGTACCGGCCTCGGTTCCGCCGTC
The DNA here is from genome assembly GCF_044458565.1 of Streptomyces sp. NPDC050433. Taxonomy (NCBI): domain Bacteria; kingdom Bacillati; phylum Actinomycetota; class Actinomycetes; order Kitasatosporales; family Streptomycetaceae; genus Streptomyces; species Streptomyces sp. NPDC050433. The sequence continues at coordinate 94,514 of NZ_JBITIB010000014.1, read as the reverse complement.
TCCATCGACGGACAGGTGCTGCTCGGACGGACGGGCCTGCTCGGCGAGTTCGGCCGGCTCCCGCTGCCCGGCCGCGAGGAGCGCCTGCGCGATCTGCTGTCCGGGGCCGACCTGGTGGCGTACGCACGCGGCCGGGGGGTGCGCGTACCCACGGCGCGGGCCCTGTTCGAGGATCCGGAGGCGTACGCGCCGCTGCTGGCCGAGGTGCACGGCGCGCTGGCACACCTCGTGACCGTGGTCGCGCTCGCGTACGAGCCCGGCACCGTGGTCCTCACCGGCGGCTTCTCGGAGTCGTTCGACACAGCGCGGCTGACCGCCATCAGCGACCAGGTCGCCGACACGGTCGGCGTCCGCAGTGTGGTGCGCAGGTCCGACCTCGGGGACTCGGCGGGCCTGCTGGGCTCGATGGCGTCCTCCCTCGGCCGCCTCTACGACTCGCTGGGCGTGAGCGCGGAGGACGCGGCCTCCGTGGCCGTCGACCGCACTCTGATCATCCGCCGCCTCGCGGACTGCCCCACCGCCCCCACCGCCCCCACCACTCCCACGGCCCCCACGGCCGACCCCGCCGACACGACCCCCCGCAGCACGCACGACGAGCAGATGGCAGAAGGGTGACAACGATGAACCGATCACGGACCCGGTACGCACTCGCGGCGCTTCCGGTCCTCGCGCTCACACTCACGGCGTGCGGCGGTGGCGGGGTGGCGAAGTCCGACTCCGACAACAAGCTGACGATCTGGATGATGACCGGCGGGCCGGGTGACAACCCGCTGATCAAGGAGGCGACCGCCGAGTTCAGGAAGAACCACCCCGACATGGCGGTGGACATCGAGATACAGCAGTGGGACGGCGTGGCCACCAAGATCACCACGGCGCTGGCCAGCGGCAACCCGCCGGACATCGTGGAGATGGGCAACACCCAGACCCCGCTGCAGACCTACTCGGGCGGCCTCGCCGATCTCACGGAGAGCAAGAAGTCCTTCGAAGGCTCCGACGGCTGGCTCACCGGTCTCTCCGGTCCCTCCGAGTTCGACGGCAAGCTGTATGCCACTCCGCTCTACGGCGGCACCAAAGTGGTCATGTACAACAAGAAGATGTTCGCCGACGCGGGCATCACCTCTCCCCCCAAGACCCTCGCCGAACTCCAGGAACACTGCGGCACGCTCGCCGACGCGAACAAGGACACCGCGAACTTCTCCGGCTTCTACGTACCGGGCCAGTACTGGTTCAACGGCATGCCCTTCCTCTTCGCCAAGGGCGGCAAGGTCGCCTCGCAGAAGGACGGCAAGTGGCAGGCCGAGATGTCGTCGCCCGCCAACCTGGCCGGCCTGAAGGCATGGAAGTCGTTCCAGAACACCTGCTCCACCCCCTCCTCCGTCGGCGTCAACACCGACAGCCCCGACCAGGACCAGCTGTTCGCCGACGGCAAGGCCGCCATGGCGTACGTCAAGGCGTGGGAGCCGGCCGCCGTCATCGAGAAGAACCCGAAGATGAAGGACAACATCGGCTTCTTCGCGATGCCCGGCTACACACCCGACAGCACGATGCCCGTGATCGTCTCCGGCTCGACCATCGGGATCGCCGCCGGCAGCCCGGACCGGGACGCCGCCGAGGACTGGCTGCGGATCGTCACCGGAGAGAAGTTCCAGCAGAAGATGGCGCTGGAGCTGAACCTGCTGCCGATCTCACCGGCGTTCACCCCGCCCGGTGTGCCCGAGCAGCTGACCGTCGCCTCGCAGGCCAGCAAGGTGAGCCAGCCACTGCCCAACAGTCCGGGAGAGGCGACGCTGGAGACCGAGCGCTACAACGAACAGTTCTTCTCGAAGATCGCGAGCGGTGCCGACATCGCCTCGTCGTCGGCCGCGTACGACAAGCACGCGACGGACGCCTTCAACTCGCTGAGCGACTGACACCCCTGGACGCCTGATGGCACTCACTGAGAAGCACCGTCCGGTGCGCGCGCCGGACAGGGACCGCCGCACCGGGCCGCCCGGCCGGCGCGGTCCGGCGCGGCGGTCCCGGATGCTGCCGTGGGCGATGCTCGCCCCGGCGCTGGCCGCGCTCCTGCTGATCCAGGGCTATCCCCTGGTACGGCTGCTGACCCTGTCCACCCAGGAGTTCGGCCCCCGGTCGCTGTTCACCGGGCAGTCGGACTTCATCGGCCTGGACAACTTCACCCGGATCTTCACGGACGCCGACTTCCTGGGCGTCCTGGTGCGGACCGTGGTGTTCACGCTGGTGTGTGTGACGCTGCTGATGGTGCTGGGATTCCTCATCTCGCATCTGCTGATGGGCGTCTCGCCGTGGGCCCGTGTCGTCACCACCGTGTGCCTGGTGCTGGTGTGGGCGATGCCCATGGTGGCCGCGACGCTGGTCTGGCAGTGGATGTTCCAGCCGCAGTACGGCGTCGCCAACTGGCTGCTCACCCAGCTCCGGGTCTTCGGAGACATGTCGGTCTACGACTGGTTCTCCCATCCCACCCAGGCGCTGGGCCTGATCATCCTGCTGACGGTCTGGAAGGGACTGCCGTTCGTGGCGCTGACCCTGTTCGCCGCGCGCGGTCAGATACCCGAGTCCCTGTACGAGGCGGCCCGCCTGGACGGCGCCGGGACGCTCCAGATGTTCCGCCACATCACCATTCCGATCATGCGGCCGGTCCTCGCGATCCTCACCATTCTCGAAGTGATCTGGTCGGTGAACTCGTTCACCCCGATCTGGGTGCTGACGCAGGGCGGCCCCGACGGGGCGACCACCACGCTCGGCGTGTACGCGTACATCACCGCGTTCAGCCGTAACGAGTACGGCAGCGGCGCGTCGGTCGCGGTGGTGACCGTGGTGATCCTCGCCCTGTTCTCCGTCGCCTACGTCCGCAGGCTGTCCCGGCAGGGGGATGTCGTATGAGCACCACTCGCTCTCCCGCCCGCAGACGGCGCGGTGTCAACAACGCGATCGCCATGGCGGTGTCCGCCGTGATGGTGTTCCCCGTCTACTGGATGGTGGCCACCGCGCTCAAGGAGCGGTCGGACATTCTCAGTTCGGTGCCGGAGTTCGTCCCCTGGCCGATCAGCCCGGAGAACTTCACACGGGCGCTGGACAAGCCCGGCTTCTGGGTGTTCGTCCGCAACTCCCTGACGGTCACGGTCTCCTCGGTGGTCCTGTCGCTGATCATCTCGCTGTTCGCGGCGATCGCGATCGCGCGGTTCCGGTTCGCCGGCCGCAAGGCGGTGCTGACCGTCCTGGTGCTGGTGCAGATGGTCCCGGCGGCGGCCATGGTCATCCCGGTGTATCTGATGCTCCGGTCCGTCGGCGGGCTGGACTTCCTGCCGGGCCTGGTCTTCACGTACATGACCTTCGTGCTGCCGTTCACGATCTGGACGCTGCGCGGATTCGTGGACGGTGTCCCCGTCGAGCTGGAGGAGGCCGCGCTCGTGGACGGGTGCGGGCGGTTCCAGATGTACGTACGGGTGCTGCTGCCCCTGCTGATGCCGGGCATCGTGGCGACCTCGATCTTCGCGTTCGTCAACGCGTGGGACGACTACATCTTCGCCTACGTGATCATGAAATCGCAGGACAACTACACGCTGCCGGTCTGGCTCGTGTCGTTCAAGACCTCGGAGAGTGTCGACTACGGCGCGATGATCGCGGCCTCGACCATCTTCTCCGTCCCCGTACTCGTCTTCTTCCTGCTGGTGCAGCGCCGTCTCGTGGGCGGCATGACCAGCGGCGCGGTCAAGGGCTGACCGCGGGACGACCCGACGCAAGGTGAGGAATCGAATCATGACCGAGCTGTCCCGGCTCGCCCACGGCGTGCTGTTCCCCGCGCTCGGACGCAGGACCGTCCCCAAGTGGGCGCGCGCCCGCGTGGCTGAAGGACTCGGCGGCTTCGTCCTGTTCGGCAAGGACATCGCCTCCGCCGAGCAGGTGCGGGAGCTGACCGGGGCCCTGCACGGCCTCCGCGACCATGTGCTGCTCTCCGTCGACGAGGAGGGCGGCGACGTCAACCGGCTTGAGGAGTACGGCGGTACGTCCGTACCGGGCAATCACGCCCTGGGCCGTCTCGACGATCCCGCGCGGACCCGCGAGTCCGCCTACCAGATCGGCCTCTCACTGGTGGAGGCCGGCATCGACTGGGACCTGGCACCCGCCGTCGACGCGGCCGTCAACCCCCTCTCCCCCAACGGCATCCGCACCTTCGGTGCGGACCGTGCGCTGGTCGCCGAGCACGCGGCGGCCTGGGTCGAGGGACTTCAGGCCGCCGGGGTGAGCGCCTGCGCCAAGCACTTTCCCGGCCACGGTCTCAGCTCCACCGACGCGCATCTCGGCACGCCCACCGTGGACCTGTCCCGGCAGGAGCTGGTGGACCACTACCTGGACCCGTTCCGCGCGGCCATCGCCGCCGGCGTCGACAGCATCATGGTGTCGCACGTCCACCTCAGCCGGCTGGACGACGTCCCCGCCACCATCAGCCCCGCCGTGCTCACCGGTCTGCTCCGTGACGAACTGGGCTTCGAGGGCGTCGTGATCACCGACGCGCTGGAGATGCGCGGGATCGCCGACGTGGCGAGCCTGCCCGAAGCGGCGGTCCGGGCGATCGCGGCCGGCGCGGACGCACTGTGCCTGGGCGCGTGGGCGTTCGGGGACGACGTGGACGCGGCGGCCGGCGCACTGGTGGCGGCCGTGGAGAACGGCACCCTGCCCGAGGAGCGGCTGCGCCAGGCGAACGCCCGTCTCGCGAAGCTCGGCACCCGGCCGCGCGCCACGGGCGTCCCGCACGACGACACCGTCGGCGAGCAGCAGGCACACGACGTCCTGGAGGTACGCGGCGACCCGCTGCTCAAGGGGCGCCGTGCCCTGGTCGTACGGCTCGACCCGACGCACTCGCCCGCGCAGGGCGGCGCCTCCTGGGGCGTGGAGGCGCCGCTGCGCGAAGCGGGCATCGACGTCGAGGCGCTGGCGGTCGCGGGCGACACCTACAACGCCGAGGGCATGATCAAGGCCGAAGTCGGCCTGTATCTGGACGAGTTCGGGCCGGACGCCGATGTGGTGCTGCTGGTGCGCAGCTCGCACCGGTTCCCCTGGCAGCGGCCGGTCCTGGACGAGCTGCTGGAGCGGTATCCACGGTGCGTGGTGGTCGACATGGGGGTGCCGGGCGACGACTTCGGCGGCTTCCGGGGGTGGGTGCGTACCTTCGGCGCCTCGCGCGTGTGCGCGAAGGCGGCGGTGGGCGCGCTGCTGGGCACCCGGTGAACGCGGGCGGGCGACCGGCCTCGCGGGACGGACGGCTGTTCACCGGCGGCGAGTTCGTGACGCCGGACGCCGTGGTCACGGACGGGTGGCTGCTCGTCCGGGACGGCCTGATCCACTCGCTGGGCACGGGCGCCCCGCCCGAGGCACCGGAGACCGTGGTGGATCTGGGCGGCCGGACCCTCGTGCCCGGATTCGTGGACCCGCACTGTCACGGCGGAGCCGGCCACTCCGTCTACACGGGCGACCCCGCCGCCGTACGGGGGGCGGCGGCGGGGCATCTCGCGCGGGGCACGACCACGATGCTGGCGTCCGTCGCGACGGTCGAGCCGCCCGCGATGGAGGCGGCGGTACGCGCGGTCGCGTCGGTCATCGACGACGGGTCGGCGCCCAACCTGGTGGGCATCCACTTCGAGGGCCCGTTCCTGTCACCCGCCAGGCGCGGCGCACAGACCCGCTCCGCGCTGCGCGACCCCGACCCTGAGCTGCTGGCGCGGCTGCTGGAGGCGGCGGGCGGGCACGCGGTGTCGATGACCGTGGCACCGGAACTGCCGGGCGCGCCCGAGCTGATCCGGCGGTACGCGGACAAGCTGGTGTGCTGTCTGGGCCACACCGACACGGACGCGGACCGGTTCGCGCGGGCCGCCGATCTCGGCGCCCGCGCGGTGACGCACCTGTTCAACGCGATGCCACCGCTGCACCACCGGGAGCCGGGCCCGGTCGCCACCGCGCTGCTCGACCCCCGGCTGGTCTGCGAACTCGTCCTGGACGGGCACCACTTGGCCGACGACACCGTACGGCTGGCCCACCGGGTCGCGGGCCCCGACCGGCTGACACTGGTCAGTGACGCGATGCCGGCGGCGGGCATGGCGGACGGGGACTACGCCTTCGCGGACCGCGAGGTGACCGTGTCGGGCGGGGTGGCCAGACTGCGCGGCACGGACACGCTCGCCGGATCGACGCTGTTCGTGGCGGAGGCGTTCCGCCGGGCCGTCCTCACGGTGGGCCTCCCGTTGGCGGACGCCGTACGGATGACATCGACGACGGCGGCCCGGCTGCTCGGCCTGCCCGACCGGGGCGCGCTGCGCCCCGGCCTCCGCGCGGACCTGGTCGAACTGGACCCGACGCTGCGCCCGGCCCGGGTCTGGCTGGCCGGTGTACCGGTCGGGTGACGCCCCCGTGCCGGGGCGTGCGGGGCTCTTGACGCCGTCCGGTACGTGCGGGCGTCGCCCCGCGGGCGGGAACGGCGCTGGAGGCGTACACGCACGTCGTTCGGAACGCGAGCGGTCGGCGGGAATGTGAAGGACCACTGGGGACCGGGTGGCGGTTGTGTGGCGGCCTCGCGGAACCGGGCGCCCCGGTCCGCTCCGACCGCCCCGGAAGGGATCCGCACAACCCGGCGGCCAGGTCGGCACGACCGGGGGCGTACAAGCGGCGCGAATGCCGTGTCCGCGTGGAAACAACCCGTTTCTCGGGCGGCGTCGCTCCCCCGCACGCCCGCCCGGCGCATTCGTTCAGGCGTACGTGTGACAACGATCAGCCCGTTCTCCGGTGCCGTGGTTCGGGCCCGTGCACGTATCTCGATAGGCTGAGCCCGGACCGACGCGAGGAGGATCAAGGACGATGGCAGGCAACACGGACCCGCTGTCGCCACGGGCCAAGCTGGCCGTGACGGCAGGCAAGGCCGCAGCGGCGGTGTCGCGCGCTGCGGGGCGCGGCAGCGGATCGGTGATCGGCGGCAAGGTGGCGTTGCGGCTCGACCCGGATCTGCTCGCCGCTCTCGCGCAGCATCTGGACGTCGTGCTCGTGTCGGCGACGAACGGCAAGACGACCACGACGCGGCTGATCGCCGAAGCCCTGCGGGCCAGCGGCCCCGTCGTGTCGAACGCGCTGGGCGCGAACATGCCGGCCGGCATCACCTCCGCCCTCGCGGGCGGCTCGGACGCCAAGTACGGCGTGATCGAGGTGGACGAGAAGTACCTCGCCGGTGTCGCGCGTGACACCACGCCCAAGGCGATCGCCCTGCTCAACCTCTCCCGCGACCAGCTCGACCGCGCCGCCGAGACCCGCATGCTGGCCGAGCACTGGCGCGAGGGGCTGGCCGGCTCGAAGGCCGTGGTCATCGCCAACGCCGACGACCCGCTGATCGTCTGGGCCGCGTCGTCGTCCCCGAACGTGGTCTGGGTCGCCGCCGGACAGGAGTGGAAGGACGACGCCTGGTCCTGCCCCGCCTGCGGCGGTGTGATGCAGCGGCCCGGCGACGACTGGTTCTGCGGCCAGTGCGGTTTCCGCAGACCCGCCCCGAGTTGGGCGCTGCACGGCGACCATGTTCTCGACCCGCACGGCTCCGCCTGGCCGATCCACCTCCAGTTGCCCGGCCGCGCGAACCGCGCCAACGCCGCCACCTCCGCCGCCGTCGCCGCCACGTTCGGTGTGCCCCCGCAGGTCGCCCTGGAGCGCATGTACCAGGTGCAGGCCGTCGCGGGACGGTACGACGTGGTCTCCTTCCTCGGCCGTGACCTGCGGCTGCTGCTCGCGAAGAACCCGGCGGGCTGGCTGGAGACGTTCTCGCTCATCGACCCGCCGCCCACCCCGGTGATCCTCGCGGTCAACGCCCGTGGCGCCGACGGCACCGACACCTCCTGGCTGTGGGACGTGGACTACACCCGGCTGGCCGGTCACCCGATCTTCGTCATCGGCGACCGGAAGCTGGACCTGGCCGTGCGTCTGGAGGTCGCGGGCCTGGACTTCCGGGTGTGCGCGACCGTCGACGAGGCCGTGCAGATGGCTCCGCCCGGCCGTATCGAGGCGATCGCCAACTACACGTCGTTCCAGGATCTGCGCCGCCGCGTCGGCAACTGAGACAGCCAGCCACAGAAACCGACGTAGTCGGAGAGGGACGAACGAGCAATGAGCGACAACAGTCTGCGGCTGGTGTGGATCTACCCGGACCTGCTGAGCACGTACGGAGACCAGGGCAACGCACTGGTGGTGGAGCGCCGGGCCCGGCAGCGCGGTCTCGGCGTCACGCGCGTGGACGTACGCAGCGACCAGGCCGTACCGACCTCCGGCGACATCTATCTCATCGGCGGCGGCGAGGACCGGCCGCAGCGGCTGGCCGCCGAGCGGCTGCGCCGTGACGGCGGTCTGAACCGGGCGGTGTCCAACGGCGCGATCGTCTTCTCGGTCTGCGCCGGATACCAGATCCTGGGCCACGAGTTCGTCAACGACCTCGGTGAGCGCGAGGGCGGTCTGGGACTGCTCGATGTGATCTCCACCCGTGGCGAGGGCGAGCGGTGCGTCGGAGACGTACTGGGCGACATCGATCCGCACCTGGGACTGCCGCCGCTGACGGGCTTCGAGAACCACCAGGGCATCACCCATCTCGGCCCGACCGCCCGGCCGTTCGCGCGGGTGTCGCTGGGCGGGGGCAACGGCACGGGTGACGGTACGGAGGGCGCGTACAACGACACGGTCTTCGGTACGTACATGCACGGCCCGGTCCTCGCCCGTAACCCGCTGATCGCCGATCTGCTGCTGAAGCTGGCGCTCGACGTGAACGCGCTGCCGCCGGCGGACGACCGGTGGTACGAGGCGCTGCGCGCCGAACGGATCGCCGCCGCGACGCAGCCGGCCTGACGCTCCCCGTTCACCAGCAGGGCGTCCAGCAGTCGGACGCATGGTTCAGCCCCGCCACCGCGCGCCGGTAGGGTGGCGGGGATTCAGCCGGACGGCGTGGTCCGGCAGTCGGCTCACGTTGCAAAGGTTCTCCGGGCAATGCGAATTGGTGTGCTCACCTCCGGCGGCGACTGCCCCGGTCTCAATGCGGTGATCCGGTCCGTGGTGCACCGCGCCGTCGTCGACCACGGTGACGAGGTCATCGGCTTCCACGACGGCTGGAAGGGCCTTCTGGAGTGCGACTACCGCAAGCTCGACCTTGACGCGGTCGGCGGCATCCTGGCCCGTGGCGGCACGATCCTCGGCTCCTCCCGCGTCCAGCCCGCGCATCTGCGTGACGGTGTGGAGCGTGCGAAGGGGCATGTGGCCGACCTCGGGCTCGACGCGGTCATCCCGATCGGCGGCGAGGGCACCCTCAAGGCGGCCAACCTGCTCTCCGAGGCGGGGCTGCCGATCGTCGGCGTACCGAAGACCATCGACAACGACATCTCCTCCACGGACGTGACCTTCGGCTTCGACACCGCCGTCGGCGTCGCCACGGAGGCGCTGGACCGGCTGAAGACCACCGCCGAGTCCCACCAGCGCGTACTGATCGTCGAGGTCATGGGCCGGGAGACGGGCTGGATCGCGCTGCACTCGGGCATGGCCGCCGGTGCGCACGCGATCGTCGTCCCGGAGCGGCCGTTCGACATCGGCGAGCTCACCGAGCTGGTCGGCAAGCGGTTCTCGGCGGGCAAGCGCTTCGCGATCGTGGTGGTCGCCGAGGGCGCCAAGCCCCGTGAGGGCTCCATGGAGTTCGACGTGGGCGGCAAGGACATCTACGGGCACCAGCGCTTCGCGGGCGTGGCCAGGCAGCTCTCCGTCGAACTGGAGGAGCGCCTGGGCAAGGAGGCGCGGCCGGTGATACTGGGCCACGTCCAGCGCGGCGGCACGCCGACCGCGTACGACCGGGTGCTGGCGACACGCTTCGGCTGGCACGCGGTGGAGGCCACGCACCGCGGCGAGTTCGGCATGATGACGGCGCTGCGCGGGACGGACATCGTGATGGTGCCGCTCGCGGAGGCCGTCGAGACGCTGAAGACGGTGCCTGCGGAGCGGTACGCCGAGGCTGAGTGCGTGCTCTGACCGGAGCACACGCTTTCTGAACCGGTACGACGAACCGCCCCCGGCCGCGAACGGCGCCGGGGGCGGTTCTACTCTGGTTCCCGGGTGCGGACACATCGCACATTCAGGATCGTCCCAGCGGGAGAGCACGTATGGATCACGGCGGGCACGGCACGACGATGGACCTGCCGCCGTTCACGCTGAGCCGCGCGCTGGAGTTCTCCCCCGACGCCTTCTTCCTCGTCGGCTGCCTGCTGGCGCTCGCGCTGTACGGCTGGGGTGTCGTACGGCTGCGTGCGCGGGGCGACGACTGGTCGCCCGGCCGCACCATCTCCTTCGTGCTCGGCGTGCTGACCGTCGCACTGATGATGTGCACCGCGCTGAACGACTACGGCATGGTCATGTTCAGCGTGCACATGGTCCAGCACATGGTGATCAGCATGGTCTCCCCGATCCTGCTGCTCCTGGGCGCGCCGGTGACCCTGGCGCTGCGGGCGCTGCCGGTCGCGGGCCGGGGCCGCAAGGGGCCGCGTGAGCTGCTGCTGGCGGTGCTGCACAGCCGGTTCATGCGCTTCGTGTCGCATCCCGCCTTCACGATCCCGCTGTTCATCGCGAGCCTCTACGGGCTCTACTTCACCTCGCTGTTCCAGTTCCTCATGGAGTCGAAGCCGGGGCACATCGCGATGATGGTGCACTTCCTCTCCGTCGGGCTGATCTTCTTCTGGCCGATCATGGGAGTGGATCCGGGGCCGCACCGGCCCGGCTATCTGATGCGGATGCTGGAGCTGTTCGCCGGGATGCCGTTCCACGCGTTCTTCGGGATCGCCCTGATGATGGCGAGCGAGCCGATGGTGGGGGCGTACGACAATCCCCCGGCGTCGCTGGGCATCGATCCGCTCTCCGACCAGAACGCGGCCGGCGGGATCGCGTGGGCGTTCAGCGAGATCCCGTCCGTGCTCGTGCTGATCGCCCTGGTGTACCAGTGGTACCGGTCGGACCAACGCCAGGCGAAGCGCTTGGACCGGGCCGCCGACCGGGACGGCGACAAGGAGCTGGCCGCGTACAACGCCTACCTCGCGTCGTTGCAGACACGCGGACAGTAGCGCGGACGGTAGCGCGAAACCCGTCTTTCGGGTGACGATGGTCTTCACGGCCCCGGCCAGGAGGAGGACGGACATGTCCGGATCCGGTTCCACGAAGACCATGGGGATAATCACCGTCGGTGCGCTGGTGGTGGTGACGGCCTACACGGCGGCGCTGGGGAGCAGCGGGTGGCTCTGGTTCGGGTGGGTAGTGCTGGGGCTGGTGACGCTCGCGATGGTGGCCTCACGCAGCAGCTGAGGAGGCGGGGAGTAGCTTTTCGGGTGTCGAAGATCCACCGCACTCTTTCAGGAGCCTTGACCATATGAGCAGTGAGCCGACGATGCGCGCGATCATCCAGGACTCCCTCGGCGGCCCCGAGGTGCTGCGCCTCGCCGAACGTCCGCGGCCCCGCCCGATTCCGACCGAGGTGCTGGTCCGGGTGCACGCGGCGGGTGTGAATCCGGTCGACTGGAAGTGGCGCGAGAGCGGCGGTATCGGAGGTCTGCTCGGTGCGCCGCCGTTCGTCCTGGGCTGGGACGTGTCCGGTGTCGTGGAGGAGGTCGGCTTCGGTGTGCACACGCTGAAGGTGGGTGACGAGGTGTACGGGATGCCGTGGTTCCCGCGTCCGGCCTCCGCGTACGCCGAGTATGTGACCGCGCCCTCACGGCAGTTCGCGCTCAAGCCCCGCACGGTCGACCACCCCGCGGCGGCGGCCGTGCCACTGGCGGGGCTGACCGCCTGGCAGTCGCTGACGGACGCGGCGCACGTGACGGCGGGCCGGCGGGTGCTGATCCACGCGGCGGCGGGCGGTGTGGGGCATCTGGCGGTGCAGTTCGCCAAGCATCTCGGGGCCCATGTCATCGGCACGGCGAGCGCCGCGAAGCACGACTGGCTGCGTGAGCTGGGCGCGGACGAGGTCGTGGACTACACGAAGGTCCGTTTCGAGGAGGTCGTGAGCGATGTCGACGTCGTCATCGACCTGGTGGGCGAGGGGCACGACGCGACGACGACGCGCTCGCTGGAGACCCTGCGGCCGGGCGGCACGATCGTCGCGGTCCCGTCCGCTGTCGCGCCGGAGGTGCTGGAGGGCGCCCGCGCGCGGGGACTGAACGCGACCGCTTTCCTGGTGGAGCCGGACGGCACGGCCCTCGCCCGGATCGCCGACCTGATCGACAAGGGCGTGGTGCGGGTGGAGGTGGCGGACGTCCTGCCACTGTCGGAGGCGGCGGAGGCGCAGCGCCGGGTCCAGGAGGGCCGCACGCGCGGCAAGATCGTGCTGAGCGTGACGTCCTGACGTAGCGTCATCCGGCTCTGGTGCGTGGCCTGTTGACCTCGTACGCGTCGCGCGCCGGGCGGGCTCCTTCGAGTCCGCCCGGCGCGTGGCCGAGGGCAGGAGGGGCGGGAGGCCCGTCCGTGGTCAGCCGGTGGTGTCCACCCGTGCCGGTGCCTGGCCGTTCATCTGCGATGTCCGGTCCGGGTGCTGATCGGCCGGTGGCCGGGACGAACCGGTGTTCCGTTGCAGCGAGTTGAGGATGGTCATGCCCTGGCCGACCAGCCCGGCCGCCATCTCGTTGACGCCGTCGGTGCCGTTGAGGACGGTGAGGTTGGAGTCCGCCAGACCCTTGGCCGCCGCGTCCGCCAGCTCCGGAAGCACCTCGACGACGCGGTTGGCGGCCAGCAGTTCCTGGTTGCCCTCCCGCAGGGACAGTGCGCGCGCGGTGTTCGCGTCGGCCTGGGCCTGCGCGAGTGTCCGCTGGCGGTACGCCTCCGCGTCCGCCGGGCGCCTGACCTCCGCCTCCAGCCGCTGGGCCGCCAGCAGTGCCTGCCGCTCGGCCAGTGCCGTCTGCTCCTCGATGACGTCCTGCGAGGCCTTCGCCTGGGCCAGCGGTCCCGCCTGCGCGGCGCGCGCCCGCACCTGCTCGGTCTCCGCCTGGAAGCCGGCCCGCTTGATCGAGGTGTCCCTCTCGTACTCGGCCTTCAGCGCCTCCGCCTGCTGCTCACGCTCGGCGGCCTCCTGGTCGGCCCTGGCCGCGGCGATACGGGCCTGGCTCGCGACGGCCGCGGCGTGCGGCGCCGCGAGGTTGTTGATGTAGCCGGTGGCGTCCTCGATCTCCTGGATCTGGAGGGCGTCCACCACGATGCCCAGCTTCTCCATCTCGCTGTGGCTGCCCGCCTTCACCTCCTGGGCGACCCTGTCCCGCTCCCTGATGATCTGTTCGACTGTCAGTCCACCGATGATGGACCGGAGGTGACCGGCGAAGATCCGGCCCACCAGGTCTTCCATCCGGTCCTGTTCGGCGAGGAAGCGCCGGGCGGCGTTGGCGATCGACACGGCGTCGTCACCGACCTTGAAGACGGTCACCGCGCGGACGGTCAGCCGGATGCCCTGCTGGGTGACGCAGTCCTCGGCTATCTCCGCCTCCCGCAGCGCCAGGGACAGCATGCGGGCCTTCTGCTTGATGGGAAGAACGAAACTGCCGTGACCAGTGACTATCCGGAACTGGGTGTCCTGGACCTGCCGTTTGGATCCGGAGATGAGCATCGCCTCGTTCGGTGCTGGAACACGCCAGAACAACATGAGGGAACTCCCGTCCTGCTACACACTGCACACATCAGTCGGGCAGCGGCTCCACCCTCACCGAGCGGGCCGAGACCCGGTCGGTGACGACCACCTGGACGTTGGTGGCGATCGGCCGGTCGGACCAGGCGGCGTAGGCTTCGGAACCGCCGCGTACGGCCACCAGTACCTCCCCCGGGCCGTCGGGCGGGATCGGGACGGTGATGCGTCCCACGGCTCCCACCGGGCTCTGCGAAGAGTCATCTGTGACGGACATGAACCGTTGCCCTCACCTCCAGCGCTCAGCACGCCCCCGGTCATTTCAGGCTACTCCGGGGGCGTGCCGATGGCCGGTCGAGCCGATGGCCGGTCGAGGAATCGCCGACGAGCCGGCCGGTGGGCGAGCGGTCAGTGCGGGCGCTCGCGCCGGGGACGGAAAAGCAGCAGAAACACCGTGGCGACGACGGCGATCGCCTCGACCACGACGGTGGCCTGCTTCTCGCCGAACCAGAACGGCTCGTACATGTTCGGGAACGGTCCCCACGCGCCGACGTTCACATAGCGGTAGATCAGCAGGAGCGCGAGTCCGCCGGCCGCCACGGACCAGGCGAAGAGATCGGCCGGGAGGCGGCGCCAGACGAGGACGAGGAGCGCGGCCAGCGCCGCGAGACCCGCCTCGATCCGGAAGAGGTCGCCCTGGCTGATGTCCGCCGAGACGAAGTCGTACTGGGGCGCGAGATCCGCGTGGTAATACGCGTCAAGGGCGAGGGCCGCCGCGGCGACAACCCGCGCCACGCCCCGCAGGATGCGGCCGACGTCTCCCCGGTGCTTTGGGGCAGCGGGCGGGGCGGTGGGCTGAGATGACATGGGGGTCTCCATTCGCCGCCGCCACCTGCGCCGTCCGGGCGTCCGGGCATCCGACGAGGCTGTCGGAGCCAGGGCGCGGGTGGCGACGGCCCCGGCCGATGATCAGTAGCCGCCGCCGTTGTTGTTCTGGGGCTTGGTCGTGACCTTCTTGCCGTCGGGGTTCATGATGAACCACTTGGCGCCGAAGGCGTTGACGTCCTGCCCGTTGATGTCACCGGGCTTCTTGTCCCCTTCGAACCGGTACAGCGGGCGTCCGTTGTACGTCACCTGCTCGCTGCCGTCGGAGCGCTTGGTCGTCTTGAGCAGATTGGACTTGACCCCGCTGCCCGCGGCCGGCGTCGACTTGACGGTGAACGGGGGCCAGGCCGTGGCGCAGGAGCCCGAGCACATCGACTTGTTCGTGGTGTCCTTGTCGAACTCGTAGAGCGACCGGCCCTGCTCATCGACCAGCATCTTGCCGAAGGACCCGTTCTTGACGTCGACCTTGGGCGCGGCCGACGGCGATGCCGACGACGCCGCCGGGACCACGTCGACCTCATGGTCGTTGGGCTGTTCTCCCGTGTCCGAACCGCTGGCGCTGCCCTGGCCGCCACCGCCGTCCGAACACCCGGCCGCCGCGGTGGCGATCAGCAGTGCGGAGGCCAGCGCGGTGACTGTCCTGGTGTGCCGTCTCATCAAGGACTCCTCGGTCGTCGGCCGCCCGCGTGGGCAGCACACGGCCCGCCCGATCGGGGCCGCCAGCCCCAGTGCACAGCAGGGCAGACGGACCGGCCACCTGGGCGGGGCCGTCCGGAGTGCGGCCCGGACGGGACCGAGGAGTACGCGTACCGGAGCCGGTCAGGCTTCCTCGAAGTAGGCGTCGAGCACCGCGTCGAGCTCGGCGGTCCACTCCTTGAGGCTGCTCCGCGACGGCGCGTCGACGTCCGACTGGTAGTGGCGGCGGCCGGTCGTGTGCAGGGTGACGGTGAACCGGCGGCCGAACCTGGGGGTCTCGACCTCCACGGCCCCGATCTCGTCCCAGCCGAAGTCGGCCTCCGCCTCGTCCAGCTGGAACCGGACGCCGGTGCGGTCGGCGGTCATAGAGGCGCGGCGGTCGCTGACCTCGAAGACGGGACCGTCGTCGGTGTCGGCGGCGCCGGTATCGGCCTCGTCGTCGGAGGCGTCGTCCTTCGCGAAGGAGACCGCCCCGTCCGC
Source organism: Streptomyces sp. NPDC050433 (assembly GCF_044458565.1). Taxonomy (NCBI): domain Bacteria; kingdom Bacillati; phylum Actinomycetota; class Actinomycetes; order Kitasatosporales; family Streptomycetaceae; genus Streptomyces; species Streptomyces sp. NPDC050433. The sequence continues at coordinate 78,787 of NZ_JBITIB010000014.1, read as the reverse complement.
CCCGTCCGCTCCGTCCTCCCCCTTCGCCTCGTCATCGGCCTTCTCGCCGGCCTTCTCGTCTGCTTTCGCCTCCACCTCTTCGGTGGCCTCGTCGGCGGCCTCCTGAGGAACATCCTTGGCGGCGTCGTCAGCCTCCTCTGCGAGGCGGGGTGCCATGAACCCGGCGATGTATCCGGGATCGGTTCCCGCGGCGGGTACGGGCTGGATTATCGGATCGATGCGCTCCACGGCTGGCAGTATGGCCGATAAACCTGTGCGAGGAACACTCGGTCCACGCGGGAGCGCCAAACGCGCCTGCGAACAGGCCGAGTTGTCGCACAGTCCGAGCGCCACCGAGGTGAAGCCGCCGGTCCGGACCTTTCTGATCGAGGACGCTTACAAGCGGCGGACCCTGCACCTACACTGAGCCCCCGACAAGCCCGATGAACTGGCACGACGTAACACTGGAGCCGGTCCTGCGATGTGAGGAGCGCCCCCGTTGTTCTACTACGTGCTGAAGTACGTGCTCTTGGGGCCCCTGCTACGGCTCCTCTTCCGGCCCCGGATCGAAGGGCTCGAACACATCCCGGCGGACGGCGCCGCGATCGTCGCGGGCAACCATCTCTCGTTCTCCGACCACTTCCTGATGCCGGCGATCATCCGGCGGCGGATCACGTTCCTCGCGAAGGCCGAGTACTTCACCGGACCCGGCCTCAAGGGACGCCTCACCGCCACGTTCTTCCGCAGCGCCGGTCAGATCCCGGTCGACCGGTCCGGCAAGGAGGCCGGCCAGGCGGCGATCCGGGAAGGGCTCGGAGTGCTCGGCAAGGGCGAGTTGCTGGGGATCTACCCGGAGGGCACGCGCTCGCACGACGGGCGGCTCTACAAGGGCAAGGTCGGGGTCGCGGTGATGGCCATCAAGGCGCAGGTCCCGGTGGTGCCGTGCGCGATGGTGGGTACGTTCGAGATCCAGCCGCCCGGTCAGAAGATCCCGAACATCAGGCGGGTGACGATCCGCTTCGGTGAGCCGCTGGACTTCTCGCGCTACGCGGGTCTGGAGAACGAGAAGGCGGCGGTCCGCGCGGTCACCGACGAGATCATGTACGCGATCCTCGGGCTGTCCGGGCAGGAGTACGTGGACCGGTACGCCGCCGTGGTGAAGGCGGAGGAGGCCGGGCAGGCACCGGCGAAGAAGTTCCCGCGCCTGCGCCGCTGAGCGGGGGAGGGGGGGGGGGGGGGGGGGGGGCCCGCCCGGGGCCCCCCCCCCCCCCCCCCCCCCCCGGCGGGGGGGGGCGGGGGGGGGGGGGGGGGGCCGGCCCCGGGGGGGGGGGGGGCCGGCCGGCGGGGCGGGGGGGGGGGGGGGGGGGGGGGCCCCCCCCCCCCCCCCCCCCCCCCCTCCCCCGTCTCCCGACGAGCGGTCGTTACGGCTTGGGTGTGGCGTGCGGTGCGCACGTCACGTCCTGGCGGTCCAGCTCACCGCTGAGCAGATACGACTCCACCCGGTCGTTGATGCACGGGTTCGCCACATTGGTGATGCCGTGCGAACCGGCGTCCCGCTCGGTGATCAGGCGTGAGCCCTTGAAGCGCTTGTGCAGCTCGACGGCGCCCCCGTACGGGGTGGCGGCGTCGCGCGTGGACTGCGCGATCAGTACGGGCGGCAGGCCCGGACCCGTGCCGACCTCGACCGGTGTCTGCTGTTCCACGCCCCAGGTGGCGCAGGGCAGGTTCATCCAGGCGTTGGTCCAGGTGAGGAACGGATGGTCGCGGTGGAGCCGGGTGTTGTCCCGGTCCCAGGTGCGCCAGTCGGTGGGCCACTTGGCGTCGGTGCACTCGACGGCGGTGTAGACCGCGTTGCTGTTCTCGGCGCGCGTGTTGCCCACCGTGTCCGACAGGTCGGGCCCGGCGGCGTCGACGAGCGCCTGGGTGTCTCCGGCCAGGTACTTGCTCCAGATGTCGGCGACGGGCACCCAGCTGGAGTCGTAGTACGGAGCGCTCTGGAACAGGGCGACGAGTTCGGCCGGTCCCACGACGCCGCCGATCGGGTCCTTCGCGGCGGCGGTGCGGAGCGTGTCCCACTGCTGCTGGACCTTTTCGGCGGTGTCACCGATGTGGAACGTCGCGTCGTTGTCGGCGACCCACTTCTTCCAGTCGCCGAGGCGCCTCTCGAAGGCGACGTCCTGGTCCAGATTGGCCTGGTACCAGATCTTCTCCTTCGACGGGTTGACCACGCTGTCCAGCACCATGCGTCGCACATGGGACGGGAAGAGCGTGCCGTAGACGGCGCCCAGGTAGGTGCCGTAGGAGACACCCACATAGTTGAGCTTCCGGTCGCCGAGCGCGGCCCGCAGGACGTCCAGGTCACGCGCGGTGTTGGGCGTCGTCATATGCGGCAGCATCCAGCCGCTGCGCTCCTTGCAGCCGTCCGCGTACTCGGCCGCGAGCTTGCGCTGGGCGCGCTTGTCGGCCTCGCTGCGGGGGACGGGATCGGCCTTGGGAGCCTTGACGAACTCCTGCGGGTCGACGCACGAGATGGGCGTCGAGCGCCCGACTCCGCGCGGGTCGAAGCCGACGAAGTCGTACGCCCTCGCGGCATCCGCCCAGATGGGGTTCTTGGTCACGACGCGGCGCGGGAACGCCATGCCGGAACCGCCGGGGCCACCGGGGTTGTAGACGAGGGAGCCCTGACGCTCCTCCGCGGTGCCCGTGTTGCCGATCCGGTCGACGGCTATCTTGATCTGCTTGCCGTCCGGACGGGCGTAGTCGAGCGGGACGTTCACATAGCCGCACTGAATCGGCTTCTCCAGGGACCAGTCGGCCGGGCAGTCCGCCCAGTCGATCCCTTGCTCCGCGGCCCGCTCGGCGGCGATTTCGGCGCCGGCCGCCTGGGGGTCGCGCGTCCTCTGTTCCGCGCTCGGCGCGGTCGGGCCGCTGTCGGTGCGGCCGTCGGCGCTCGCCGATGTGGCGGCGAGCGTGGTCGCTATGAGCGTGCCCGCGAGCAGCGTGCCGGCCGAGCCGAGCACTGCTGTGCGTCTCAAGTGGTACCTCCCCTGTCTGGTGCGCCGCACCTCGCGGCGCTGTTCGTAGGGTTACCGAGAGGATCCTTTCGCCTGTGAGCCAGTTGGGAACAGGCCAGACGACCGATTCTTTGCCGAACCGATAGCCGGTAACTCCGGTTCCGCTCAGCGGTACAGGTCCGCCAGCGCGTCGTCCAGCACCCGTCGCAGCGCGCGGGCGTCCGGGGCGAGGGCGGTCACCAGCGCTCCGGGGCCGGCCAGCGGGGTGAGTACGGCGGTGTCGCCGAGCAGTCGAGTGGCTACCGGTTTCTCGTCGAACTCCGGTGCCACCACGAGGAGTTGACCGACGGCCCGATGGCCGCCGATGACCGCTCCGCCGTCCCATCCGCCGGGCGCGCCGGGTCCGAGGGCGAGCTGCTGGTCGAGCAGCGGGCGGCCCGCGCGGTGCACGGTGAGCCGGGTGGTGAGCGTGCCCGGCTCCTCTCCGTGACGGCCGAGGATCTGTTCCTCGCGCAGCACCAGCCGGGCGGTGGGGCTGAGTTGGACGCGGGTGTGCGCCCGCAGGTCGCTGCCGGTGACGGAGATGAGCTGTTCGGGCAGCCAGTGCAGGACGGCGCTCTCACCGACGGTCAGACGCACGTCGTAGCCCGCGTGGTCGGCGGGCCCGTCTGCGGTGCGGCGGCCGGGCAGCGCGATCATGGCCGCCGCCGCGTCGACGGTGAGCGCGGCCCCGTCGCGTACGGCCGCTTCCAGGGCGAGCCGGTCGCCGCCGAGCGGCGCGCTCATCGCGCCGACGACCGTGACGCGGGCGTGGGCGGCCGTGGCCGCGCGCGTACGGCGCAGCGCCAGGGGGCCGTCGCTCTCCAGCACCGGCAGGGCCGTGCCGCCGCGTCCGTCGGGCACGGCGGTGATCCGGGCGGTGGCGCGGACGCTCATGCCGTCCAGGCGGTGAATCGCGCCCGTACCCAGTCGGCCACCGGGGCGACCCCGTCCGGGCCGGTGAGCGAGGTGAACAGGACGGGGAGTTCGCCGCGCTGCTCTTTGGCGTCGGAGGCCATGCGCCCGAGGTCGGAGCCGACATACGGCGCGAGGTCGGTCTTGTTGATCACCAGCAGGTCCGAGGTGGTGACGCCGGGACCGCCCTTGCGGGGGATGTCGTCGCCGCCGGCGACATCGATGACGAAGATCTGCGCGTCGACGAGGCCTTTGGAGAAGGTGGCGGTGAGATTGTCGCCGCCGGACTCGACCAGAATCAGGTCGAGCGGTCCGACGGAGTCCTCCAGGTCCTCGACGGCTTCGAGATTGGCGGAGATGTCGTCGCGGATCGCGGTGTGCGGGCAGGCGCCGGTCTCGACGGCCTGGATCCGCTCGGCCGGCAGCACGGCGTTGCGCAGCAGGAACGCCGCGTCCTCGCGTGTGTAGATGTCGTTGGTGACGACGGCGATGGACAACTGGTCGCGCAGCGCCCGGCACAGGGCCGCGACGGTCGCGGTCTTGCCGGAGCCGACGGGCCCGCCGAGGCCGATGCGCAGGGCGCGCCGTGAGCCGTCGGGTCGGACGGCCCCGGCGCCGTGGCTGTGCGGGTCCCGGTACGGGTCGGTGTACGGGTCGGCGTGGTCGAGGTGCACGGTGCGGCTCCTTCGTGACGAGTGTTGCTACGAGTCGTTACGACGCGAAGAGGCGGACCGGCCAGGCCGCGTGCGCCTCGGCGGTGATGTCGAGCAGCGGCGCCGAAGCGGCGGGCAGGGCGCCGGGCCCCTTGCGTACAGCGCGCTGCGCGGTCGCCACCGCGTGCCGCGCGGTCTCGTCGATGTCGGGGGCCAGCCGGGCCAGCACGGCGGTCGCGTCGAAGGGGTCGAGGCTCAGCAGCCGTACGGCGGCGGTGGCCGGGCCGCTGACCGTCTCGTACAGGACGCAGTGCGCGGCGTCCTCGGGGCCGAGCCCGGCGGACCGTGCGGCGAGGCCGAGGACTATCGGCTGGTGGGCGCCGCGTGGGCGGGCCGCCGCCAGGGCGTCGAGTTCCGGGCCGGGCCAGGTGGCGCGGGCGGCGCGCATCATCTGGCGGCCGAGCTTGCGTGCGGTGGCGCGCAGGGCGGGCGAGGGGGTACGGGCGTCGGCGGCCTCGTCCAGCGCGTGGGGGTCGACGCCGAGTACGGCCGCGGCGGCGATGGCGGCGGCGGTGAGGCCGGTGGTGTGCAGCCGGCTCCGGCAGAAGGACGCCAGGTCGCGGGCGTCGGTGAGCCGCCCGGCGCGGACGGCCGGCTCGGCGCCGCCCGAGTGGGCGTGGCCACCGGCCGGGAACCGTCCGTCGGCGAGGACGAGCAGCGCGGCGCGGCTCATCAGAAGAGGAAGTAGCGCTGCGCCATGGGCAGTTCGGCGGCGGGCGCGGGGTCGACCACGTCGCCGTCGATCGTCACGGTGAAGCTGTCGGGGTCGACCTGGACGTGGGGCAGGGCGTCGTTCTGCCGCATGTCGGACTTGCCGACGGAGCGGGTGTTCTCGATCGGTACGAACCGTTTGCCGAGGCCGAGCCGTTCGGGCAGCGCGTCCTCGATCGCCGCCTGTGCGACGAAGTTGACCGAGTTGGACGCCGGGGCTGTGCCGGTCGCGCCGAACATCGGCCGGGGCATGACGGGCCCCGGCGTGGGGATGGACGCGTTGGCGTCGCCCATCTGTGCGTAGGCGATCTGGCCGCCCTTGATGACCAGTTGGGGTTTGACGCCGAAGAACGCCGGGTCCCACAGGACGAGATCGGCGAGCTTCCCGGTCTCGACCGAGCCGATCTCATGGCTGAGTCCCTGTGCCACGGCCGGGTTGACGGTGTATTTGGCGACATATCGACGGACTCGGTGGTTGTCTGCGCGGCCGTCGCCGGGCAGCGCGCCCCGGCGCTTCTTCATGACGTGCGCGGTCTGCCAGGTCCGCAGGATCACCTCGCCGATACGGCCCATGGCCTGTGAGTCGGAGGAGATGATCGAGATGGCTCCGAGGTCGTGCAGGATGTCCTCGGCCGCGATGGTCGACGGCCGGATCCGGGACTCGGCGAAGGCCAGGTCCTCGGGGACGGCGGGGTTGAGATGGTGGCAGACCATCAGCATGTCGAGGTGTTCGTCGATGGTGTTGACGGTGTGCGGCCGGGTCGGATTGGTCGAGCTGGGCAGGACGTACGGCTCGGAGACCACCGTGATGATGTCCGGCGCATGGCCGCCTCCGGCGCCCTCCGAGTGGTAGGCGTGCAGGGTGCGCCCGGCGACGGCGGCCAGTGTGTCGGCGACGAATCCGGCCTCGTTGAGCGTGTCGGTGTGGATGGCGAGCTGGACGCCCGTCTCCTCGCAGACACCGAGGCAGGCGTCGATGACGGCCGGGGTCGCGCCCCAGTCCTCGTGGATCTTGAACCCGAGTGCGCCGCCCCGCAGTTGGGAGTGCATGGCGTCGCGGGACATCGTGTTGCCCTTGCCGAGCAGTCCGATGTTGACGGGCGACGACTCCAGGGCCGCGAACATCCGCGCCAGATGCCAGGGGCCGGGGGTGACGGTGGTGGCCTTCGTGCCCTCCGCGGGTCCTGTGCCGCCGCCGACGAGGGTGGTGATGCCGGAGGACAGCGCCTGGTCGATCAGGGTCGGCGAGATGAAGTGGACGTGGGCGTCGACGGCTCCGGCGGTGAGGATCTTGCCGTTGCCCGCGATGATCTCGGTCTCGGGCCCGATGACGAGGTCGGGGTGGACGCCGTCCATGGTGTCCGGGTTGCCGGCCTTGCCGATGCCGGTGATCCTGCCGTCCCGGATGCCGATGTCGGCCTTGACGACGCCCCAGTGGTCGATGACCACGACACCGGTGATCACGGTGTCCGGCGCGCCTTCGGCCCGTGTCGTACGCGACTGGCCCATCGACTCGCGGATCACCTTGCCGCCGCCGAACACCGCCTCGTCACCTGCGAGTCCGGGGCCGCCGGAGCGGTCCTCCTCGATCTCGACCAGGAGGTCGGTGTCGGCGAGCCGGATCCGGTCGCCGGTGGTGGGGCCGAAGAGGTCGGCGTAGCCGGCTCTGGTCAGCTCAGGCATCGAGGGGACCTCCGGTCTCGCCGCGCAGGCCCGGAACGACGCGGCGTCCGGTGAGCGGGACGAGTTCGACGTCGACGGGGATGCCGGGTTCGAACCGTACGGACGTACCCGCGGCCACGTTCAGGCGGAGGCCGTGCGCCGCCGCGCGGTCGAACCGCAGGCCGGGGTTTGTCTCGGCGAAGTGGTAGTGGGAGCCGATCTGGACGGGCCGGTCGGCGGCGTTGAGCACGGTCAGGCGGGTGACGGGGCGGCCCTCGTTGAGGGGCACGGCACCGTCGGCGTACAGGATCTCTCCGGGAATCATCGGCGCGCTCCCCCGTCAGACGATCGGGTCGTGGACGGTGACGAGCTTGGTGCCGTCCGGGAAGGTGGCCTCCACCTGGACGTCGTGGATCATCTCGGGGATGCCTTCCATGACGTCGTCGCGGGTGAGGACCTTGCGTCCGGACGCCATGAGTTCGGCGACGGTACGGCCGTCCCTGGCGCCTTCGAGGAGGTGCGAGGTGATCAGGGCGACCGCCTCGGGGTGGTTGAGGCGCAGCCCGCGCGCGAGGCGTCTGGTCGCCACGTCGGCGGCCACATGGATGAGCAGACGTTCCTGCTCGTGCGGGGTCAACTGCACGTTTCCACCTCACTGTCGCGGCCCGGTCCGGCGTGGAGCCTGTTGCCGCCCGTATCGGATTCAACACTCTGTTGAACGCCAACGGGGGGCTCACAGCCAGACATCGCACGTTACGGCGGAAGTTTTTCCGGCAGGTTAACCGGCCTTTTGCTCCCCCATGGACATCAACCCGCGCAGTCCGTTCCGCAGAACCTCCACGGGGACCTCGCCGAAGAGCGCCTGCTGGGCGACGAAGCCCTGCGCGACGCCGATCATCGTGCGGGCGACATGCTCCGCCGGGACGTCGGCACGCATCAGCCCCTCGGCCTGATACGCCTCAACGACCTTCACCCAGGCCGCGTGCACGTGCCCGTATCCGGCCCGGATCAGCGTCGAGAGCGACTCGTTTCGCAGGGTCTCCGTCCACACCTGGACGATCAGGCGCGGGATCTGGCCGCCGTTGCCGGCGCCCGGGATGAACTCACCGCTCAGCACGCGCCCCATCACTTCGGTGATCAGTACGTCGGGCGGCTTCGGCGGGCTCTGGCCCGCCGCGTCCTCGAAGGCTTCCCTGATGGTGTCGAGGACTTCGGTGGCGATGGCCCCGATCAGCTCCTCCTTGCCGGCGAAGTAGCGGTAGACGGCACCCGCCGAGAGGTCGACCTCGCGGAGCACGTCATGCATGGAGGTGGCGTGGAATCCGTTGCGCGCGAAGCAGCGCGCGGCGCCGTCGAGGATCTGCTGTCTGCGGGCGTCGAGGTGCTGCTGGGATACGCGGGCCATGCGATCAAGGTAAAACGAACATTCCTTCTTGACAAGTTTCGGGCTCGCCGATAACAGTGGCACAAATCGCAAAACGAACGATCCTTCTTTTTGACTTTCCCATGCACCGAAGGGGGACACCCATGTCCGCCACTCCCACCCGCCGCACGATCGGCGTGATGTTCCTGATCCCGCTGATCGCCGCGCTGGCGCTCGCGGCCTTCGCCTGGCCCGCCGCCCGCGTCGCACCGCACGACCTGCCGGTCGGCGTCGCCGGGCCCGCGTCGTCGACCGCGCCGCTCCAGCAGGGGTTCGACCGGCAGCCGGGCGCCTTCGACGTACACCGGTACGACGACGAGGCCGCCGCGCGCGGCGATCGAGAACCGGGACATCTACGGGGCGGTGGTCGCCACCCCGCGAGGGCCGCATGTGCTGACCGCGACGGCCGCCGGCCCGGCGGTCGCCCAGATGCTGCGGGACGCCGCGACCGCGCAGGCACCAGCGGGCACCGGGGTACAGGTGAGCGATGTGGTCGCCGCCCCCGCGGGCGATCCGCGCGGCAGCGCGTTCGGCGCGAGCATGCTCCCGCTGTCCCTCGCGGGCGTCGCGACCGGCGTACTGGTGAGCGTGCTCGCGCTGCGCGGGGTCCGCGCGGTGGGCGCGCTGTTCGGGGCGGCGGCCCTGGCGGGCGTCACCGCCGCCGCGCTCGCCCACAGCTGGCTGAACGTGATCGCCGGCGACTGGTGGGCGGAGGCAGGGGTGTTCGCCCTCGCCGTGCTGGCCGGCGGCTCGACCGTGGCGGGTCTCGCCGCGCTGCTCGGCCGCCTGGGGATCGGTGTCGGCTCGCTGCTGATGGTGCTGATCGGCAACCCACTCTCCGGGGTGTCGAGCGCGCCGGAGCTCCTGCCGGAGTCGGTCGGCGCGCTCGGCCAGTGGCTGCCGCCGGGCGCGAGCGGTTCCCTGCTCCGCTCGACCGCCTTCTTCGACGGCAACGCGGCCGGGCCGCCGGCCCTCACGCTCACGATCTGGACGGCACTGGGCCTGACGGCGGTGCTCGCGGGGGCACGCCGACGGGAGGTGCCCCCCGAGCCCTCGTCACGTACGAGGGAGCCGGCCCGGGCGGCGTGACGACGCGCGCCCTGCTTGGCGGGAGGCGACTTCCCCGGCTCCGGACCGTATGACGGAGCCGGCCTGCCTCGCGGAACGCGGCTCCGCCCCCGCTCAACACGGCCCCCGCCCTTGACGGTTGAACCGGTGGCCGGGCACACCAAAGGCGCGGCCCCTCGGGCCGTGCCTTTCGCCTTGCCGTGCGAACCGACGCGATCAGCGCGGCGGGTCGTGCTTCGCCACGATGCCGAAGTCCGTGCGTTCGCCCGCAGCGGACGTCACCGACCGGATCGCGCTCACCGACGCGATGACGCGCTCCTCGGCCGTGGCGGCTTCCTCGGCCTTGACGTTCTCCAGTCGTTCCAGGTCAGCGGCCGACACCAGGGCGACGAGCGGCTTGCCGTGGCGCGTCACGACCACGCGTTCCTCGCCGTAGACGACCCGGTTGATCAGGTCGGCGAGTTCCGCCCGCGCTTGCGTCACCGGAATTTCGTAGGCCATGCTCGCCATCTTACGGCTTGTACGTCCTGTACATTTTTTACAGACGGACGAGAGCCGTGTCCGGCACGCGAGGAGAGGCACACCATGAACCGTCCTTCCGCCCGTTACGTCCTGCCGGAGTTCACCGAGCGGACCTCCACCGGGACCCGCTCCCTCGACCCGTACTCCAAGCTCTTCGAAGGACGGATCGTCTTCCTCGGCACCGCCCTGGACGACACGGCGGCGAACGACGTGATCGCACAGCTTCTGCATCTCGAATACGCGGCGCCCGACCAGGACATCGCGCTCTACATCAACTCCCCCGGCGGCCCGCTGAGCGCCATGTCGGCCATCTACGACACGATGCAGGTCGTCGGCTGCGACGTGGCCACCACCTGCCTCGGCCAGGCGGCGTCCACCGCTGCCGTCCTGCTGGCCTCTGGCGCGCCGGGCAAGCGGATGGCGCTGCCCGGCGCGCGCGTCGTGCTCCAGCAGCCGGGAATCGAGGAGCCCGTACGCGGCCAGCCGTCCGATCTCGCCATCCACGCCGAGGAGCTGCTGCGGCTGCGGGCCCTGATGGCGCGGACGCTGGTGCGGCACACCGGCCGGAGCGCCGAGCGGATCGACGCCGACATCGACCGGGACACGATCTTCGACGCGACGGGCGCCATGGAGTACGGCCTGGTGGACCAGGTCGCACAGGACCGCTGGGCGTCCCTCGGCTTCAACTCCCCCCGGTGAACGGCCGATGCTGCCGCCGGAACTGCCGCCGCTGCCCGCACTGACCCGCGCCGAGGGCGACTTCGTCGACAGCTATCTCCAAGTCGTCGACCTGGTGGGCCGGATCAACCCCTCGCGCGCCGACGACACGTACAGCGCGTTGCGCGCCGCGCAGGCGCTGGTGGCCAGGGCCGCCGAACTGCGCGACGCGCTGACGCTGATGCACGCGAGAGGAGAGACGGAGCTGCACTCACCGACCCTGGACCGTGCGCTCCGGGTACTCGACGGGGAACGCAGGGCCAAACGCGTCACCATGCCGCCCGGACCGGTGACTTGACGAAGCCCGCCCTCCCCGACGCGCCCCCGCTCACCCCCCTGTCCCGGCCGTCCAGGGCAGGGTGATCCAGACCGTCTTGCCGCCGTCCGCGGTGGGGGTGACGGACAGTCGGCCGCCGTACTCGGCGGTGAGCGAGCGGATGATGACCATGCCGCGGCCGTTGTCCTGCTGGACCGCGGCCGGGAGCCGCTGCGGCCACCGCGGGTGGCTGTCGGTGACTCCGACGCACAGTTCCTCGTCGCGCTCCAACGTGACGTCGATCGTGAACGTCGGCGATCTGCCGAAGGTGTGCTGCACGGCGTTGGTCGCCAGCTCCGAGATGATGAGGCGAACCGTTTCGGCGGTGTCGGCGTCAGCCGGCAGCCCCCATTCGGTGAGTACGCGTGCGACGTATCTGCGGGCCTCCGGTACCGAGGCAGGATCGCTCGGCAGGGTGACGGATGCTTCCTGATGGTCTGCCATGGCGAGGCTGTCCCTTTCCCGCCGGGACGCAGACCGACCTACGGCTGATGCCCGCGAGTACGTCTCCGGATTGCGCTTCGCGCCACACTGCCATCAACGACACCCCGCACAGGGGCGATCCGCCAGGATTTGGCCCCCTCTGTCGCTCTAAGCGGTGAACCCTGCTACGCGAGACCGTATTTGAGCGGGCTCAAGTTTTCGGCGCCGCCGACCGAGGTGCGGAGCGCGTCGCGCGGGGGTCTCAACCGGCCGGCGTCACGGCCCCCGCGGGCGCGGTCGCGACGATCGTCTCCACCGCGGTGTCGACCTGCCGGTCCGTCAGGTCGGCGCGCGCCGTGAGCCTGATCCGGGAGATCCCGTCCGGCACCGACGGCGGCCGGAAGCAGCCGACCACCAGGCCCGCCGCCCGGCAGTCGGCGGCCCATCGCACGGCCGCGTCCGGAGACGGCGCCCGGACGGAGACGACGGCCGCGTCCGGACGTACGGCGGTCAACCCCGCCCCGGTCAGGCCGTGATGGAGCGCGTTCGCCACCTCGCGCGCACGGACCGCCAGCGCCGGGTCGTCGCGCAGCAGCCGCAGGCTCGCGAGCGCGGCACCCGCCGCGGCCGGCGCGAGGCCGGTGTCGAAGATGAACGACCGTGCCGTGTTGACGAGTTGGTCGATGACCCGAGCCGGGCCGAGGACCGCGCCGCCCTGGCTGCCGAGCGACTTGGAGAGCGTGACGGTTGCGACGGTCCCCCGGTCGCCCGCCAGGCCCGCCGCGTGGACGGCACCACGGCCGCCGTCGCCGAGCACGCCGAGCCCGTGCGCGTCGTCCACGAGCAGTGCCGCGCCGCGCGTACGGCACACCTCGGCCAGCCGTGTGAGCGGCGCCGCGTCACCGTCCACCGAGAACACCGAGTCGCTGACGGCCAGGGCCCGCGATCCCTCGTGCGCTTCGATGGCCTTGTCCACGGCCTCCGGGTCCGCGTGCGGTGCGACCACCGTCTCGGCGCGCGAGAGACGGCAACCGTCCACGATGGAGGCGTGGTTGGCGGCGTCGGAGACCACCAGCGAGCCGCGCGCGGTCAGCGCCGTGAGGGCGGCGAGGTTCGCCGCGTAACCGGACGACAGGACGAGCGCGGCCTCGAAGCCGCAGAAGTCGGCCAGTTCGCGCTCCAGTTCGGCGTGCAGGGCCGTGCTTCCGGTGACCAGTCGCGAGCCGGTGGCGCCCGCGCCCCAGAGGCGCGCGGCGTCGGCCGCCGCGCCCGTCACCACCGGGTGGTGGGTGAGCCCCAGGTAGTCGTTGCTCGCCAGATCCAGCAGCGCGGAGTCGGCGTGGCGGGGCCGCAGCGTACGGACGAGGCCGGACCGCTCGCGCCCGCGCGCCTCGTCGTCGATCCAGCCGAACGGGTCCGGCGGCGTCACCGGGGACGGCGTGCGCGGTACGGGCGGCTTGGGTGGCACGGGTCGGGTCCTTTTGTAGGCAGCCCACAGACCCTAACCGTCGGCGGACGCGCTCCAGGTGTGGTCATACACACACCTGAATGCCCCTGTCTTGTTGGATTCATCCTTGGCCCGGAGGCCCGCCGTAGGCCAGGATCGGCGCCATGGACCTGCTGAACACACTGGTGGAGAAGGGCCTTCGGCGCGATCTGCCGTCGCGCGAAGAAGCGCTCGCCGTGCTGGCGACCTCCGACGACGATCTGCTCGACGTGGTGGCCGCGGCCGGGAAGGTGCGCCGCCAGTGGTTCGGGCGGCGGGTCAAGCTCAACTATCTGGTCAATCTGAAGTCCGGGCTCTGTCCCGAGGACTGCTCGTACTGCTCGCAGCGGCTCGGGTCCAAGGCCGAGATTCTCAAGTACACCTGGCTGAAGCCCGACCAGGCGACCGAGGCCGCCGCGGCCGGAGTGGCGGGGGGCGCCAAGCGGGTCTGTCTGGTCGCGAGCGGCCGGGGGCCGACGGACCGGGACGTCGACCGGGTGTCGCAGACCATCGGCGCGATCAAGGAGCAGCACGCGGACGTCGAGGTCTGCGCCTGTCTCGGGCTGCTCTCCGACGGCCAGGCGGAGCGGCTGAAGGCGGCGGGCGCCGACGCGTACAACCACAACCTCAACACCTCCGAGGCGACGTACGGCGACATCACCACCACCCACACCTACGCGGACCGGGTGGAGACGGTGCGGCACGCGCAGGGCGCGGGTCTGTCGGCCTGTTCCGGGCTGATCGCGGGCATGGGCGAGAGCGACGCCGACCTGGTGGACGTGGTCTTCGGGCTGCGTGAGCTGGACCCCGACTCGGTGCCGGTCAACTTCCTCATTCCGGTGGAGGGCACGCCGCTGGCCGGGGAGTGGAACCTGACTCCGCAGCGGGCGCTGCGCATCCTGGCGATGGTGCGGTTCGTCTGTCCCGACGTGGAGGTCAGGCTCGCGGGCGGGCGCGAGGTGCATCTGCGGACGATGCAGCCGCTCGCGCTGCATCTGGCCAACTCGATCTTCCTCGGCGACTACCTCACCACCGAGGGCCAGGAAGGCAAGGCGGACCTGGACATGATCGCGGACGCCGGGTTCGAGGTGGAGGGCGCGGGCACGACGACACTGCCCGAGCACCGGGGAGGCGGCGGGTGCGAGAGCGCGTGCGGTTCGCCGGACAGTGCCACGCCGGCCGGTGCCACGCCGGCCGGGGCGGAGCCGGCGTCCGCCCGTACGGACCTGGTGACGGTACGGCGGCGTGGTGCCGGTACGGACCTGGCGCCCAATGCCTGACACCGCCGCACGGGGCGCGCTCGATCCGGGCGAACTGCTCGCGCTGGACCGGGCCCATGTCTGGCATCCGTACGGCCCGATGCCCGGCCGCACCGACCCGCTGGTCGTGGAGTCCGCCTCCGGTGTACGGCTCCGACTCGCCGAACCGGCCCACGGGCGGCGCGAGTTGGTCGACGGCATGTCCTCCTGGTGGTCGGCGATCCACGGCTACAACCACCCGGTCCTCAACGAGGCGGCGCACGGCCAGCTCGCCCGGATGAGCCATGTCATGTTCGGCGGGCTCACCCATGAGCCGGCCGTCCGGCTGGCGGCCCGGCTGGTGGAGATCACCCCCGAACCGCTGCGGCATGTCTTCCTCGCCGACTCGGGTTCGGTGTCGGTGGAGGTGGCCGTCAAGATGTGCCTCCAGTACTGGCGTTCGCTGGGCCGCCCGGCCAAGCGGCGGCTGCTGACCTGGCGCGGCGGCTACCACGGGGACACCTGGCAGCCGATGTCGGTCTGCGACCCCGAGGGCGGCATGCACGGGCTCTGGTCGGGGGTGCTGCCGCGGCAGATCTTCGCGGACGCGCCGCCCGCCGGCTCCGAGGCGCCCGACGAGGCCTACGCGGACGGTCTGCGCGCGCTCGTCGCCCGCCACGCCGACGAACTGGCCGCCGTGATCGTGGAACCGGTGGTGCAGGGCGCGGGTGGCATGCGCTTCCACTCCCCCGACTACGTACGGGTGCTGCGCGAGGCCTGTGACGAGTACGGCGTGCTGCTGATCCTCGACGAGATCGCCACGGGCTTCGGGCGCACCGGCGCGCTGTTCGCGGCGGAACACGCGGGCGTCTCGCCCGATGTGATGTGTGTGGGCAAGGCGTTGACCGGCGGCTATCTCACGATGGCGGCGACGCTGTGCACATCGGCCGTGGCCGAGGGCATCTCGCGCGGCGAGGTGCCCGTCCTCGCCCATGGCCCCACCTTCATGGGCAATCCCCTGGCCTCCGCCGTGGCGTGCGCCTCGATCGACCTGCTGCTCGGCCAGGACTGGCAGGGCGAGGTCAAGCGGATCGAGGCCGGGCTGCGGGACGGTCTCGCCGACACGGCGTCCCTGCCCGGTGTGCGGGACGTGCGCGTCCTCGGCGCCATCGGCGTCGTACAGCTGGACCACGAGGTGGACATGGCGGCGGCTACTCGGGCGGCGGTGCGTGAGGGCGTGTGGCTGCGGCCGTTCCGCGACCTCGTGTACACGATGCCGCCGTATGTGACGGACGACGACGACATCGCCCGCATCTGCCGTGCGGTGGCGGCGGCTGCGCGGGAGGCCTGAGATGCCGGTACTGATCGTTTCCGGGACCGGGACAGAGATCGGCAAGACGGTCGTCACGGCGGCCGTCGCCGCCGTGGCGTTGTCGCAGGGCCGTTCGGTCGCGGTGCTGAAGCCCGCGCAGAGCGGTGTCGCGCCCGACGAGTCGGGGGACGTGGACGAGGTGATACGCCTGGCGGGCGGCGTCACCACGGTCGAACTGGCCCGTTTTCCGGAGCCGTTGGCGCCCGCGACGGCGGCCCGGCGCGCCGGCGCGCCGCCGGTGCGGCCCGAGGAGATCGCCGAGACGGCCGGGAAGCTGGCGACCGAGCACGACCTGGTGCTGGTCGAGGGCGCGGGCGGCCTGCTGGTGCGTTTCGACCACGAGGGTGGCACGCTCGCCGACGCCGCCCGGCTGCTTGCCGCACCGGTGCTGGTGGTGGCGCCGGCCGGGCTCGGCACGCTCAACACGACCGCGCTGACGGGCGAGGCGCTGCGTGCGCGCGGGCTCGACGCCCTGGGGGTGGTGATCGGCGCCTGGCCCGCCGTGCCGGACCTGGCGGCGCGCTGCAATCTGGCCGATCTGCCGGACGTGGCGGGGGCCCCGCTGCTCGGGGCCGTACCGGACGGCGCGGGGGCGTTCACCCCGGCGCTGTTCCGTGCACGTGCGGGCGACTGGCTGGCTCCGGCGCTGGGCGGGGGCTGGGACGCGGCGCGGTTCACGGCGAACGGCGGTCGCGCCTGGCCACCCGGGTCCCGTCGGTAACGAGTTCCGTTCCGCGAGCTGCCGAGCGGAGCCGTACGGGGAAGAATCATGGTGTCGTCCCTGTATGCGCCGGAGGAGATCCGCGAAATGCATCTGCGCTACCGCAAGGTCCCCAAGGACTCCGTGCACCACCCCGTCTTCGCGCGGTTCTACGCGCGGATGAGCGTCGCCGCCGACGCCAGGGGCGGCATCGCGGCCCACCGCGCGGAGCTGCTGACCGGCCTGTCGGGACGGGTCGTGGAGATCGGCGCGGGCAACGGGCTGAACTTCGCGCACTACCCGGCGGCGGTCTCCGAGGTCGTGGCCGTCGAACCGGAGCGCAGCCTGCGGCAGCTGGCGGTGGGCGCGGCGATGCGGGCCGAGGTCTCGGTGGATGTGCGGCCCGGCACGGCGGAGGAGCTGCCCGTCGACGACGAGAGCTTCGACGCGGCCGTCACCTCCCTGGTGCTGTGCACCGTACGGGACGTGCCGAAGGCGCTCGCCGAGATCCGCCGCGTCCTGCGCCCCGGCGGCGAGCTGCGCTTCTTCGAGCACGGTCTGGCGGCGGAGCGTGGTCTGGCGACGGTGCAGCGGGTCCTGGACCGGACGGTGTGGCCGAGGCTGTTCGGCGGGTGCCACACGGCGCGGGACACCCTGGCCGCGATCCGCGAGGCGGGCTTCGAGTTCGGCGCGTACCGCTCGCTGCGGGTGCCGGATCCCGGACCTCGGATGCCGACGTCGCCGTGTGTGCTCGGCGTGGCGTACCGGCCGAGGGCGGATCTGGTCTGACCACGGAACCACGGCACCACGGGTTCCGGCGGGCGGTCTCAGAGGCTCCAGCCGCGCAGCTCCTCCGCGATGAGGCGTACGTCCGCGCTGCCGTCCTTGACCAGTTTGGCCAGGTCCCTGACCTGCTCGGGCGAGGTGACGACCTTCAGGCCGCTGGCGACGAGATAGCCGTACGCCACGGCGGAGGCGTACATCGCGTTGGACCGCTCCAGCGCGGGCACATGCAGCAGGCTCTGGAGGAGCGCGGCGGCGCGGCTGTACGGGTCGGTGTAGACCGGGGTACCGAATATCTCCGCCTCGTGACGGCTGACGGCGGCCACCAGCGCACCCCAGTCGGTGACTTGGGGATCGCCGGGCATCTTGTGCTCGGCCACCATCAGCAGCCAGGAGAGATCGATCCGCAACGTCGGGTCGGCATGTGACGGCGGATCAGGGGATTCGGGGTTGTCCATGGAGGCAGTTGTCTCAGTGAGGAGGGTGGGGTGGGGAGTGCTCGATGATCAGTATCCCCGACGCGGCCGGGGGGTGTGGATGAGAAGTGCGGTGATGTTGTCCTGCCCGCCCGCGTCCATGGCGTACCCGATCAGCGCCCGCGCATCCTCAAGCGGCGTGCGATCGGGCGGTGTTGAGTGTCCGTTCCGGGCGAGGACGGCCCGCAGCGCGTCGGCGTCGGACAGATGGCGCGTCAGTCCGTCCGTGCACAGCAGCAGCCGGCCGGGCCCCGGTGGCCGGTAACTCCGGCTCCGTGCAGCCGGTTCACCCGCGTCGGCGCCCAACCACGCGGTCAGGGCGTCGTGTTGGCCGGAGTCGTCCTCGGTGAGCACCATGCACGTGCCCTCGTCGGGCAGCCAGTACGCGCGGCTGTCGCCGATCCAGGCGCACCAGACGCCCTCGGGGCCGGCGATGCCCGCGACGTACGTACAGGCCGGGGCCTCGTCCACGGAGGCGGCCAGCGCGCTCACGGCGCGGCCCGCGCGGGCGGCGGCCTCCGCCAGGACCGTCTCGGGCAGGGCGCCCTGCCGCAGCCCCGCCCGGAGGTGGTCCGCGCCGACGGTGGTCGCGACCTGGGCGGCGCGCTCCGCGCGGGGCGACATGGACACCCCGTCGCACACGACGCCGATCGTCCAGTCGCCGGTCCCGGTCAGCGCCATCGCGTCCGCGTTGACACCGCGCCGCCTGCCGCGGTCGCTGACGCCGGCGGCGACCGTGCCGAGGGTGGTCTCGATGTGGGAGCGGTAGGCGGGCTGCGGTTGGCCGCAGTCCCAGCAGTGGCCGTCGGGGGCGACGGTTCCGCCGCAGGCGGCGCAGTGAGGTGGCTCGGTCGGGTCAGTCATCGACCGCCCATCCTGCCGGACCGGGGCCGGGGCCCGGACCGGGCGTCAGTGCGTGCCCTCGCGCCCCGTGGTGGCGGTCGTGGCGTCCGCGCCGAACTCCTCCGTGAACACCGACTCGTACTGCTTCATGAAGTCGGCGGCGGACTCGACGAAGGTCTTCCCGACCTCGCCCACGTCCTGCTTGACCAGCTCCTCGATGTAGCGGTTCACGCTCATGCCGCGCCTGCCCGCCTGCCGCCGGGCGGCCTCCGCGGTGGTCTCGTCCACGCGTACGTTCAGCTGGGTCTTCGCCACCCCAACAAGCTAGCGCGCCGATGCTAGCGTCGGCAAGTGCGCCGATTTCCCGGCGGAACGACAGATTCCGCCATTAGTGTCACGGCCGCACGCCCTGTTCCCCGCTCGCTGTCACACACGGACGAGGAGACCTCATGACCAGGCCGTTCCGTTTCGGAGTGAACATGGTGACGCCCGCGTCGGGCGCCGACTGGAGCAAGCGCTGCAAGCGGGCCGAGGAGCTGGGGTACGACATCATCCTGGTGCCCGACCACCTCGGCATGGTCGCCCCCTTCCCCGCCCTGGTGGCGGCGGCCGAGGCCACGGAACGGCCCCGGCTGGGCACATTCGTACTCAACTGCGGCTTCTGGAACCCGGCGCTGCTCGCCCGCGAGATCGCCACGACGGACGCCCTCACCGAGGGCCGGCTGGAGGTCGGGCTGGGTGCCGGCTATGTGCGGGAGGAGCACGAGCGGGCCGGGCTCGCGTTCCCGCCGCCGGGCGAACGTGTCGACCATCTCGTCCGTACGGTGGACACGTTGGACGACCTGCTGGGCGACGAGACCCATCAGCCCCGGCCCGCGCAGCGGCCCCGGCCGCCCCTGCTGATCGGCGGCAACGGCGACCGGGTGCTGCGGCTGGCCGCCGAACGCGCGGACATCGTCGCCTTCACCTGCGCGAAGGCGGTCGAGGGCGGGCTGAACGCGCTCTCGGCGGAGGAGGTGGACGAACGCGTCGCCGCCTACCGGGGTTTCGCCGCCGGGCGTGAGACCCCGGCCGAGCTGAACGTGCTGCTCCAACTCGTGGCCGTGACGACGGACCGCGCGGCGTCGGTACGGCCCCTGCTGCCGTACCTGCCGGGTCTCACGGAGGACGAGGTGCTGAAGGTGCCGCTGATGGCGGTCGGCACGGTGCGGGAGATCGCCGACCAGCTGCGCGACCAGCGCGAACGGTACGGCTTCACGTATCTGACGGTCCTCGACCCGTACATGGAGGCCCTGGGCCCGGTGATCGAGGAACTGCGCGGCACCTGACTCCAGCGCCTCTCCGCCTCCGGCGGCCGGCGACCGGTGACCGGCGGAAACCGGTGGATGTGCCAACGGCTCCGCCTCTAGGCTCCGGCCATGGTGTCCACCGACCGTCTGCTCGCCTTCGCGGCCATGTCGTTCCTCCTGATCGTCATTCCCGGTCCCAGCGTGTTGTTCGTGGTGGGGCGGGCCCTGGCGCAGGGGCGGCGCGCCGCGCTGACCACGGTCGTGGGGAACACGCTGGGAGCCTGTGTGCTCGTCGTGGGCGTGGCGCTGGGGATCGGGGCCGTCGTGGAGCGCTCCGTCGTCGTGTTCACGGTGCTGAAGCTGGTGGGCGCCGGGTACCTGGTGTATCTGGGGATCAAGGCGATACGGCAACGCGGCTCGCTCCAGGGCTCGTTCAGCGGTGAAAGTCCCGCGCGAAGCGACCTGCGCACACTGTGGGAGGGGTTCGCGGTCGGTGTGGCCAACCCCAAGACCATCGTGTTCTTCGCCGCCGTGCTCCCCCAGTTCGTCGACCCCGGCAAGGGACACGTCGCGGCCCAGATGCTGCTGCTCGGCCTGGTCTTCAACGTCATCGCGGTGGCGTGCGACACCGCTTGGGGCCTCGCCGCCGCGACCGCCCGTGGGTGGTTCGCCCGCTCGCCTCGCCGGCTCGCGATGGTCGGTGGAGCGGGCGGGTTCGCGATGATCGGCCTCGGCGTCACGGTCGCCTCCACGGGCCACAAGGAGTAGGGATCGCTCGGGGGGGGGCTCGCGCGGAGCGCGTAGCGTGTCCCGGATGCCCACCGACAGCGGCGGATATCGCGCCGTCCGCCGACCACCGGCCGATCATGGGACGGAGGTGACCCGATGACCGAAGTGCTCCTGCTTCTCGTGGCCGTGCTGCTCGCGCTGGCCTGTGGGGCTTTCGTCGCCGCCGAATTCTCCCTGACGACGGTGGAGCGCAGCGACCTCGAACGGGCGGTCGACGACGGTGAGCGTGGTGCGGCGAGCGCCATGAAGGCCGTACGCAGCCTCACCTACCAGCTCTCCGGCGCCCAGTTGGGCATCACCGTGACCAACCTGGTCGTCGGTATGCTCGCCGAGCCGTCCGTGGCGAAGCTGATCCGCGGTCCCGTCGAGGCGATCGGCTTCTCGCCGTCCGTGGCGTCCTCACTGGCGCTGGTCATCGGTACGGCCCTGTCGACGGGCGTCCTGATGGTCGTCGGCGAGCTGGTCCCCAAGAACTGGGCCATCTCCTCGCCCCTCGCGGTCGCCAAGGTGGTCGCCACTCCGCAGCGATTCTTCACCGCGGCCTTCCGGCCCTTCATCAGCCATCTCAACAACACGGCGAACCGTCTGGTGCGGCGTATCGGCCTGGAGCCCACCGAGGAACTGGCCTCCGCCCGCGGCCCGCAGGAGCTGATCGCCCTCGCCCGGCACTCCGCCAAGGAGGGCGCGCTGGAGGCTGACACCGCCGAGCTTTTCGTACGGACCCTCAATCTCGCCGAGCTGACCGCGGAGAACGTGATGACCCCGCGTGTGCAGCTCACCGCGCTCGATGTGCGGGCCACGGCCGAGGACGTCGCCAACGCCACCCGCGCCACCGGGCTCTCCCGCTTCCCCGTCTACCGCGACGGCCTCGACAGCGTCGTCGGCGTCGCGCACATCAAGGACGTGCTGAGGGTCCCCGGCGCGCGCCGGGGCCGTACGAGGGTGTCCGAGGTGATGCGCGATCCCCTGCTCGTACCGGAGTCGCTGACCGTGGACCGGCTGCTGGACAGGCTCTCCGGCAACCGCACCATGGCCGTCGTGATCGACGAGTACGGCGGCACCGCCGGCGTGGTGACTCTGGAGGACATCGTCGAGGAGGTCGTCGGCGAGGTGCGCGACGAGCACGACCCGCACGAGACCTCCGACCTGGCCCGCGCCGGGGAGGACGCCGACGGCCGCGACCTGTGGTCTGCCGACGGCGCCACCCGCTTCGACCAGCTGTGGGGCATCGGGCTACGGGCGCCCGAAGGGCCGTACGAGACGCTGGCCGGTCTCGTCGCCACCGAACTCGGGCGGATTCCCGTCGAGGGTGACCGCGTCGAACTGGGCGGCTGGCACATCGACGTGGTCGACGCGTCGGGGCGGCGGGCCGCCCGCGTACTGCTGCACGCGCCCCTTCCGACGCCGGGCGGCGACGGCGACGGGGACGGGGACACGGACGACGACGGCGACTCGGGCGAGGGGGCCGGCCGATGATCGTGATCCAACTGCTCGTCGCCCTGCTGACCCTGGTCGTGAACGCCTTCTTCGTCGGGGCCGAGTTCGCCCTCATCTCGGTGCGCCGCAGCCAGATCGAGCCGGCCGCCCAGGAGGGCGACCGGCGCGCCCGCAGTGTCCTGTGGGGCCTCCAGCACGTGTCGGCGATGCTCGCCGCCGCCCAGCTCGGCATCACCCTGTGCACGCTGGTGCTGGGCATCGTCGCCGAGCCCGCCATCGCGCATCTGCTGGAGCCCCTGTTCAACGCGGTGGGCGTGCCCCACGGGGCGGTGCACCCGATCTCGTTCGTCATCGCGCTCGCCCTGGCGACGTATCTGCACATGCTGCTCGGCGAGATGGTGCCCAAGAACATCGCCCTGGCCGAACCGGTGCGCGCGGCGCTGATCCTCGGCCCGGCGCTGGTGGGGCTGGCCCGCGCGCTGCGTCCGGTGATCTTCACGGTCAACGCGTTCGCGAATCTGCTGCTGAGGCTGCTGCGGGTGGAGACCAGGGACGAGGTGTCGGCGACGTTCTCCAACTCCGAGCTGGCCCGGATGGTCACGGACGCCGGCGACGCGGGGCTCCTGGACGACCGTGCGGCCGAGCGGCTGCACGACGCGCTGGAGCTGGGCCGCAGGCCGGTACGGGACGTGGTGATGCCGCTGGAGCGGGTGGTGACGGCGCGGGTCGGGATCACGCCGGTGGAGCTGGAGGCGATGGCCGCGGAGTCCGGGTTCTCCCGGTTCCCGGTGGTGGACGGGTCCCGGCGGATCCTCGGCTACCTGCATGTGAAGGACGCCCTGGACGCGATGCCGCGCGACGAGGCGTTCGCGGTGTCCGGGATGCGGGCGATCGCCCAGGTGCGGGCGGACACCCCGATGGACGACGTCCTGACGGCGCTGCGCCGCAGCCGTACGCATCTGGCCGCCGTGCTGGACGAGGACGGCAAGCTGGAGGGTCTGGTGACGATGGAGGACGTGCTGCGTGAGCTGGTCGGGAGGCATGCGCAGGGGTCCTGAGGCCGGTCCCGGCGCGTCTTCGTCCCCGCGATACGATCGCGGACGCCATGGAGAAGAACGCCACGTACACCAGTCTGGTCGCGGTCGGGGACTCGTTCACCGAGGGGATGTCCGACCTCCGGCCGGACGGGTCGTACCGGGGCTGGGCGGATCTGCTCGCGGCCCGTCTCGCCGACCGTACGCCCGGCTTCCGGTACGCGAATCTCGCCGTACGCGGCAAGCTCATCGGCCAGATTCTCGACGAGCAGGTGGACACCGCCGCCGCGATGCGGGCGGACGTGGTGACGCTGGTCGGCGGGCTGAACGACACCCTGCGGCCCAAGTACGACGCGGCGCGCGTCCTCGGGCAGCTGGAGGAGTCGGTGGAGCGTCTCGCACCGACCTGCGGGCGACTGGTGCTGATGCGCAGCCCGGCCCGCCGGGGTGCGGTGGTGGAGCGTTTCCGGCCCCGCTGGGAGAAGCTTTTCTCGTTCGTCGACGAGCTGGCCGCGCGGCACGACGCGACCGTGGTCGATCTGTACGGGGCGAGCGTGCTCGGCGAGCAGCGCATGTGGGACGTGGACCGGCTGCATCTGACCGCCGACGGCCACCGCAGGGTCGCCGAGGCGGTGTGGCAGGCGCTGGGCATGGAGCCGGCGGACGACTGGCGCGCGGAGCTGGCGCCCGATCTGCCGGTGGGCTGGCTGACGCGGCGCACGGGGGACGCGCGGTTCGCCCGGCAGCATCTGGGGCCGTGGATCGGCCGACGGCTGACGGGCCGCTCGTCGGGGGACGGCAGGGCGCCGAAGCGGCCGGAGCTGTTGCCGTACGAGCCGCTGCCGGATGACACGGCCCAGCCCGCGTAGCCGTTCCCGTACCAGGAAGGGCGCTGCTCCGACCTGCGGGATGTGCCACGTAGAATCGGCTCACGTGACTGCTGTGTCTGTGAAGCCCCGTATCCCCAATGTCCTCGCCGGCCGCTACGCCTCGGCGGAACTGGCCGTGCTCTGGTCCCCCGAGCAGAAGGTGAGGCTGGAGCGGCAGCTGTGGCTCGCCGTGCTGCGGGCCCAGCGGGATCTCGGCATCGAGGTGCCCGAGTCCGCGCTCACCGACTACGAGCGGGTGCTCGACCAGGTCGACCTGGCGTCGATCGCGGAGCGCGAGAAGGTCACCCGGCACGACGTGAAGGCGCGGATCGAGGAGTTCAACGCGCTCGCCGGTCATGAGCAGGTCCACAAGGGCATGACGTCGCGGGATCTGACGGAGAACGTCGAGCAGTTGCAGATCCGGCTCTCGCTGGAGCTGATGCGCGACCGCACGGTGGCGGTGCTGGCACGACTGGGCAAGCTCTCCGGAGAGTACGCGGAGCTGGTCATGGCGGGCCGCTCGCACAACGTCGCCGCGCAGACGACCACCCTCGGCAAGCGCTTCGCGACGGCCGCCGACGAGTTGCTGGTCGCGTACGGCCGGCTTGAGGACCTGCTCGCCCGCTATCCGCTGCGCGGCATCAAGGGTCCGGTCGGCACGGCGCAGGACATGCTCGATCTGCTCGGCGGTGACACGGCGAAGCTCGGGGAGCTGGAGGGCCGTATCGCGATGCATCTGGGCTTCGGCCACGCCTTCACCTCGGTCGGCCAGGTGTACCCGCGTTCGCTGGACTACGACGTGGTGACGGCGCTGGTGCAGCTGGCGGCCGGTCCCTCGTCGGTGGCGAAGACGATCCGGCTGATGGCCGGGCACGAGCTGGTCACCGAGGGCTTCAAGCCGGGCCAGGTCGGCTCGTCGGCGATGCCGCACAAGATGAACACCCGCTCCTGCGAGCGCGTCAACGGGCTGATGGTGATCCTGCGCGGTTACGCGTCGATGACGGGCGAGCTGGCGGGCGACCAGTGGAACGAGGGCGACGTGTCGTGCTCCGTCGTACGCCGGGTGGCGCTGCCGGACGCGTTCTTCGCCTTCGACGGGCTGCTGGAGACGTTCCTGACGGTCCTCGACGAGTTCGGCGCGTTCCCGGCGGTCGTCGCCCGCGAGCTGGACCGCTACCTGCCGTTCCTCGCGACGACGAAGGTCCTGATGGCCGCCGTGCGGGCCGGGGTCGGCCGGGAGGCCGGGCACGAGGTCATCAAGGAGCACGCCGTCGCCTCCGCGCTCGCGATGCGTGAGCGGGGCGGGGAGCGCAACGAACTGCTGGACAGGCTCGCGGCCGACGAGCGGATCCCGCTGGACCGGGGGCAGTTGGACGCGCTGATGGCCGACAAACTGTCGTTCACCGGTGCGGCGGGCGATCAGGTCGCCGCCGTGGTCGCGCGGGTCGAGGAGATCGTGAAGCGGCACCCGGAGGCCGCCGGATACACGCCGGGGTCGATCCTCTGACGCCCGAGGAACTGGCCGCCGCCCGCGACCGCGTCATCCCCGACGTGGCCGCGGCCGGTCTCGGCGTGCTCTTCTGCGGGATCAACCCCGGTCTGATGTCGGCGGCGACGGGCCACCACTTCGCCCGGCCGGGCAACCGCTTCTGGCCGGTGCTACGCCTCACGGGCTTCACCCCGAGGCAGTTGGCGCCGTCCGAGCAGGACGAGTTGCTCGGCTACGGGCTCGGCATCACCAACGTCGTGGCACGGGCGACGGCACGGGCGGACGAGCTGAACGACGAGGAGTTCCGCGCGGGCGGCCGGCTCCTGGTGGCGAAGGTGGAGCGGCTGCGGCCCCGCTGGCTGGCGGTAGTCGGCATCACCGCGTACCGCACGGCGTTCGGCGACCGGCGCGCGGCGATCGGCCCGCAGACGCGGACGATCGGCACGACCCGGATCTGGGCACTGCCCAACCCGAGCGGTCTGAACGCGCACTGGACGGCGGAGACGATGGCGCGGGAGTTCGCGGCACTGCGTGAGGCGGCGGAGCTGCCGGACAGGTCTGACAGGGCGGGTCACGACGGGAGTTCGCGCCCGTAGGGCGGTTCGCACGCGACGTCGCGGACACCCGCTACGGCGGGTCGATCTCCGTCACCGCCACCAGCAGTTGGAACGGCTGATCGTCGCCCTGCCAGGACACCCCGACCGCGACCCAGCGACTCCCGGTCCGCCACAGGTGCGCATGGCCGACGCCGTCGGACAGCTCGCGCCATGGCTCCGGTATCTCCTCGCCCTCTCCGGCGCGCACCCGTGTGCTCCAGAGGCTGACGAGCTCTGCCTCTCCCCAGCGCGCCGCCAGCAGCGACGCGAGCGCGGCGCACTCCGCCTCGTACTGCTCCGCCTCCGTCACGCGGCGCGTGCCGTCGTCCGCCCAGAAGCCCTCGCCGCTCGCCAGCTCCGCGAGGTGATACCCCGGCCCGCTCGTCCCCGCCTCGGACCCGATCCGCTCGGCGGGGAAGGGTCGGGCACACAGCAGATCGATGGTGGCGAGGTGCTGGGCGGTGCTCATGGCTCCAGTAAACCGCCCGGCACTGACAATTGGCAGGCCGTCAGGCGTCCCTGGGCACCCCGCGCACCGTCAACCGGTCGCTTCCGGCCGTCGAACGGAGCTTTCCGGTACGGCCCGTGTCCCGTGTCGTCGTCCGTTAGCCGCCTCGGCGACCACCGAGTACCATCCGGCAGACACGCGCACGAGCTGGGAGGACTGACCGTGGGGCGGTTGACCGGCGGGGACCCTTCCTTGTTGCGGCGGATCAACTCCGCCGTGGTGCTGCACGCCCTGCGGGGCGCCGACTCCCCCACCTTCACCGATCTGACCCGGATCACCGGTCTGTCGCGTCCCACGGTCGAAGGCGTCGTCGAAGGGCTGATGGAGATCGGTCTGGTGATGGAGTCGGCGCCGGGCGAGGGCGAGGCCCGCAGACAGGGCCGTCCCGCGCGCAGGTTCCGCTTCCGGGCCGAGGCCGGGCATCTGCTGGGCATCGAGATCGGGCCGCACCGGGTCGCCGCGCTGCTGTCGGGGCTCGACGGCCGGATCATCGGCGCGAGTTCGCGCGAGACCACGGAGACCGCGTCGGCGGACGAGCGGCTGGACCGGGTGCGGGTCGTCGTCAGCGATGTGCTGCGCCGCGCGGGGGTGGCGCGCAGTTCGCTGCGGGCCGTCGGCGTCGGCAGCCCCGGCATCGTGGAGGCCGACGGGACCGTACGGCTCGGTACGGCCCTGCCCGAGTGGACGGGCCTGGCACTCGGCGAACGGTTGCGCCGCTCGTTCCGGTGCCCGGTGCTGGTGGAGAACGACGCCAACGCGGCGGCCGTGGCCGAGCACTGGAAGGGCGCGGCCACCGAATCGGACGACATCGTGTTCGTGCTGGCGGGTCTCAGTCCGGGGGCCGGCTCGCTGATCGGCGGGCGGCTGCACCGGGGCTTCGGCGGCGCGGCCGGTGAGATCGGGGCGCTGCATCTGCTGGGCCGCGAGGTGACGCCGGAGAAGCTGCTGTCGACGACCGACGAGCCGCTGCATCCGCTCGACGAGCGGGCGGTGGCCCGCGTGTTCGCGCTGGCGAAGCAGGGTGACGTCGGGGCGCGGCAGGCGGTGGAGCGGTTCATCCAGCGGCTGGTCCACGACGTGGCGGCGCTGGTTTTGGCGCTCGACCCGGAGCTGGTGGTCATCGGCGGCTGGGCGGCCGGTCTCAACGGCGTACTCGACCCGCTCCGTGACGATCTGTCACGTTACTGTCTGCGCCCGCCGAGGGTGACGCTGTCGCTGCTGGGCGAGGCGGCGGTGGCCACGGGCGCGCTGCGCCTGGCGCTGGACCATGCCGAGGAGGAACTGTTCGCCGTCGAGGGGACGGTGACGGCCCGCGGCTGAGGCGGGCCCCGGGTCAGGAGGCTGGGTCAGGAGGCCTTGCGCTCGGCTGTGTGGTGGCCCTCGCTTATCTCCACGTCGCCGGTGTCCCCGAAGGTGAGCCGGCAGGTGTCGGCCCGGTAGGTCGCCACCGAGACGGCGGCCGTACGGCCTCCGGAGAGATAGCGGGTGGTGACGACGAGGACGGGCGCGCCCGGCAGCCGGTCGAGTTCCTTGGCGTCGTCCACGCGGGCCGAGCCCAGCTCGACGGCGCGGTCCTGGCCCTCCATGCCGAGCCGCTGAAGCTCGCGCAGCACGCTGCGCGCGCGGGCGGGACCCGAGGGGATGTCGATGGCGGGCAACTCGGGCACGGACGCCGACGGTACGTACAGAAGCTCGGCCGCCACGGTCTGACCGTGGGTCACGCGGGTCCTGCGGACCGTGTGGACCTCTTCGGCCGCGTCCGTCGCGAGCATCTTGGCCACGGCGGCGGGCGGAACGGCCGTCACCGCGTCGACGGGCTGCCAGGCGTCGGGGTCGGCGCCCGGCCACTCCTGGTGGGAGGTCGACACGTCCACGCCCACGCGCGGCGGCGCGACGGTCGTGCCGACGCCGCGGCGGCGCTGCAACCGGCCTTCGAGTTCGAGCTGTTCGAGCGCCTGGCGGAGCGTGGCGCGCGCGACTCCGAAGCGGGCGGCGAGGTCGCGTTCGTTGGGCAGGACCTCCCCGACCGCGAAATCGGAGTCGAGTGCCTCGCCCAGCACGGTCTTGAGGTGCCAGTACTTGGGCTCCGGCACCGTTTCGAGCTGCGTGGTCCCCACCGTGATCCTCCGCAATCGCCGTGTCCCCGGCGGCTTTTCCATGCACTTGTTTATTAAAGGTTCCTGCACTAACTCTCCGAGAGTAGGACGGCCGATCGTCTTGGTCAAGACCAATCCTGCGGGCACCGCCCGGAGGAATCGCACTCTGCCACAGAGCGTTCACGCAGAGTTCGCAGGTTTGGCGTGAAACGACGGCATCAGCAGGTCGGGGCGCCGGGCGGTGAGCACCTGAGGTGTCGGGACAGACACGTCGAGGCATGTCACGGGCTGCCGACCGGCTCCTTCTCCGCGAGACGGCCGGCAGCGGATCGTGCCCGGAACGCCCCGGAGCCGAGTGCCACACCCATACCCACCAGCAAGCTGCCGGCCGCCTGGGCGGGGCCGTACACCCCGGTGCCGACGAGGGGCGCGGTGAGCGCGGCCGCGACCGGGATGAGGCCGGAAAACAGCGTGGCCCGCTCCGCGCCGATGCGCTGCATGCCCATGTACCAGCAGATGAAGCCGATCACCGTCACGACGGCGGCCTGCCAGCCGAGCGCGAACCCCTCCTCGCCGGTGGGCGCGCGGACGAACCCGGCGCCGTCCAGGACCAGTCCGGCGATGGTGGACTCGATCGCGGCGATACCGGCCACCGTCGCCGAGAGCAGTCTTGGCCCGAGCGGACGCAGCACCGGTACGGCCAGGACGGCGAAGCCGACCTCGCCGACGAGCGCGGCGACGGACCAGGCGAGGCCGGCCGCGTCCGTACGGCCCCAGCCCTGGACGGTGAACGCGCCGACGGCGACCAGCAGCGCGCCGTACACGACGGTGCGGGCGGGACGGCGCCGGCTCAGCAGGGGGAAGAGGACGGCGACGACGACCGGCGCGCAGCCGACGAGGACACCGGGGACGGCGGGTTCGGCGGTGCGCTCGGCGGCGATGACCGAGAGGTTGAAGCCGACCATGCCGACAGCTGCGACGGCGGCGAGCCTGCCCCACTGCCGACGGGTGAGAGCGCGCAGGGGCGCGGCGGCGCCGCGTGCGACGAGCGGGAGGAGCAGCAGGCAGGCGATGCCGTAGCGGATGGCCTGTCCGCCTGCGTACGGGTAGTCGCCGAGGACGCTGTTGGCGGTGAAGGAGGCGCCGACGAGCATGCACGCGATGGCGGCGAGGAGCATCCCGGCCAGTGGGGAGCCGGGGGAAGTGGCTTTCATGGCGGCGACGCTACGGATCGCGGTGGCCCGGTTTAGGGTCCACTTCCATGACGGTATCGAGGACCACTTCACCCGAGGTCACGGCCGGGGGGAACGAGAGGGGCACCGGGGACTGGACCGACGCGTGGGACGTGATGCTGGCCTCCGCGCCCGCCCGTCGGCGTGGGCGCGTGCTCCAGTCGGCCCTGCGTGAGGCGGTCCGATCGGGGCGGCTCGCGGCGGGCACCCGGCTGCCGTCGAGCCGTGAACTCGCCGCCGATCTCGGTGTCTCGCGGGGCCTGGTGACGGACGCGTACGAACAGCTCACGGCCGAGGGCTATCTGCGCAGCGGGCACGGTTCGGGGACCTGGGTGGGCGACGCCGTACGTGCGGCGGCCCCGGCCGTGCGTGACCGGGCGCCCCATCCGGCGGGCGCGCGCGCCGACTTCGTGCCCGGTACGCCGGACCTCTCGCTCTTCCCGCGCGCCGCGTGGGGTGCCGCGCACCGGACCGTCCTGGCGCGGCTGCCGCACCGGGCCCTCGGCTATCCGGATCCGCGGGGCCTGCCCGAGCTGCGCACGGCGCTGGCGTCGCTGCTGGCCCGGCGGCGCGGCGTGGTGGCCGACCCGGAGCGGCTGCTGGTCTGTTCCGGGGTGGCGCAGGCGATGACGCTGCTGGGGTTCGCGCTGCACGGGCGCGGGCTGCGGACGATGGGGCTGGAGGATCCCGGCAGCCCGGAGAACGTGGCGGTGCTCGGCGCGGCCGGTCTGCGTACGGTCGCGCTGCCGCTGGACTCAGGCGGTTTGGCGCCGGGCGCGCTGGAGCGGTCGGGTGTACGGGCGGTGGTGACGACGCCGGCCCATCAGTACCCGTCCGGTATCGCGTATTCGGCGGTGCGCCGGACCGAACTCCTGGGCTGGGCACGGTCGGTGGACGGCTTCGTCCTGGAGGACGACTACGACGGGGACTTCCGCTACGACCGGGCGCCGGTGGGCGCGTTGCAGGGCCTGGATCCGGAGCGCGTGGCGTACATGGGCTCGGTCAGCAAGTCGATGGCACCGGGCCTGCGGATCGGCTGGCTGCTGCCGCCGGAGGAGCTGTACGAGGAACTGGTGGAGCGCAAGCGGACCATGGACCTCGGCAATCCGGTGCTGGAGCAGGCGCTGCTCGCGGACTTCGTCGAACAGGGCGGTTACGACCGCCACTTGCGGCGGTGCCGGCTGGCGTACCAGCGGCGCAGGGACACGCTGATCGCGGCGCTGGGCGAGCACTTCCCGGGGACGGAGGTCAGCGGTATCGCGGCGGGCCTGCACATCATCGCGGTGCTGCCGGGGCGTTACGGTCCCGAGGCGCGGTTCCTCCGGCGGGCGGCGGCGGCCGGTGTCGCGCTGCGCCCGCTGGCGTACCACGGCACGGCGGGGCCGGACGACGGCCGGGTCCGGCTGGTGATGGGGTACGCGCACCAGTCGCCGTCCGGCATCGCGCGGGGGGTGCGGCTGCTGGCTAAGGCGGTCGGCCGGGGCTGATCGGTTGCCGGTCGGGGCTGGTGGCGGGCGGGTTGTTCATCCGGGGTTCGTGTGCAGGCCGTCGCCGGGGGCTACGTATGGCAGGGCGAACCCGGCGCCGGGCCCCCGCGCCGGAGCCCCGTACAACCACCACCGACCCGCCGCAGGAGGAACATCGATGTCGAACAGCCCCCGGAAACCCGCCGAGGCCACGGACCGCCGGACCGTACTGCGCGGCTCCCTCGCCGCCTCCGCCGCGCTGGCCCTGCCCACGACCGCCGCGGCCGTCGCCGGGACCGTCGCGGGTGCCGCGCCCGCCCAGGCGCTCTCCGGCCGGCCGAGCGCCGACTGGGGTGTCCAGACCGGCGACGTCACCTCGTCCTCCGGACTGGTCTGGATCCGTTCCGACCGGCCCGCGCGGATGCTGGTGGAAACCTCGGCGACCGGTTCCTTCCGCCGTACGCGTACCTGGCACGGCCCGCTGCTGGGCCCCGGCACCGACTTCACGGGGACGACGCCGCTGCGCGGACTGCCCGCCGGTGAGCAGGTGCACTACCGGGTGACGCTCGCGGACCCCGACGACCCCCGGCGTACGAGCGAGCCGGTGTACGGCTCGTTCCGTACGGCCCCTGAGCGGCGCCGGCAGGGCGTGCGGTTCCTGTGGTCGGGCGACATCGCCGGCCAGGGCTGGGGCATCAACCCGGACATCGGCGGCTACCGAGCGTACGACGACATGCGCCGGCTGGACCCGGACTTCTTCCTGTGCAGCGGTGACACCGTCTACGCGGACGGGCCGCTGGTGCCGTCGGTGACGCTGCCGGACGGGCGGATCTGGCGCAACCTCGTCACCGAGGAGAAGTCGAAGGTCGCCGAGACGCTGAACGAGTACCGGGGCAACTTCCGCTACAACCTGCTCGACGAGAACGTGCGGCGGTTCAACGCCCAGGTGCCGACGATCGTGCAGTGGGACGACCACGAGGTGCGCAACAACTGGTATCCGGGCCAGATCCTGGACGACGTCCGATATCAGGAGAAGGACGTCGACGTGCTGGCGGCGCGCTCGCGCCAGGCCTTCGGCGAGTACTTCCCGGTGCAGGCGCTGAGGGCGCGCGGTGAGGAGGGTCGGGTGCACCGGGTGGTGCGGTACGGGCCGCTGCTCGACGTGTTCGTGCTGGACATGCGCTCGTTCCGGAACGCCAACTCCCCCGGCCGGCAGGCCGACGACACGACAGGCATCCTCGGCGCCGAACAACTCGACTGGCTCAAGCGCGAGTTGTCGCGGTCGCGTGCGGTGTGGAAGGTGATCGCCGCCGACATGCCGATCGGTCTGGTGGTGCCGGACGGCGCGGAGAACATCGAGGCCATCGCGCAGGGGGACCCGGGCGCGCCGCTGGGCAGGGAGCTGCAGATCGCCGATCTGCTGCGGTTCATCAAGCACCGCCGGATCACCGGCACGGTGTGGCTGACGGCGGACGTGCACTACACGTCGGCGCAGCACTACGAGCCGGAGCGGGCGGCGTTCAAGGACTTCGCCCCGTTCTGGGAGTTCGTGTCGGGCCCGTTGGCGGCGGGCGGCTTCCCCGCGAACGCGCTGGACTCGACCTTCGGGCCGAACCGCGTCTTCGTGCAGGCTCCGGACCGGGCGAACGTCTCGCCGATGGAGTCGTCCCAGTACTTCGGCGAGGTCGACATCGACGGCGGCAGCGGTGAGTTGACGGTGCGGCTTCGGGCCCAGGGGAACAAGGTGCTGTTCAGCAAGGTGCTCAAGCCGGGCCAGGTCGGCCAGTAGGGTTCTCGGCGAGCAGGGCTTGCTGTACGGGAGCCGGTGAGCCGTACGGGATCCGGTGAAGGTGGCGGACTCCGCCCTCCCCGGCGAGTAACCTCGCTGGGGAGGGCGGACAACTCGCTTCACAAATCCGCCAAAAGGTGCTGATAGGCGATCAGAAGCATCTTTTACCCATCAGTCACAGTACGTTCGTGATCGCGCAACACCGGTGAGTCACAGTGAGGTCATGACCGATGTGACTTCCTCGAAGAGTGTCCGCCGCCCCCACCACTGGCGCCGGGATCTCGTCGAACTGGCGGCCTTGTTCACTGCCGTCGCCGTCGCCGACGCCGTGGCCAACATGATCGTCCACGGGCCGGACGGACCCGTTCTGCTCGTCGCCTCCGCCATCGCCCTGATCATCACGGCCGGATTCCACACCTGGTGGTCACGGCGCCACAGCCACGCGCCACCCGCCGACGCTCCCTCGGGCCAAGTCCCGGCCGCCGACGCCGACGCCGAAGGCGCCACCGCGCTCTGGAGGATGCGCACCACCGTGCGCGACGCCCCCGGTTCGCTGGCCGCGCTCTGCACGGTCCTCGCCGGCCGCCGGGTGGACATCCTCACCCTCCAGACCCACCCGCTGGCCAGCGGCACCGTCGACGAGTTCCTGCTGCGCGCGCCCGCCTCGCTGACCGCCCGGCAGCTCACCCGCGAGATCTCGCTGGCCGGCGGCGGCGACATCTGGATCGAGCGCGCCGACACGCACGACCTCGTGGACGCGCCGACCCGGATCCTGGGCCTGGCCACCCGTACCGCCCTCGACGCCGCCGAACTGCCCCTCGCGCTGCGCCAGTTGCTCGGCCGCTGCACGATCCACTCACTGCCCGCCGACTCCCTCACCGGTGGCCCAACCGGCGAGGACGCACCCGCGGAAGGCATCGTCGAAGGCATCCTGGAAGGGACCACCCTGCGCATGCGCGACCCGAACGGCGGCGTGATCAGCGTCGAGCGCCCCTACCTGCCGTTCACCCCCACCGAGTTCGCCAGGGCCCGCGCCCTGGTCGAACTCGACGCGCGCCTCGGCCCGCGCGTCCCGCGCGGCCGGGACGTCCTGACGCTGCCCGAGGGCAACGCGATCACCGTGCGCCGCGCCGACGAGGGCGACATCGACGCGGCGTCGGCGATGCACGAGCGCTGCTCGGAGCGCACGCTGGGACTGCGCTACCACGGTCCCGCCGGCGACGCGGACCGCTATCTCGACCATCTGCTGAGCCCGCGCCACGGCCAGACGCTCAAGGTCGAGACGGCGTCGGGGCGCCTTGTCGCGCTCGGCCATCTCCTGTGGGACGGCGACGAGACCGAGGTCGCGCTGATCGTCGAGGACGCCTGGCAACGGCGCGGGATCGGCTCCGAACTGCTCGGCCGGCTCGTCACCCTCGCCGTCGGGGCCGGCTGCACGAGCGTGTACGCCGTCACTCAGGCGTCCAACACCGGCATGGTCGCCGCCATGCGCGGGCTCGGTCTGCCGCTCGACTACCAGATAGAGGGTGGCACGCTCGTCGTCACCGCCCGCCTCAAGGGCAGCAAGGGTGGCATGGGACTCAAGGGGACGGACGAGCAGCGGCGGCCGGCCGTGGACGAGACACCGTGCGGGACCGAGGAGATCGCGGTGCGCGACCGGGCCGGGCGCTGAGCGCCTCGGTCAGATCCCGCCACAGGTCCTCGACGTCCTCCAGCCCGACCGACATCCGCAGCAGCCGGTCGCTCACCCCGGCCGAACGCCGGTCGCCCTCGGCCACGATGCGGTGGCTGATGGACGCCGGGTGCTGGATGAGCGAGTCCACGCTGCCGAGGCTCACCGCCGGGGTGATCAGCCGGACACCCGCGATCACCTCGTGCGGGTCCCCGTACACCTCGAAGGAGACCATCGCCCCGCCGATGCCCGGATAGTGCACGCGGGCGATGCGCGGGTCGGTGGCCAGCCTGCGGGCCAGATCGGCCGCGGTGGCCGAGGCCGCCCGCACCCGTACCGGCAGCGTGGACAGACCCCGCAGCAGCAGATAGCCGGCCATCGGATGCAGGACACCGCCGGTCGCGAACCGCACCTGGCGCAGTGTGCGGGCGAACTCCTCGTCGCACGCCACGACACCGCCGAGGACATCGCCGTGGCCGCCGAGATATTTTGTCGCGCTGTGCAGGACGAGCCGCGCGCCGTGCTCGACGGGCCGCTGGAGGACGGGGGTCGCGAACGTGTTGTCCACCAGGAGCGGTATCGAGCCGCAGGCGTGGGCGACGGCGGCGATGTCGACCTCGGCGAGGGTCGGGTTCGCGGGGGTCTCGACCATCACCAGGCCGGTGTCGGGGCGGATCGCGTCGGCGATGCCCGCCGGATCGGTCCAGGTGACCTCCGTACCGAGGAGCCCGGCGGTCAGGAGGTGGTCGCTGCATCCGTACAGAGGGCGTACGGCGACGACATGGCGCAGCCCCATGCCCGACCGGGCGAGCAGGACGGCCGTCAGCGCCGCCATGCCGCTGGCGAAGGCCACGACACTCTCGGTGCCCTCCAGCCGCGCGAGCGCCGTCTCGAAGCGGGCTGTCGTCGGATTGTCGAGGCGCGCGTAGACGGGCGGCCCTTCGGGGCGCGCGCCGGTGGCCGCGAACTCGTCGATCCGCGCGGCCTCTTCACGGGTGTCGTACGAGGGGTAGGTCGTCGACAGATCGATCGGCGCCGCGTGCACACCGAGCCGCGCAAGGTCCTCACGCCCCGCGTGCACGGCCTCGGTGGCGAGCGCGCGGGGAAGGGACGGGGGGAGGTCGGTCGTGCCGTCGGCACCCAGGGAGTCCATGGACGCACTCTGAACTTTCAGCGGGAAGTAGGGCCGAGTCTCCGTGCTACGTTCGCCGGGTGAGTGATTCTGTCGTACTTGACACGGTCGATCTGCACATATTGCGCCTGTTGCAGAACGACGCACGGACCACCTACCGGGAGATCGCCGCCGAGGTCGGGGTCGCCGCGTCGACCTGTCTGGACCGGGTGTCCAGACTGCGGCGTTCCGGGGTGATTCTTGGACATCAGCTACGTCTCGATCCGGCCAAACTCGGCCGTGGGCTCCAGGCGTTGCTCTCGGTGCAGGTCCGGCCGCACCGGCGCGAGCTGATCAAGCCGTTCGTCGAGCGGATCCGGGGCCTGCCCGAGTCCCGTTCGCTGTTCCATCTGACCGGACCGGACGACTATCTCGTCCATGTCGCTGTCGCGGACACGGCGGACCTCCAGAGGCTCGTGGTGGACGAGTTCACCTCCCGGCCCGAAGTGGCCCGTGTCGAGACACGGTTGGTCTTCCAGCAGTGGGACTGCGGCCCCCTCATGCCGCCTTCATCAGCCATTCCGTCGCCGACCCGGCCCTGAAGGAGGGTGACGCGCGGTCCTCCCTCGGAGAGGATGTGGCCATGCCAGACACTTCCAGCAGCGCGCTGCCCCGCCAGGTCGCCGACGCCTATGTCGACGCACTCATCGAACTCGATCCGATCACCGGTACCTTCCTGGGCGTCGCGGCCAGCTCCGGTCGCCTGCCCGACTTCTCACCGGCCGGAGCGAAGGCACTCGCCGACCTCGCCCGCGAGACACTCGCCGAACTCGACATCGCGACGAAGCTGCCGGGGGCCGACAGTGACCAGGAGCGGCGCTGTGCCAGGCTGCTCCAGGAGCGGCTGACGGCCGAACTCGCCGTCCACGACGCCGAGGAGCACCTGCGCGCCGTCAGCAACATCCACTCCCCCGCCCACCACATCCGCGAGATCTTCACCGTGACGCCGACCGGAACGGAGGAGGACTGGGCGGCTGTGGCCCAGCGCCTGCGCGCCGTTCCGGCCGCACTGGGTGGATACCGCGAGTCGCTGGCGCTCGGCCTGGAACGGGGACTGCCGGGCGGGCCGCGGCCGACCGCGACGTTCGTCGGTCAGCTCACCGAGTGGGCGGGCGACGGCCGGGGCTGGTTCGAGGAGTTCGCGGCGGCCGGGCCCGACTCCCTCCGTAAGGAGCTGGACGCGGCGGCGGGTGTCGCCACCGGCGCCGTGGTGGAACTGCGTGACTGGATGCGCGACGTGTACGCGCCGGCCGTCGCGGACGCGCCCGACACCGTGGGCCGCGAGCGCTACGCCCGCTGGTCGCGCTACTTCAACGGCGCGGACCTCGATCTCGACGAGGCGTACGCCTACGGCTGGTCCGAGTACCACCGGCTGCACGCCGAGATGACCACCGAGGCCGCCAAGATCCTCCCCGACGCCACCCCCTGGGAGGCGCTGGCGCATCTCGACAAGCACGGGGAGCACATCGAAGGGGTCGAGGCGGTACGCGAGTGGCTCCAGGACCTGATGGACGAGGCCATCGAGAAGCTGGACGGCACGCACTTCGAACTCGCCGACCGGGTACGGAAGGTGGAGTCGCGTATCGCCCCGCCGGGCGGCGCGGCGGCGCCGTACTACACCGGCCCGTCGGAAGACTTCTCCCGTCCCGGCGCCACCTGGCTGCCGACGATGGGTGAGACACGCTTCCCGGTGTACGACCTGGTGTCCACCTGGTACCACGAGGGCGTCCCCGGCCATCACCTCCAGATCGCCCAGTGGACGCACGTGGCCGACCAGTTGTCCCGCTACCAGGCCTCCGTCGGCGGGGTCAGCGCGAACGCCGAGGGCTGGGCGCTGTACGCGGAGCGGCTGATGGACGAGCTGGGTTTCCTGCCGGACGCGGAGCGCAGGCTCGGCTATCTGGACGCGCAGATGATGCGTGCCTGCCGGGTCATCGTGGACATCGGTATGCATCTGGGGCTGGAGATCCCGGCGGACTCGCCGTTCCATCCGGGCGAGCGCTGGACGCCCGAGCTTGCGGAGGAGTTCTTCGGGAACCACAGCGGCAGGCCGGCGGAGTTCGTGGAGAGCGAGCTGACCCGTTATCTGTCGATGCCGGGCCAGGCGATCGGCTACAAGCTGGGCGAGCGGGCGTGGCTGCTGGGCCGCGCGAACGCGCGCAAGCGGCACGGTGACGCGTTCGACGCGAAGGCGTGGCACATGGCGGCGCTGTCGCAGGGCTCGCTGGGGCTGGACGAGCTGGTGGACGAGCTGTCCAAGCTGTGATGCGGGGCGCCCGGCATCATGGTGCCGGGCGCATCAGGCCGACGACGACGGCGGGTCGGGGCAGGGGCAGGGTTCGGTCGGGGGGCGGGTGTCAGGACGTCGGCCCCGCGTCGCTTCCCGCCACCGTCTGCCGGCCCTCTCCTGAGCCCGGTGACAGGTCCGCGGGCCGTTGCCGGGGCCAGGGGCCGCCCGGTACGGGCGTGAAGTGCTCACCGCTCAGCAGGAAGCCGCCCTCGGAGTCGATGACCTGGCCGGTGATCCACGCGGCCTCGTCGGTGGCGAGCCAGGCGATCAGCCTCGCGGGATCGTCCGGCATCCCCCACCGTCCGGCCGGGAACATCCCGGCGATGTCGTCGTACGCCTCGCCGGTGCGGTAATCCGTGTCCACGGGGCCGGGGTTGACGGTGTTGACCGTGATTCCGGCGTGGCCGAGCGACGCGGCCAGGGTGCGCGTCGCCGAGGCGAGCGCGCCCTTGGAGAGGCTGTAGGCGATCTCCTCCGGCATCCCGCCCCGGAGGTTCTGGCCCGAGGTCATCATCACGATGCGGCTGCCGTGCCGGATACGGACCGGATGGGCGACGCGCACCTTGGCGTACTCCTGGATCAGCTGGATCACGGAGCGGGTGTTGGTCGCCCAGTGGGTGTCCAGCATCTCCGCGTCGATGTCCCACAGGGTGCCGTCCGAGCCACTGCGCGCGTGGTTGGCCACCAGGATGTCGACCACTCCGCCGAGCGCTTCCCGGGCGGCCCGGAACAGCTCGGCGGGGCCTTCGGGGTCGGACAGGTCACCGGGGCCGTGTGCCACGGTCGCTCCCGGATACCCGAGGGCTTCGCGGACCCCGGCGGCGACGCCTTCGGGACCGTCGGGGTCGGCTCCCCACGGCTGGTTCCGGTCGTGCGGCACATGGTGGTGGAGGTAGACGCTCGCGCCGTACGCCGCGAGCCGTCGGGCGACCGCGTACCCGATGCCGCCGCGGCGGCTGGCGCCGGTGACGAGGGCGGTACGGCCCCGCAGGGGCATGTACTCGCGGCGGAGGGATTCGGCGCTGGGGTGGGGAAGTCGGGGCATGGGCACCCATGATGGTCGGCCGTTGGTGCGCTGTCATGCGGATTTCCGCCGCCGTGCGGGCGCGCTGCGCGCCCAGCCGCAGCCTGCCCGGCCGCGACCCGCCCAGCCGTACCCCGCCCAGGGGCGCCTCGCTCAGCCGTCGGCGCCATCCGTACGGAGACTGACCGTCGAACCCCGGCGTGTCTTCGTCACTTCCAGTTGGGTCGGGATCCGGCGGCGGAGGTCGGCGACATGGCTGACTATGCCGACGCTGCGGTCGCGTTCGCGCAGCGAGTCCAGCACGTCCAGGACCTCATCCAGCGTCTGGTCGTCCAGGCTGCCGAAGCCCTCGTCGATGAAGAGGGTGTCCAGGCGTGCGCCGCCCGCCTCGTCGGTGACGACGTCGGCGAGGCCCAGTGCGAGGGCGAGCGAGACGAAGAACGTCTCACCGCCGGAGAGGGTCGCGGTGTCCCTGGCGCTGCCCGTCCAGGAGTCGACCACGTGCAGGCCGAGTCCGGACCGCTTCCCACCGCCGCTCCTCGCGTCCGAGTGGACCAGGGTGTAGCGGCCGGCGGACATGCGCAGCAGCCGCGCGGTGGCCGCCGCGGCGACCTGTTCCAGCCGGGCCGCCAGAACGTACGACTCCAGGCGCATCTTGCGGTCGTTGTCGTTGGACGTGCCGGCGGTGAGCGCGGCGAGACGGGCCACCCGCTCGTACTCCGTACGGAGGGGGCCCAGGCGCCGTACCTCCTCCTCGGCCTGCCGGGAGAGCCTGGTCAGCTCCGTGCCGCGCTCGCGGGCTCCGGCGAGTGCGGCGGACGCGGCGCGCAGAGCGGCATCGGCCGCCTCGCAGGACATCAGCGCCGTGTCGAGCCGGGCGGGCGGTCGCTCGGCGGCGTCCCGCGCGTCGGACTCGGCGAGCCGGTCGGCGACGGTGGCGGCCTCGGCCTGCCAGTCGTCCATCCGGTGGGTCAGGTCGCGCTGCTCCGCCCCGGACAGCAGGGCTGCCGCCGCCTCGCGCGGGGTGTCGAACCCGGCCCGGAACGCGGCGTCCGCGAGCCGGTCGTCGCTCTCCTTGAGCCGCAGTGCGGTGGTGTCGAAGTCCCGTACGGCGTCGGCCGCTTCGGCGAGCAGTCGTGCCCTGGTCGCCAGCAGTTCGGCGTGCGCGGCGACGCTGTCGGCGTCGCCGCGGGCGCGGACCAGTTCGGATTCGAGGGCGGTCTGCTCGTGGTCGAGCGCTTCGCGCCGTGAGGTACGGGCCGCGACGCGGTTCTCCGCAGACCGCCGCGCGGTGAGCCGGTCCTCACGTTCCTGTTCGGCGCGGGCCAGGGTCTCGCGGGCCGCGTGCGTGCCGGCGGCGACGCGGTGCGCCCGCGTGTGCTCGCGGCCCAGGCGTTCGGTGAGCGCGACCAGTTCGGCGACGGTCGATCCGCCGGCCGCGGACCGGGCCGCCGCGTACTCCTCTCTTACGGAGGTGTGCTCGCGCTCGGCCTCCTTGACGGCCGCCTCGGCTCTCCTGGAGGCGGCGAACGCGGCGTCCTCCGACGCCTGGTCGACCTGGTCCGCCCCGGCCCGCGCGGGCTCGGGGTGGTCGGCGGAGCCGCAGACCGCGCAGGGCTCGCCCGCCACGAGTCGGGAGGCGAGTTCGGCGGCGATGCCGCGCAGCCGTCGCTCGCGCAGGTCGAGCCAGGTCTCCTTGGCGTCGTTGGCGTGCTCGCGTGCGCTGTTCAGGAGGCGTTCCGACGTAGCGGCCCGTGCGTCGAGCGCGTCGCGCGCGCGGGCGGCGTCGAGTTGTCCGCGTGCCGGTTCGAGCCGGCCCGCGAGCTGTTCGGCGCGGGTCGCCGCCTCCTGGGCCTCCTCGACGCGTTCCTGGTGTTCCCGGCGGGTGGAGTCCCAGTCGGCGAGCCAGCCCGCCGCGTCCGCGAGCAGTTCGTCGTCGGCGCGTGCCTGCCGGTCCAGCTCGGCCCGCTGGCGGCTGATCTCCGCGCTGCGCCGCTCGGCGCCCCTGGCGGCGTCCACCCGCCCCAGCTCCTCCAGCATCTTCCGCTCCAGCGCGGAGAGATGGTCGGCGCCGCTGTCGGTGAGGTCGGCGGGGAGGCGGGCGCGTGACCGCTCGCGGTCGGCGGCGGCCGTGCGGTGCGCGCGCTCGGCGTCGTCGCGCAGGGCGAGCGCGGGGGCGACCCGGTCGGCCTTGCGGGCCCGTTCCAGCGTGGCGCGCGCCGCCTCGTACTGAGGACGGCGGGCTTCGAGCGCGTCGGCGCGCCGCTGTCCCTCGGCGAACCTCTCCTGGAGCCTTGCCAGTTCGCGTTCGGCGTCGAGCAGTCGGCGCGCCGCCGCCTGCCTGCTCTCGGCGCCCGCGAGGGCGCACTCGGCGATGTCCCGGCGCTCACGCGCCGTGGAGCGGGCGACGGCCGCCCATTCCAGGACGGCGGGGGCGAGGTCCGGATCGCCGGGCTGCCGTGCGGGCAGCGGCTGTTCGGCATCGGCGCCCGCCGCCTGGGCGATGCGCTGCGCGACACCGATCAGCCGTTCGTCGCCGACCCTCACCTGCTGTTCGGCGGAGCGGCGCAGCTCGGCGAGCCGGTCTTCGACGGCGGCGAACCGGCGGGTGTCGAAGAGCCGGCCGAGCAGCTTGCCGCGCGCCTCGGCGTCGGCGCGCAGGAAGCGCGCGAAGTCGCCCTGCGGCAGCAGGACGACCTGGCAGAACTGCTCCCTGCTCATGCCGAGCAGCTGGCCGATCTCCTCCCCGATCTCCTGGTGGGACCGGCTCAGCGCGCTCCAGTCGGCGCTCGTGGAGTCGTACTCCCGCAGCGAGCTCTGCGCCTTCTCGGTCGTGACGCCCGTGCCGCGCTTCTTGGGGCGTGTCTGGGCGGGGCGGCGGGTGATCTCCAGTCGCCGCCCGCCGACGGTCAGTTCGAGCAGGACCTCGGTGGAGGTGCCGGCCGGGGCGTGGTCGCTGCGCAGGGAGGCATCCTTGGTGGCGCCGCCCTTGATCTGGCGTGCTCCCGGCACGGCGTCGTACAGCGCGTAGCAGACGGCGTCGAGCACGGAGGTCTTGCCGGCGCCGGTCGCGCCGTGCAGCAGGAAGATCCCCGCGGCGCTCAGCGCGTCGAAGTCGACCTCCTGGGTGTCGGCGAACGGGCCGAAGGCGGTGATGCTCAGCCGGTGGAGTCTCATCCGGTCACCTCGCGTACGGCGCTGTCGACGCGTACATGGTCGAAGGCGCCGCGCAGCACGGTCCGTTCGCGGTCGTCGGGCCCCGCGCCGCCCCGCACGTGCGCCACGAAGTCCTCGGCGATCTCCTGGTCGGTGCGCCCTTCGAGGCGCTGCGCGTACGACGCGGCCAGGTCCTCGTCGCCCCGGTCGGGGTCGAAGACGAGGCTGAGGGTGTGCGGGAAGCGTGCGGCGAGGCGGGCCATGGGGTCGGAGGGACGCACCGGGTCGGTGAGGGTGGCCTCGATCCAGGCCTGTTCGTGGCGGGTGAGCGCCGGGTCGTCGAGGAGGTCCGCGAGGGCGCCGCGGACGCGGGCCAGGGGGCGTGGCACGGGGCAGTCGATCCGCTCGGCGTCGATCTCGCCGCCGGGGCCGAGGTCCACCAGCCACATCGTCTTGCGGTGGTCGGTCTCGGAGAAGGAGTACGCGAGGGGCGAACCGGAGTAGCGGACGCGCTCGGTGAGGGCCTGTGAGCCGTGGAGATGGCCGAGGGCCACGTAGTCGACGCCGTCGAACGTGGCGGTGGGGACGGCGGACACGCCACCGACGGTGATGTCGCGCTCGCTGTCGCTGGCGGCGCCTCCGGTCACGAAGGCGTGCGCGAGGACGACGGAGCGGGTGCCCGACGGGCGTGCGGCGAGGTCGGCCCGTACGCGGTCGAGCGCGGCGGCGAGCACCGCCTCGTGCCCCGCCTTGGCCGCTTTGAACTCGTCGCGGACCAGGGCCGGTTCGAGATACGGCAGGCCGTAGAAGGCCACGTCGCCGTGCGTGTCGGAGAGGACGACGGGGGTGGCGCAGCGGGCCGGGTCGGTGC
Organism: Streptomyces sp. NPDC050433; assembly: GCF_044458565.1. Taxonomy (NCBI): domain Bacteria; kingdom Bacillati; phylum Actinomycetota; class Actinomycetes; order Kitasatosporales; family Streptomycetaceae; genus Streptomyces; species Streptomyces sp. NPDC050433. Next base: position 35,609 of record NZ_JBITIB010000014.1, on the reverse strand, counting down.
GCAGGTGGATGCCGGCGTGGTCGATGAGCCCGGCGCCGACGCCCAGGCGACGGGCGGAGTCATGATTCCCGGAGATCATCACGGTCGGTACGCGTGCCTCGGCGAGCCGGTGCAGTGCCCGGTCGAACAGCTCGACGGCGGAGAGCGGCGGCACCGCCCGGTCGTACACGTCGCCCGCCACGAGGACCGCGTCCACCTCGCGCGCCAGCGCGGTCGCCACGAGGTGGTCCAGGAAGGCCGCCTGCGCGTCGAGAAGGCTGACGCGGTGGAAGGACCGGCCCAGGTGCCAGTCCGACGTGTGCAGGAATCTCATGATCCTTGAGAGTAACGGTGGGGTCGGACATCACGTGTGGCTTCGGGCATCACACGTCTCCGTAGGCCTCACCGCCCAGCGCCAGTACGGCAGTTCCGGCCGTGGTGTCGGCGAGCCAGGCGCGGAACGCGTCGACGTCGGCGTCCGGCAGTCCGATCCCGATGGTCACTATCTCCGCGTAGCGCACATCGCGTACGGCGCGGCCGGTGGCCCGCAGTTCGTTCTCCAGCTTTCCGGCCCGGTGGTGGTCGACGATGATCGTGGCCAGCCGGTAGCGCTGCCGGGTGACGGTGCCGACGGTGTCGAGGGCTTCGCCGACCGCGCCTCCGTAGGCGCGGATGAGCCCTCCCGCGCCGAGTTTGACTCCTCCGTAGTAGCGGGTGACGACGGCGACGACGTAACGCACGTCCCTGCGCACCAGCATCTGGAGCATGGGCGCGCCTGCCGTGCCTCCCGGCTCTCCGTCGTCGCTCGCCTTCTGTACGGAGGCGTCGGCGCCGATCACGTAGGCGAAGCAGTTGTGCGTGGCCGTGGGGTGTTCCCGGCGGACGGCCGCGATGAAGTCCTGCGCCTCCTGTTCGGTGGCGGCGGGCGCGAGTGCGCACAGGAAACGTGACCGGTTGACCTCGGTCTCGTGAATGCCGCGGCGGGCGACGGTGCGGTACTGCTCATGCATCGCGCCACCCTAGGCTCTGCGGGTACCGGTCGGTATGGCGGGCCCTCGGGAATTGCCGGGCCGCGCTGTCCGTTGTCCGGGCATGTATGGAGACGACACGTACGCGGACGCCGAGACGATCCGCAGGATCCTGACCTCCACGGGCGACACCTGGGCGGTCGTGGGCCTCTCCGGCAACAGGTCGCGGGCGGCGTACGGCGTGGCGGCCGTGCTCCAGCGGTTCGGCAAGCGCGTGGTGCCGGTGCATCCCAAGGCGGAGGCGGTCCACGGCGAGCGGGGGTACGCGTCGCTGGCCGACATCCCGTTCCCCGTCGATGTGGTGGACGTGTTCGTCAACAGCGATCTGGCGGGGCCGGTCGCCGACGAGGCAGCCGCGATCGGCGCGAAGGCGGTCTGGTTCCAGCTCGGGGTGATCGACGAGCAGGCGTACGACCGCACGCGGGCCGCCGGTCTCGACATGGTGATGGACCGCTGCCCGGCGATCGAGATACCGCTGCTCGACTGAACGGCCCGCCGGCTTGAGGGCGCGCCCTTCAGTGCCTTCAGTCGCCGGAGACGCCGAGTCCGTCGATGACCACGGCGCCCGGCAGGGCGGCGAATGCCTTGCCGGGCACGATGAGCTTGCCCCGGCGGCGTCCGCTGCCGATCAGCACCCAGTCGGTGTCCACGACGGCGGCGTCCACGAGAAGTGTCCAGTCGGCGGGCAGGCCGATCGGTGTGATGCCGCCGTACTCCATCCCGGTCTCGCCGGTCGCGGAGTCCATGGGAGCGAACGAGGCCTTGCGGGCGCCCAGTTGCTTGCGTACGACTCCGTTGACGTCCACGCGGGTCCGGGACAGGACGAGGCAGGCGGCGAGTGTGGACTCACCGCCGCGCTTGCCCGCCACGACGACGCAGTTGGCCGACCGGTCGAGCAGATCGGCGCCGTGGTGCTCCACGAAGGCGGCGGTGTCCGCGATCTCCGGATCGGTGTCCACTTGAAGTGCTCTCCTCCCTTCGCAAGCTCAGGAAGGAGATTCCCGCCTACCTTGCGACAGCGGGCTTGACGCCACGGGTGCGCCTGACGACTGCCCTCCCGGCAGCCGGGACGAGCGCGAGGCCCATCCGGTACAGGTGCAAGACGTTGATGGCTGCGTTGTGGTCGGCGTTGCCTTGCCATCCGCAGTCGGGGTTCTTGCATACGAACGTGGCCTGGTCTTCCCGGCTGCCGGGGGTGATGAAGCCGCACGCGGAGCAGCGCAGGGAGGTGTTCGGGGCGGGGACCTTGTGCAGGCTGCCCCCGTGGCGGGCAGTCTTGTACGTCAGCATTGTCACGGTGCGGCCCCATGCCTCTTGGCTGATGGAGCGGTTCAGGCCGGACTTCTGCGCAACGTTCTTCCCGGGTTCCTCGATGGTTCCCCTGGCGGACTTGACCATGTTCGTGATGTTGAGTTGTTCGACCACGACCGTGCCGTAGGTGCGGGCGAGGTTCGTCGTGGTCTGGTGCTGCCAGTCAACGGCGCGGCGCGTGGCTCTTGCGCGGAGCCGCTTGATCTGGTCGTAGGTGTTCCGCAGCCGGCTGGAGTTGCGCTCCTTCGGTTTGCGGAAGGATTTGCGGTGTGCGGCCCGTTGTTCCAGGCGGAGCAGCTTGGCTTTCTCGTCCGGGTTCAGCCACTTGTCCCGGTCGGCGGTACCGTCCGGGAGCCGGGGCGGCCGCCCGTGGTCCTGGTGGTTGCCGTCGGACAGGGCCAGAGGCAGGTTCACCCCGGCGTCAATGCCGACCTCGCCGCCGCCATGCGGTTCGGGCCTGGGTTCCATGGTCTGGACGCGGAAGGCGATGTGCCAGCCGAGCGCGTCCTTGACCAGCCGCGCCCCGGTGATCCGGTTCTCGTTGTTCGCCGCCTTGCCCACCGGCAGGTCACGGGTCCAGCGGAACCGGACACGGCCGACCTTGGGGATGTTGACCACGCCCCACCGCCGATGCACCCGCTTGATCTGGAGGTCCCGGCCCTGCGGGATGTCCACGGACATGACGGTACGGGTGCGGGCCTTGAAGGTGGGCTCCTCGGCCCGCCCTTCCCAGCAGTTCTTCCACGCCTGGAAGTACGTCTTGAGGACCGCCTGCGCGGCCTGTGCGGGCAGCACCGCGTACCAGTCGACCTCCTTTCGGGCCTGACGCAACGTCTGGTCCATGCGGGACAGCGACCTCTGGCACTTCGGCGTCATGGTCCACAGGTCGTGGAGCTGATTCCACATCGCCCGCGCCGCATGAGCCTGATCATCCACGAGTCGGCCCTGCGCAGGCGTCAGCGCCAGCCGGGCGCGATGCCCGAACTGCCGCTTCTCCAGCGCACGTTCCGTGGTCACATGATTACTGTACCATTTGGTTTATGTCGCCTCGATGGAATCCAAACCCCGATGTGCGCACCGGTCGTCACGTCGTGTACAACCTGCACGCTCACTTGGTGTTCGTCACCAAATACCGGCGGAAGGCGTTCACCGATGCCATGCTGACCAGGTGCGAGGAGATCATGCGGGAGGTCTGTACCGACTTCGAGGCCGAGCTGAAGCAGTTCAACGGCGAAGAGGACCACGTACACCTCCTGGTGCACTACCCGCCGAAGGTCCAGCTCTCCAAGCTGGTCAACTCCCTCAAGGGCGTCTCCGCGCGCCTGCTGCGCAAGGAACACAACGCTCACGTCCGCCGGTATCTGTGGGGCGGCCACTTCTGGTCCGGCTCCTACTTCGCCGGGAGCTGCGCCGGGGCACCGCTGACCGCCGTACGCCAGTACATCGAGAACCAGCAGCGCCCCACAGGGCGATGACAACACTGCGGACCCGTACGAACAGTGCGGGTCAGAGCAGTTCCGAGACGGCCTTCACCCCCGCCCCCTGAACGACGGAGCGCTGGCCAAGATCAAAGGTAGAGCAGTTGGTCGGCGGGCACGTCGCCCTGCCAGGTCCGTACGGCGGCGGCGACCGGCTCCGTGAGCTGGTCGAGACAGTCGGGGGTGGGCCGGGCGTTGTCGAAGTCTCCGATGGGGGCGCGCATGGGCGTCAAGCTACTGAGGTTGAACTCGTGGGGTCGTAGGGGCTGACGGCTCGTCGCCCGTGAGGTATCACCGGGGCATGCGGTATCCACAAGGGGCGGGCTGACCGCCGAACGGCAGCAGTTCCGCGAGGAGTTACGGCTGAAGGCGGCCGAGAGGTTCGCCCGGGGTGAGGCGAGCTCGGTGATCGCCAAGGACCCTGCGGGTCAGCTCCCGATCGGTGCAGCGGTGGCGGCGGATGTGGGACGAGGGCGGTCCGCGGGCTCTGAGGTCACAGGGGGCCCGCGTCGCTGCCGAGGTTGAGTGAGAAGCAGTTCGCGCAGCTGGAGGCGGAGCTGGCCAAGGGGCCGGCCGCGCACGGCTGGGAGGACCAGCGATGGACGCTCGCGCGGGTCAAGACGGTGATCGGCCGGCGTTTCCACCTGACCTACACGGTCCAGGGCGTGCGGAAGCTGCTGGTGCGCAACGGCTGGTCCTGCCAGGTGCCGGCTCGACGCGCGATGGAACGGGACGACGAGGCGGTGGCCGGGTGGGTCAAGGAGGTGTGGCCGTGCGCGGAAGACTCGCGGCGGCCCGTGGAGCCTGGCTCGTCTTCGAGGACGAAGCCGGATTCTCCATGACGCCGCCGCAGGCGAAGACCTGGTCACAGCGCGGCCGGACCCCGGTTGTGCGGGTCCGAGGCCGGTCCCGCAGACGGGTGTCGATCGCGGCGCTGACCTGCAACAAACCCGGCCACAGGTCGAGGCTGATCTACCGGCCGCGCCGGGACGACGGCCGGCGCGACGGACGCAAGAGCTTCTCCTGGCGCGACTACCGCGACCTGCTGATCGCCGCCCACCAGCAGCTGCGCGGCCCGATCGTGCTCATCTGGGACAACCTCAACGTGCACAAGGCCGCCGACCTGCGGAAATTCGCCCAAGACCGGGACTGGCTGACCATCTACTACCTGCCGCCCTACGCACCCGACCTCAACCCCGTCGAAGGGATCTGGTCGCTGCTGCGGCGCGGCTGGCTCTCCAACGTCGCCTTCAACACCCCCGAACACCTCGTCCAGCGCATCCGACGCGGTCTACGGCACATCCAGTACCGCAGCGACCTCATAGACGGCTGCCTTGCCGAGACCGGCCTGACCATCAGACCCGCCTGAGCAAGGACGCGACATCACGAGTTCAACCTCAGTAACAGGCGTGCCGAGATCAGCGCGCGGGCGGGATGGAGACCGCCATGGTCATCTCCACGGTCACGGCGCCGTCGTTTCGGTAGCCGTGCGGCACGTTCGCCTCGAAGACCGCCGACGCGCCCTCGGCCACCGGATGCGAAGCGCCGTCCACGACGAGGGTGAGTTCGCCCGCGGTGACGTGCAGCAGTTCCGTCGTGCCGTCGGGGTGCGCGTCGGAGTCGCTGTGCTCGCCCGGCATCAGTTTCCAGGACCGCAGTTCGAGCGGACCGCGTGCCTCGGTCCCGACCAGCAGGACGGTGCCGCTGCCCGCCTCGGTGGACCACATGCGTACGGCCTGGTCGGCGGGTACGACCCTGACCTGCGGGCCCTGCTCGTAGTCGAGGAGCGTGGTGATGCTGATGCCGAGCGCGTCGGCGAGCTTCACCGTCGTGCCGACGCTGGGGTTGGTGCGGGCCTGCTCGATCTGGATGATCATGCCCCGGCTCACCCCCGACCGGGCCGCCAGGGCGTCGAGGGTGAAGGCTCTCTCGCCACGCCACCGTTTGAGATTGCGGGCGAGTGACTGGGTCAGCTGATCGAGGTCCGACACATTCCGTCCGTTCCGTCCGTCTAATATATTCAATTACACAGTTCAATGGATTGCACTACGGTGTGGTGCACCAACCGTCCACCACACTGTACTGGCGAGGTTCACGTCATGACCCCACTGTTCGCCCTGGCCACCTGCCTGCTCTGGGGTCTGGCCGACTTCGGCGGCGGAGTGCTCACACGGCGTACCCCCGCCCTGACCGTGGTCGTGGTCTCGCAGTCGATCGCCGTCGTCGTCCTCGGCGCGATCGTCGTCGCGACCGGCGCCTGGACCGAGGCCGGACCGAGGCTCTGGTACGCGGTCGCCGCCGGAGTCGTCGGCCCCGTCGCCATGCTCGCCTTCTACAAGGCCCTCGCGCTCGGCCCGATGGGCGTCGTGTCGCCGCTCGCCTCGATCGGCGTGGTCGTACCGGTGGGTGCGGGTCTCGTCGTCGGCGAGCGGCCCGGACTGCTCCAGTACGCCGGGATCGCCGCGGCCGTCGCGGGCATCGTGCTGGCGGGCGGACCCGAGCTGCGCGGAGCGCCGGTCCGTCGGCAGGCGATCGTGCTGACACTGGTCGCCGGGTTCGGGTTCGGCGCCGTCATGGCGCTGATCTCCGAGGCGTCCACGTCGATCACGGGGCTGTTCCTGGCGCTCTTCGTCCAGCGCGTCACCAATGTGGGCGTCGGCGGGGCCGCGCTGTACGTGTCGGTGAAGCGGGGCGCGTCCGCCCTGCCCGAGGACGGCGGGTTCCAGGTGATCCGGGCCGCCCTGCCCGCGCTGGCGTTCGTCGGCCTCGCGGACGTGGCCGCCAACGGGACGTACTCGATCGCCGCGCAGAACGGCCCCGTCACGGTCGCCGCCGTACTGGCCTCGCTGTATCCGGTGATCACGGCGGTGGCCGCGCGCGGCATCCTCAAGGAGAAGCTGCGCGCCGTCCAGGCGGCGGGCGCCGGGCTCGCGCTGATCGGCACGGTCCTGCTCGCCGCGGGCTGACCGCGCGTACGCCCGCCGGAACTACGACGGGTCCGGATCCAACTCGGCGAGCGCCAGCAGTTGCTCCGGGGTGGTGCCCTCCGGGATCGGTACGGGCGCGGGCGTACGCAACGGCGGCTGCCAGCCCCGCTCCGGGTCCCAGCTCCGTACGACGCGCGCGGGCGCCCCCGCGACCACCGCGTGGTCGGGCACCTCGCCCCGTACGACGGCTCCCGCCGCGACCACCACATTGCGCCCCAGCCGCGCGCCGGGCAGGATCACCGCGCCGGTCCCCAGCCAGCAGCCCGGTCCCACCGAGACCGGGTCGGTACGGGGCCACTGCTTGCCGACGGGGACCTGCGGATCGTCGTAACTGTGGTTGGTGGACGTGATGTAGACGTACGGCCCGCAGTAGGTGTTCGAGCCGATGGTCACCGCCGTGTCGGCGATGACATGGCTGCCGCGCCCGAGGACGACACCGTCGCCGAGCCGCAGGATCGGCTCCGGGCCCAGGTCGAGGCCGGGCATCATCCCGGCGGTCAGGGTGACCTGTTCACCGATGACGCAGTGTTCGCCCAGCTCGATCCACGGCTCGCCGAAGACGGTGCCCTGCGGAAAGGCCAGGCGGGTCCCGGTGCCGATCCGGGCGAAGCGCAGCCTGCCGGGACGCTCGGCGCTGACCGCGCCCGCCTCCTGGACCCAGCGCCAACCACCCTGGACGGCACGCGAGACCAGGCGGCGGCGCCAGGCGGTCACCGCTGCCACCGCTGCCACCACTGTCACCGCTGCGGGGAACGTGTCTCTGCTCTTCGGCACCCGCCCACGGTATCGGCGGGACCGGGGGCGGTTCGGCGCCCCCTGCTGTGACGTTCACCCCACGGCGCCCAAGCGCCCTCCGGCTGCCAGTGGTAGTTCTCGGTGGTGAACACCGACGCCTTGTCCTTGAAGGCCCGTCCCACGTCCTCGTACCGCGAGATGATGTAGCTGTTGGTGGCCTCGTGCCAGATGAGCGGCGCACTCTCGCGCACCGGAGGAGAACAGCATGACAGAGCGGGCACTGATCGCGGGTGTGGGCGGCGAGGAGCCCGCGATCGATCCGACGGCGTTCGTGGCGCCGACAGCCGTGGTGCTGGGCGAGGTGACGATGGCGGCCGGTTCGAGCGTCTGGTACCACACGGTGCTGCGGGCCGACGGTGGTCCGATCGCCATCGGGGCGGACAGCAACATCCAGGACAACTGCACGGTGCATGTCGACCCCGGCTTCCCCGTCACGATCGGCGAGCGCGTATCGGTGGGGCACAACGCGGTGCTGCACGGCTGCACCGTCGAGGACGACGTGCTGGTCGGCATGGGCGCCACCGTCCTCAACGGGGCGCACATCGGGACCGGTTCACTCGTCGCGGCCCAGTCGCTCGTACCGCAGGGCATGCACGTACCGCCCGGTTCACTGGTCGCCGGAGTGCCCGCCAAGGTGAAGCGCGAGCTGACGGACGAGGAGCGCGAGGGCATCAAGCTCAACGCGGCGGTCTATCTGGAGCTGGCCAAGCGCCACGGGGCCGTGCACGGAGGCTGACGCCGGACCGTCGTCAGTCGGTGGCGGGTACGGGCTCCGGGGCCTGCGCCCGCGCCTGCTCCGAGGCCTTCTTCGCCCGGTTTTTGATGACGAGCATCGAGGTGACGCCGATGAGTACCGCGAGGACGAGACCCAGCCAGGAGAAGCGCTTCAGCCAGGCCTCGGCGACGACACCGACCGAGTAGATGACGGCGGTCGTGCCCCCGGCCCAGAGGATGCCGCCCAGGACGTTGGCGATGAGGAACTTCCAGTACGGCATCCGCAGCACACCCGCGAGCGGCCCGGCGAAGATCCGCAGCAGGGCGACGAAACGGCCGAAGAAGACCGCCCACATGCCCCACTTCTGGAACGACCGCTCGGCCATGGCGATCTGCGCCTCGCCGAAATGGCGCGGAAACTTCCCGCCGAGCCACGCGAGCAGCGGTCTGCCACCCTTGCGGCCGATGGCGTAGCCGATCGAGTCACCGATGATCGCGCCGGCGGTGGCGCACGCGCCGAGGATGTACGGGTTGATGTCACCGTGCTGGGAGGCCAGCAGCGCCGAGCTGACGAGAACGATCTCCCCCGGCAGCGGGATACCGAGGCTTTCGAGCCCGATCACCACTCCGACCAGGACATAGACACTGATCGCCGGTACGGTCTCCAGCCACTCCTGGACGTGCACGACCGGTTCCTTCCCTGTCGGATGTGCCGCTGCCCGGCGAGCGCCTTCCAGGCGCTCGCCGGGCAGCCTACCTGGGCGGAAGCCCCGCCGATGACCGGGGCTGACCGGGTACGGCAGCCGGCGCCGGTCCGGTCAGGCGCTGAGGCGCAGCGTCCAGGTGATGGTCATCTCGCCGGTGACGGCGCCGTCCTCGCGGTTGAAGACGACGGCGACGGGTATCTCGGGGCGTCCGCCCGCGTCGAGTTCGGCGACGACCTCGGCCACCGGGCGGTCGACGGTGGCGGTGGCCGTGACGACGCCCATGGCGAGCTTCTTGTAGTGGATCTCCGCCTTGACGACGAGCGGCACGGCGCGCGCCAGCTGGTCGCCGAACGCGGCGAGGACGATGGCGCCGCTGACGGTGTCGCCGAGTGTGAACATCGCGCCGGCGTGCGGGCCTCCCACATGGTTGTGGAATTCGGCCTGGTCCGGGAGCCGCACGACCGCGCGCTCGGCGGTGGTTTCGAGGAACTCCATGCGGAGGGTCCTCGCCATGGGAACGGTGGCGGCGAGCATCTCGCCGACGGTCATCTGATCAGAGCTCATACGGCCCGACATTACCCACGAGTAGCCTAAGTTGCCATCCTGCGACAGGGCGGCCGTAGCAGCGCGCGGACGACCCCTCTATCGTTACTCGCCATGTGGCCAGGACAGCAGCCGCCCGGGGGCGAGCAAAACCCGCAAGATCCGAATTCGAACCCGTACCAGCAGCCGGGGTACCAGCAGCCGAATCCCTACCAGCAGCCGGGATACCAGCAGCAGCCGGGACAGCAGCCCGGCTACCCGCAGCAGCCGGGGCACCAACCGGGGCAGGGACAGCAGCCCAACCCGTACCAGCAGCCGACCATGCCGCAGTACGCGGTGCAGGGACAGTTGGGCGGGCCCGGCGGTCCTGATCCCTCGCAGGACAAGAAGCGCACGAGGATGGTCGCGATCATCGCCGCGTCGGCGGTCGTCGTGGCGGCTGCCGCCACCGGCTTCTTCGTGATGCAGGACGACGGCGAGAGCACGAACGTCGCCGACGACTCCAAGGCGTCCGCGTCGCAGGAGTCCGAGGACGACCCGTCGGGGAAGGACAAGGCGGACCCGCCGCCGGAGGACAATCCGCGCGACGGGTCCGGTGTCGGCAAGCCGAGCATCGCGGGCTGGAAGGTCGTGACCAACCCCAAGCACGGGACGCAGTTCGACGTCCCGGCCGACTGGGTGGTCGAGAAGCCCGACGTGTTCTCGGGCTTCGAGGACGTCGAGAAGGGTGACGGCTCGCCGGCCATCACCTTCTCCGCGCCGGCCTTCCTGAAGTCCAACTGGTGCGAGCAGGACACGGACAAGGACGGCGAGATCGAGGACGTAGGCCTCGGCGGCACGGGCACCAAGGGTGGCCAGGGCGCCAAGGACACGGCGACCGCCGCCAGCAACGAGTCCGGCAGCTGGGTCTGGGCCGCGTACGCCCAGGAAGCCACCAAGGCGCAGCAGCAGAAGGCGATCCAGGTCGAGAAGTCCAAGCCCTACACGACCAAGACCGGACTCAAGGGGCACTACTCGACGGCCGCGAGCACCGGCCTGCCCAAGAAGCAGAAGTGCGACACCGACGGCAAGTCGATCGCCTTCACCTTCACCAACGCCAAGGGTGACTACACGACTTGGGTCGTGTACGGCGCCAGGGGCGTCGAGGACGAGATCCCGGACGAGACGCTGATGAAGATCATGAGCACCGTCCGGCTGGCCGAGTAGCCCGGTTGTCCGGCCGATTCCGAGCCCCGCGTGCGTATGCGCGCGGGGCTCAGCCGATGCTGAACGCCCCCTCGGGCGGCTCGGGCGACGCCACCGCGCCGGCGTCCCGCACGACCGGCGCGGCGCCGGTGAACCGCCGTAGCGGCGCGCCGTGTTCGACGCGAGCGGGAAAGACGTCGGAGGCGGTACGCCGGGCCAGGGCCGCCGTGTCGATCGGCGCGTGCGACGCGAGGAGTACGGCGTTGCCGAACCGGCGTCCGCGCAGCACCGACGGCTCGGCGATCAACGCCAGCTCCTCGAACACCGAGGCGAAGGTGGCCAGTTGGGACTTGAGGAAGGTGAAGGGCGCGCCGTCCGCGAGGTTGGCGGCGTAGAGGCCGTCGGCCCGTAGCACCCGCTCGGCGAGGCGCGCGTACTCCACGGACGTCAGATGGGCGGGCACCCGCGAGCCGCCGAAGACATCGGCGATGAGCAGATCCACCGAACGGGCCGGGGCCGACGCGAGCCAGGCGCGGGCGTCCACCGCGTGCACGGCGATCCCGGCGCCCGGCGGGAGCGGCAGTTCCTCGGCGACCAGCGCCAGCAGCGCCCCGTCGGTGTCGACCACGTCCTGCGCCGAGCCCGGCCGGGTGGCGTGCACGTAGCGGGGCAGGGTGAGCGCCCCGCCGCCGAGGTGGAGCACGGTGAGCGGATCGCCCTCGTCGGCGGCGCGGTCGACGACATGCCCGAGACGCCGCGTGTACTCGAATTCGAGATGGGTCGGTTCGTCCAGGTCGACGTACGACTGAGGGGCGCCGTCGACCGTCAGCAGCCAGGCCCGTTCCCGGTCCACGTCGGGCAGCAGGCGGGCGGTGCCGCAGTCGACGGTCCGGACAACGGGGATGGCTTCACTCACCGTCCCATTGTGCGCGCCGCGCCGTACGGAACCGGACCGGGCCCGCCTCCCCTGGGACGGAGGAGACGGGCCCGGCCGGAGGCGACCCGCGTCAGATGAGCTCGGTCACCGTGCCCGCGCCGACCGTGCGCCCGCCCTCGCGGATCGCGAAGCCGAGCCCGGACTCCAGTGGCACGTCCCTGCCCAGCTCCACGGTCAGGGTGACCGTGTCACCGGGGCGTGCGACGGCCTGCTCGCCGAGGTCGATGTCGCCGACCACGTCCGCCGTCCGGATGTAGAACTGCGGCCGGTACCCCGTCGTGATCGGCGTCGTACGTCCACCCTCCTTCGCCGACAGGACGTACACCTGCGCGGTGAACCGCCGGCTCGGTACGACGCTGTCCGGCGCGGCCACCACATGACCCCGGCGGATCGCGTCGCGTGGCATGCCGCGCAGCAGCAGCGCGACGTTGTCGCCGGCCTCGGCGGACTCCATCGGCTTCCCGAAGGTCTCCAGCGAGGTGACCGTGCTGAGCTGCGGCCCCGAGTCGGCACCGAGCACCTCGATCCGGTCGCCCACGCGTACCGTGCCGCGCTCGACGGCGCCGGTGACGACCGTGCCGCGCCCGGTGATGGTCAGGACGTTCTCCACCGGAAGCAGGAACGGGGCGTCGGTGTACCTGACGGGGATCGGCACGTACGTGTCGACCGCGTCCAGCAGCGCGCGCACGGCCTCGGTCCAGCGCGGGTCGCCCTCCAGCGCCCGGAGCCCGGAGACCCGGACGACGGGGACGCTCTCCCCGCCGTACCCGTTCGCGCTCAGCAGTTCACGCACCTCCAGCTCGACCAGGTCGGTCAGCTCGTCGTCACCCGCGTCGGCCTTGTTCAGCGCGACGACGATGTGGTCGACGCCGACCTGACGGGCGAGCAGCACGTGCTCGGCGGTCTGCGGCATGATCCCGTCGAGCGCGGACACGACGAGGATCGCCCCGTCGAGCTGCGCCGCGCCAGTGACCATGTTCTTGATGTAGTCGGCGTGCCCTGGCATGTCGACGTGCGCGTAGTGCCGGGTGTCGGTCTCGTACTCGACGTGCGCGATGTTGATGGTGATACCGCGCGCCGCCTCCTCCGGGGCCCGGTCGATCCGGTCGAACGGCACGAAAGTGCCGGTCCCGTCCTCGCTGAGGACCTTGGTGATGGCCGCGGTGAGGGTGGTCTTGCCGTGGTCGACGTGGCCCATGGTGCCGATGTTCAGGTGCGGCTTGGTGCGCACGTATGCCGTCTTGGGCATGGCTGACGTGTTCCTTCCAGGAACTCGAAGCGTGGTGGGACCCCCGGAGCCTTGCCGACCCTCCCCCTGCGGGGTCCGCCGGACGATCCGGGAAGGGTCAGCTTCGGGCGCCGTCGAGGGGCGCCGCCGCGGCTGCCGCTGCCGCTGCTTCGGCGTGCGCCGCGAGGAACGCGGCAGCCTTCGGCGCGTCCGCGACTGCGGACGGCGCTGCGAGGAAGGCGTGCCGGAACATGTCGTTGATGATGTCCCACCGGCGCGGGGGCGTCGACAGGTTTTCTTCGCCGGGGGCGCCGGGGGCCGGGGTCGGGGGCCGGGCTCAGAGATTCTTCAGGGCCTCGCGCACGGAGAGCGGGGAGAGCCGGTCTCGGGAGGCCCCCACGAAGTCCTGGACGGCGGCCGGGTCCGTCTTGGCGTACTCGCGCAGGCACCAGCCGATCGCCTTGCGGATGAAGAAGTCGGGGTGCCCGGACTGCCGGCGGCAGTAGCCGAACAGCCGCTCGCTGTCGGTCGCCTCCTTGTAGGTGAGCTGGTGCAGCAGAGCGGTGCGCGCGATCCACAGGTTCTCGTCGTCGATCCAGTCGTCCATCTCCTTCGCCAGCGAACGGTCGGCGGCGACGAGCCCTCCGGCCAGATGAGCGGCGAGGAGGTCGACGGTGTCCCACCAGGAGGCCGTGGAGACCAGATGCCGTACGAGAGGGAGGAAGCCGGACGACAGGCGCCCGACATGGCGGCGGAGGTAGTCGACCGCGAAGTACTGATACTCCCGCTCGGGCAGCTCCCAGCAGCGCAGCGCGATCGCCGCGCAGTCCGTCTCGTCGGGGTGCGGCAGCGAGGCGAGCACCTTCCGTGACAGCGCGCGGCGTTCGGGGGTGGGGATCCCGAGGAAGGGGGCGACGCCCTTCATGTACGCCGCGGCCCGCTCGGCCCGTACCGGATCGGCCGCTGTGGCGTATCCGGCGGTGAGCCGTGCCACGACGGTGTCGGCGAGCGCGCTGGGCGGCGGTACGAGGGTCATGACGTGCAGGTTATGCGCCGGCACTGACAACGCGCGGGGGCCCGCGCACGTCCCCGGTCGCAGCGGCGGACGGCCCGAGTGGCGGTTGTCTCCTGCCCCTTGACGCCGATCACCACTCTTCGTCGGTTAGTCTCCCCGAATGCTCGACCCTGTCGACAGGCCGTCCCCAGGCCTCACGGTCCGCTGGACGAGGGTGCTGCTCTCACCCTGGTCCAGGCTCTCCCTCCTCGTGCTCCTTCTGGCATCCGCGGGCACCGCGGTGCTGGTCTACGAGCCGCAGAGATTCGTCTCGGCCGGCTGGCCGCAGTTGAGCGGCGGCGCGGCCGTGGTGCTGTTCGCCGCCGCCTACGGGGTGTGCACGGCGGCCTTCGTGCCGCGTCCGCTGCTGAATCTCGCGGCGGGCGCGCTGTTCGGCACGCAGCTCGGTCTCCCGGCGGCGATCGCGGGCACGGTGCTGGGCGGGGGCATCGCCTTCGGGCTCGGCCGCTTCCTCGGTCAGGACGCGCTGCGACCGCTGCTGCGGGGCCGCTGGCTGAAGGCGGCGGACGGCCAGTTGAGCCGCCACGGCTTCCGGTCGATGATGGCGGTCCGGCTCTTTCCGGGGCTGCCGTTCCAGGCCGTCAACTACTGTGCGGCGGTGTCGCGCATGGGCTGGCGGCCGTTCCTGCTGGCGACGGGGATCGGGACGATTCCCAACACGGCCGCGTACGTGGTCGCGGGAAGCGAGGCGGGCTCGCCGACGTCACCGGCGTTCCTGGCCGCGATGGGGTTCATCGTGCTGACGGGAGCGGGCGCGGCGGCACTGGCCTGGCGCAAACGCCACAGACTCCGCCCCGGCCCGGCGAAGCCGGAGACTCCTACGGAGGACCGCATACCGGAGCCGGTCGCGTAGGTACGCGCCGAGCCGATCCCCCGCCGGTGCGATCCGCCGACGCCGCGCACGGTGACCCCGTGGGGCGTGCGCCGCCATGTCGCCGGCCCGTCCCCGAGAGTCCTCGCCCCCCGGAGGGGATGTGCGCGAGCCCCACGGCTCGCCCGGCCGTCAGGACGCCGGCTCTCCCCCGGTGGCCCTACGGACGGGTGCCCCCTCCTCCGCCGTGCGATCGCACGCATCAACGTGTCATCAGCGGCTGCCGCGGCAGGCGTGAGCCCCGCCCTTCGGGCGGACGTCGCTCTTTTGCGGACACGGCCCAGAGGCCGACGAACGCGCCGAGCACGGTGAGCCGCCCCGACGACGTTGCCGTCCTTCGCGTCGTAGGCGAAGTCGACACCGTCGAAGCACACTTCGCGCCGGACCTTGTCGAGGAAGCGCCGGAAGCGCGCGAGCGACGCGGCGGCAGCGCAGGGGGACCGAGGGGCCGTGGCACCGGGCGAGGGGCCGTAGCCGGGTCTCTCGCGCCCGAGGGCGCCCGCCCGGCTACGGCGTCGGTCCCAACCCCAGGTCTCCGCCCGGCGGCACCGTCGAGAAGCGGGTCACCTCCGCGGCCGTGACCAGGGACAGGTCCCCCGGCGACCACCGCGGCGTCCGGTCCTTGTCGATCACCTGCGCCCGGATTCCCTCCACCAGGTCCGGTGTCCGCAGTGCCGCGCACGACGCGCGGTACTCCGCGTCCAGCGCCTCCTCCAGCGTCTCAAGCCCCCGCGCCCGCCGCACGGCCGCCAGCGTGGCCTTCAGCGCCGTGGGCGACTTCGTCAGGATCGTCTCCGCCGTCTGTTTCGCCGCATGGTGCCCGCTGGCGAACAGCCGGTCCACGATCTCCTCCACCGAGTCCGCCGCGTAGCACACGTCGATCCACTCGCGGTCGGCCGCCAACTCCCCCTCGGGCGGGGGCGTCGCATGGCGCCGTACCGCCACCGGCGCGTCCGTGGAGGCGAGTTCGGCCGCCAGGGCGGGGAGCTGCCCGGAGCGGACGAAGTGGTCGGCGAGCCCGCAGAGCATCGCGTCGGCCGCGCCCACCGATGCGCCCGTGAGCGCGAGATGCGTGCCGAGTTCGCCGGGCGACCGGGAGAGCAGATACGTGCCGCCGACGTCCGGCACGAGGCCGATGCCCGTCTCCGGCATGGCGACCCGCGACCGCTCGGTGACGATCCGGACGTCGCCGTGCGCCGAGACGCCCACGCCGCCGCCCATCACGATGCCGTCCATGAAGGCGACGTACGGCTTCGCACAGCGCGCGATACGGGCGTTGAGCCGGTACTCGTCGCGCCAGAAGGCGGGCGACGCGGCGCCGCCCGTACGCGCGTCCTCGTAGATCGCACGGATGTCGCCACCCGCGCACAGCCCGCGTTCGCCGGCGCCGTCGATGACCACCGTCCTCAACGACGGGTCCCGCGCCCACTCGGTGAGCGCGGCATCGATGCGCAGCACCATCTCATGGGTGAGGGCGTTGAGCGCGCGCGGCCGGTTGAGCGTGAGCCGCCCGACGCGTCCCTCGCGCCGTACGAGAACGGTCTCGTCCTCCTTGGGAAGGCCGGCGTTCATCGTGTCCCGCCCTCGGCCCCGGCCGGCAGCTCCAGCGCCTCGACGATCCGCTCGGCCGCCCGCGTCGCCGTCAACGAGCCCTCCCGTACCGCCTCTTCGAGCCCCGGAGCCAGTGCCCGTACGCCCGGATGGCTCCCGAGCCGGTCCAGCAGATGGTCACGGACCATCGACCAGGTCCAGTCGACCTGCTGGTCGCTCCTTTTGCGCTGGAGGCGTCCACTGGAGTCGAGGACCTTCCGGTGCTGTTCCAGCCGCTCCCAGACGGTGTCGAGCCCGGTCCCCTCACGGGCGCTGCAACTCAGCACCGGCGGCGTCCACGCCGCGTCGGCCGGGTGCATCAGCCGCAGCGCGCCCGCGAGTTCACGCGCGGCGGACTTCGCGTCCCGCTCGTGCGGCCCGTCGGCCTTGTTGACGGCGATGAGGTCGGCCAGCTCCAGCACGCCCTTCTTGATGCCCTGGAGCTGGTCGCCGGTGCGGGCGAGGCTCAGCAGCAGGAAGGAGTCGACCATGTTCGCCACGGCGGTCTCCGACTGGCCGACGCCGACGGTCTCGACGAGCACCACGTCGTAACCCGCCGCCTCCATCACGATGATCGTCTCGCGGGTCGCCTTGGCGACGCCGCCCAGCGTGCCCGCCGTGGGTGACGGCCTGACGAACGCCGCCGGGTCCACGGCCAGGCGCTCCATACGGGTCTTGTCGCCGAGGATGGAGCCGCCGGTCCTGCTGGACGACGGGTCGACGGCGAGGACGGCGACCCGGTGTCCGAGGCCGGTGAGCATGGTGCCGAGGGCGTCGATGAAGGTGGACTTGCCGACGCCGGGCACGCCGCTGATGCCGATCCTGCGCGCCGTGCCCGAGTGGGGCAGCAGCGCGGTCAGCAGCCGCTGGGCGAGTTCCCGGTGGTCGGCCCTGGTGGACTCCACGAGGGTGATGGCGCGCGCGACGGCCGAACGGGAGCCGTCGAGAACGCCTTTGGTGTACGCGTCGATGTCGATGGGGTTGTTCCGAGGGGCCACCGGCTCACCGCTCGTGGCCGAGAGCGGCGGCCAGGGTCGTGAGGAGGTCGTGCGCGGCGTCGGGGATGACCGTGCCGGGCGGGAAGACGGCCGCCGCGCCCGCGCGGTGCAGCTCGTCGATGTCACCCGGCGGGATCACGCCACCGACGACGATCATGATGTCCTCGCGGCCCTCGCGCGCCAACTCCTCGCGCAGGGCGGGCACGAGCGTCAGATGCCCGGCGGCCAGCGACGACACCCCCACGATGTGCACGTCGGCCTCGACGGCCTGTCGCGCGACCTCGCCGGGCGTCTGGAACAGGGGGCCGACGTCGACGTCGAAGCCCAGGTCGGCGAAGGCGGTCGCGATGACCTTCTGGCCGCGGTCGTGGCCGTCCTGGCCCATCTTGGCGACCAGGATGCGCGGGCGCCGCCCCTCGGCCTGCTCGAACTCCTCGACGGCTTCGCGGGTCCGTTCGACCGCCGGTGACGTGCCGGCCTCGTTCCTGTACACACCGGAGATGGTACGGATCTGGCCGGAGTGCCGCCCGTACACCTTCTCCAGGGCGTCGGAGATCTCGCCGACGGTGGCCTTGGCGCGCGCCGCGTTCACGGCGAGGGCCAGCAGGTTGCCGTCCAGGCCCCGGGTCGATCCGGCCTCGGCCGCGCCGGTGAGGGCGCGCAGCGCGTCCTGGCAGGCGGCCTCGTCGCGCTCCTCGCGGAGCCGCCGCAGCTTGGCGATCTGCTGCGTCCTTACGGAGGAGTTGTCGACCTTGAGGACATCGATCTGCTCGTCGGTCTCGACGAGGTACTTGTTGACGCCGATGACCGGCTGGCGTCCCGAGTCGATCCTGGCCTGGGTGCGGGCCGCCGCCTCCTCGACGCGCAGCTTGGGGATGCCCGCCGCGATGGCCTGCGCCATGCCGCCGGCCGCCTCGACCTCCTCGATGTGCTGCCAGGCGCGGCGCGCGAGGTCGTACGTCAGCCTCTCGACGTACGCGCTGCCGCCCCACGGGTCGATGACGCGGCAGGTGCCCGACTCCTGCTGGAGCAGGAGCTGGGTGTTGCGGGCGATGCGTGCGGAGAAGTCGGTGGGCAGGGCCAGTGCCTCGTCGAGCGCGTTGGTGTGCAGCGACTGGGTGTGGCCCTGGGTCGCGGCCATCGCCTCGACGCAGGTGCGCGGGACGTTGTTGAAGACGTCCTGCGCGGTGAGCGACCAGCCGGAGGTCTGTGAATGGGTCCGCAGCGACAGGGATTTGGCGTTCTGCGGGTCGAACTTCTTGACGAGCCTCGCCCACAGCAGCCGCGCGGCACGCAGTTTCGCGATCTCCATGAAGAAGTTCATGCCGATGGCCCAGAAGAAGGAGAGCCGGGGTGCGAACGCGTCGACGTCGAGGCCCACGTCGAGTCCGGCGCGCAGATATTCGACGCCGTCGGCGAGGGTGTAGGCGAGTTCCAGGTCGGCCGTCGCGCCGGCTTCCTGGATGTGGTAGCCGGAGATGGAGATGGAGTTGTAGCGCGGCATCTTCTGCGAGGTGTACGCGAAGATGTCGGAGATGATCCGCATCGAGGGCACGGGCGGATAGATGTAGGTGTTGCGGACCATGAACTCTTTGAGGATGTCGTTCTGGATGGTCCCGGCCAGCTTCTCCGGCGGTACGCCCTGCTCCTCGGCGGCCACGATGTAGAGGGCGAGGACGGGCAGGACAGCGCCGTTCATCGTCATCGAGACGGTCATCCGGTCGAGCGGGATACCGTCGAAGAGCTGGCGCATGTCGTAGATCGAGTCGATGGCGACGCCCGCCATGCCGACGTCACCGGTCACGCGCGGGTGGTCGCTGTCGTAACCGCGGTGCGTGGGCAGGTCGAAGGCGACGGAGAGACCCTTCTGCCCGGCGGCGAGGTTGCGCCGGTAGAAGGCGTTGGACTCCTCGGCGGTGGAGAAGCCCGCGTACTGCCGGATCGTCCACGGCTGGTTGACGTACATCGTCGGGTAGGGGCCGCGGAGATAGGGGGCGATTCCGGGGTACGTCCCGAGGAAGTCGAGGCCCGCGAGGTCCTGCCGGGTGTACAGCGGTTTGACGTCGATGCCCTCGGGGGTGTTCCAGACGAGGTCGGCGTCGCTCCTGCCGGTGCTCTCCTTGACGGCGGCGCGCCACTGGTCCTCGTTGCCGCCCGTGGCCGTGGCGGGCCCCAGGTCGATGCCGGTGAAGTCGGGGACGGTCATCGCGCCACTCCCAGGTGGTCGAGGGCGGCCGAGAGTACGGCGACGGCGTCGTCGCCCGCGGCGATGAACTCGTCGACTCCGGCACGGGTGAAGGTCTCGCGCTGTTCGCCGGGGCGGCCCGCGAGATACACGCGGGTGGCGCCGGCCGATTTCAGTGCCGCGGCGACCTGTTCGGCCTGCTCGGCGTAGAGCGGGTCGCTGGAGCAGAGGCAGGCGATGGCGGCACCGCTGCGGGTGAGGGCGTCGGCGGCGGTGGCGGCGTCGACGGTGACCGGGTCGTGGACGGGTTCGATGCCGCCGGACTGGAAGAGGTTCGACGCGAAGGTCACCCGCGCCGTGTGCGCGGCTGCCGGACCGAGTGCGGCCAGCAGGACGCGCGGGCGGGCGCCGGTCGATGCCAGGTGCGCGTCGGAGCGCGAGCGCAGCGCCTCGAAGGCGTCGTCGCGGTGGACGGTGGGCAGTCCGCCGGCCGGGGCCGGGGGCGGTGTGTCGCGTACGACGGGTGCCTCGGCGAGCTGGGGGAACTCGCTGACACCGGTGACCGGTTCGCGGCGCCGGGCCAGCTTCTCGGAGCGGGCCTCCCACCTCTGGGCGAGACGTTCGGCGATCAGGCCGGTGCGCAGCGCGGCGCGTTGGCCGCCGGCGCGTTCGATCTCCTGGAACCAGGCCCAGGCGGCATGCGCGAGGTCGTCGGTGAGCCGCTCGACGTACCAGGATCCGCCCGCCGGGTCGATGACGCGGCCCAGGTGGGACTCCTCGATGAGGATGGTCGAGGTGTTGCGGGCGATGCGCCGGGCGAAGCCGTCGGGAAGTCCGAGCGCGTGGTCGAAGGGCAGCACGGTGACGGCGTCGGCGCCGCCGACCCCGGCGGCCAGCGAGGCGACCGTGGTGCGCAGCATGTTCACCCACGGGTCGCGGCGGGTCATCATCACCGAGGAGGTCACGGCGTGTTGGCGCTGCGCGGCGCCCGCGGCTCCCGACCCGCTGACCTCGGCGACACGGGCCCACAGCCTGCGGGCGGCGCGCAGTTTGGCGATGGTAAGGAACTGGTCGGCGGTGGCCGCGTATCTGAACTCCAGCTGGCCGCAGGCCGCTTCGACGGAGAGTCCGGCGGCGGTGAGATCGCGCAGGGCGGCGACGCCGGCGGCGAGCGAACAGCCGAGTTCCTGCGCGGCCGAGCCGCCGGCCTCGTGGTAGGGCAGGGCGTCGACGACCAGCGCGCGCAGTCCGGGGTACTCCCGGTGGCACAGCTGGGCGAGTTCGGCCGCGGCGTCGGCAAGTCCGGGTGCCTCGTGGCCGGTTCGGGCGAGGCCGCCGAGCGGGTCGGCGCCGAGGGTGCCGCGCGCCTCGCCCCGTGGGACGCCGCGTTCGTCGAGCAGGCGCAGCAACTCGGCCGCCGCGTCGGGGAATTCGTCGCCCGCGTCGAGCGCGATCGGGGCGAGGTCGAGATAGACACCGTCGAGGGCGTCGGCCAGGCCGGAGACGGGTACGCCCGCCTCTCCGACCGCCAGCCACAGCGAGGTGGTGCCGTTGGCCAGGTCTTCCAGTACGGCTTCGTTGGTGCGCGCCGCGTCGGTGCGCGCGTGGCGCTGCCGTACGTCCCAGCCGCCCGGCGCCGGGCCGCCGGGGGTGCCGCCGCGGGTGAAGGGCGCGAAGCCCGGAAGGCCGCCGTCGCCCGGATCGTCGGCGGCGGTGTAGAGCGGACGGGTGGTCAGTCCGTCCTCGATCGATGTCGACAGTGCGTCCTCGGCGGCGGCCCCCGACACGGTCCGGCCGGATTTCCGCAGGACCCCCTCCACCAGACCCTGCCACTGCTCATGGGTGGGTGCGGGGAAGTCGGCTGCCAGCGATAGCCCGCTGTCGGGCAGGAGCGTCATGCCGAGATGTTAGGGCAGGGCGTTCGGCGGTCATCAGGTCGAACTGATGTGACCTTGCCCTCCCCTCCGTACGCCCCCTGGCGTGCCCCCGTGTGCGCCCCCCTGCCGCCCCCTCAGCCCCGTTCCGGCGCCCTCGGTTCCGCGCGTCCCGCGCCTGAGCAGGGGGTTGGCGCGGTCTCGTAATCCGCAGCGGCTACGCTGCCCCAGACCGGCGCGTGATGGCCCCTCCACACACCCGTGCACATGAGCGATTCCGCGCGTCAACCTTTCAGTCCGCAACGGCCACTGCCCCGTGTTCACACCGGCCGGTGCACGATCTTTGCTTGGATGGCGTAGCACCCAATGTCTTGGTTCGAATCACTCATCCTCGGGCTCGTCCAGGGGCTGACCGAGTTCCTGCCCATCTCCTCCAGCGCGCATCTGCGGCTGACCGCCGCCTTCGCGGGCTGGCACGATCCGGGTGCGGCGTTCACCGCGATCACCCAGATCGGTACGGAGGCGGCGGTCCTCATCTACTTCCGCAAGGACATCGCCCGGATCGTCTCGGCGTGGTTCCGCTCGCTGACGAACAAGGCGATGCGCTCCGACCACGACGCCCAGATGGGCTGGTTGGTGATCGTCGGTTCGCTCCCCATCGGTGTGCTCGGGCTCGTGTTCAAGGACCAGATCGAGGGGCCGTTCCGTGATCTGCGGCTGATCGCGACGACGCTGATCGTGATGGGCATCATCCTCGGTATCGCGGACCGGCTGGCGGCGCGCGACGAGACCGGCGGCAAGCACCGCGCCGTCAAGGAGCGCAAGTCCCTCCAGGACCTGGGTGTCAGGGACGGTCTGATCTTCGGGTTCTGCCAGGCCTTGGCGCTGGTTCCGGGTGTCTCACGCTCGGGTGCGACGATCAGTGGCGGACTGCTGATGGGCTACACCCGTGAGGCGGCGGCGCGTTACTCGTTCCTGCTGGCCGTCCCGGCCGTACTGGCCTCGGGTGTCTTCGAGTTGAAGGACGCGGGCCAGGGCCATGTCTCGTGGGGGCCGACGGTCTTCGCGACCGTCATCGCCTTTGTCGTCGGATATGCCGTCATCGCCTGGTTCATGAAGTTCATCACCACCAAGAGTTTCATGCCGTTCGTGATCTACCGGATCCTGCTCGGCATCGCGCTGTTCATCCTCGTCGGTACGGACACGCTGAGCCCGCACGCGGGCGAATCGGGCGGCTGACCGGGTTGTGTGCGCACCGTGTGCTCAAGGACACGTTTGCCCGTCGTACCGCCCACGGGTGCCGGACGGCGGGCGGAACCCTTGGCAGGACTGGGCTCGGAGCTGACGCTCCGTCGGGTTGCCCTGTCGGCGTGTGAGCTATACCGCTCCCCGGACGGCCCTTGACCGCTGCGGCGGCCCGTACGGTTGTCGTATGCCCACAACTTCCTCCTCCGCCCCCGCGGCGTCCGGCGCCGTCGCGGCCAACGAGCGCATCCGCGCCCTGGTCGACGCGGCGGACGGCACGTGGCCGGCCGAGGAGTACGAAGTCCTGCTGCTGGAGTGGGCGGCGGCTCTGCACGATTCGGTCGACGAGGCCGCCTAGCCCCTGGCCTCGACCCTTGGCTTGGGGCGTCCGCTGCCGGAGACTGATCCGATGACGCAGCGTGTGGATCTCGCGACCGTGATGGACCGACTGGCCGTCGACGAGGTGATCAGCGGTTACGCGATCGCCGTGGACGACTCCGACTGGCCGGGCTTTCTCGCCCTCTTCACCCCCGACGGGCGCGCCGACCACCGGACCGCCGGTGGAATCGAGGGGTCGGCCGCCGAGGTCGCCGACTGGCTCGCCGGCGTCCTGAGCCGTTTTCCCGTACGCCAGCACCTGATGGGCAATCGTCGGCTGACCTTTCAGGACCTCGGCGGATCTCGGGCCGATCGCGCCGAGGTACGGGCCGACTGCCTGAGCACGATGTTCCTGGAGACCGGCGAGGAGACCACCGCCATCAGCCGTTACACCTTCGGACTCGCCCGCACGGACGACGGCTGGCGGCTGCACAGTGTGGTGGCGCGGGAGAAAGCGGGGCGCGGAGCCGGTGTCGTCGCCGAAGGCTGACCCCGTGCGCGGCTGACGCGCCGGGGCGGGGCGCTCTGTCGTCGGGCGGTGCCTCTCCCGCACACTGATCGAAAAGCTCTGCTCACCGGGCAGGACGCACCGGTCGGGCGGCACGGACGGCACAAGGAGGCGCGGCATGCGGGTTCCGGCCGGCCGGCGGGATCGGTGGGTCCGCCGCTCGACCTCACCGGTGTGGCGCGGCGCCGCGGCCGTGACGGCCGGCGCGCTGCCGGCGCTCTCGTTTCCCGAGCCGGGGCTCTGGTGGCTCGCGTACGGGGCTCTTGTGCCGTGGATGCTCCTGTTACGTACGGCTGCGACCGGCCGCCGCGCGGCCGTCGAGGGCTGGCTCGGCGGGCTGGGTTTCATGCTCGCCGTCCATCACTGGCTGATGCCGAGCCTGCATGTGTTCATCGTGGTGCTGGCCGCGCTGCTGGGGCTGCTGTGGGCACCGTGGGGCTGGCTGGTCCGCCGGATGCTCGGCGGGCGTCCATCACCGCGGCGTTCGGCCGCCGCGTCGGCGGTGGTGCCGTCGGGCTGGCTGATGATCGAGACCGCGCGGTCCTTGGAGGGCCTGGGCGGTCCCTGGGGGTTGCTGGGCGCCGGACAGTGGGAGGTCGCCCCCGCGCTGCGGCTCGCGTCGGTCGGCGGCGTGTGGCTGGTGAGTCTGCTGGTGGTCGCCGTGAACACCGCGCTGACGATGCTGCTGACGCTGTCCACGGCCCGTACCGTCGCCGTCGCGGGGCTCGCCGGTTCGGCCGTCGCCGTGACCTCCGCGTGGATGTGGGCGCCACGCCCGGAGCACACCGGGCAGACGCGCGTCGCCGTCGTCCAGCCCGGTGTCTTCGCCGGTTCCGACAGCGTCGAGCGGCGTTTCGACCACAGCGAGGAGCTGACCCGCTCGCTGGCCGGCCGGGATCTCGATCTCGTGGTGTGGGGAGAGAGCAGCGTCGGCCACGATCTGGCCACCCGGCCCGATCTGGCGGCGCGTATCGCCGTGCTGTCACGCCAGGTCGGCGCCGAGGTCCTGGTCAATGTGGACGCTTCGAGTACGGACGCGGCGGGGCGCACCGGCATCTTCAAGAGCGCCGTGCTGGTCGGTCCGAACGGCCCGACGGGCGACCGCTACGACAAGATGCGGCTGGTGCCGTTCGGCGAGTACGTCCCGGCGCGGTCGGCGCTCGGCTGGGCGACATCGGTGGGCAAGGCGGCGGGCGAGGACCGCAGGCGCGGCACCCGCCAGGTGGTCATGGTGCTGCCCGGTGAGGGGCGGGGCGGGCTGCGGATCGGCCCGCTGATCTGCTTCGAGTCGGCGTTCCCCGACATGAGCCGGCGGCTGGCCAGGGACGGCGCGCAGTTGCTCGTCGCCCAGTCGTCGACATCGTCCTTCCAGCCGAGCTGGGCACCGGAGCAGCATGCCTCGCTGGCCGCGCTGCGGGCGGCGGAGACGGGACGCCCCACGGTGCACGCCACGCTCACCGGCATGAGCGCGATGTACGGCCCGGAAGGCGAGCGGGTCGGTGCGCCGCTCGGCACCGGCAGCAGCGCGAGCGCCGTGTACACGCTTCCGCTGGCGCGTGGCACCACCGCGTACGTCAGGTACGGCGACTGGCCGCTGTACGCCGCACTGGCCGTACTGGCGGCCTTCTGCGCCGCCGAGGGCGCGCGGTCGCTCAGACGGCCTGCGCCCGCACCGCCAGGACCACCCGTTCACACAACTCATGCGTCAGCAGAGCGTCGCGGGCACTGAGCGTCTTCCCCGCGCGTACGGCGTCCAGGAACGTCAGCACACACTGCTCGATGCCGCGCTGCCGGGCCACCGGCACCCAGTCGCCCCGCCTGCGGACACTGGGCTGGCCCTTGTGGTCGACGATCTCGGCGAGATCGTGGACGGCCCGCTTGGTGTCCTGACCCGAGACTTCGAGGGTCTCCTCGGTCGAGCCGTTCATCCGGTTCATCATGCCGATGGCGGTGAAGCCGTCGCCGGAGAGCTGGAGCACGACGTGGTGCGTCAGCCCCTCGCGGGTCCGCGCGCGGACGTCGATGTGCTCGACGGGGCCGGGCAGCAGGAAGCGCAGGGTGTCCACGACATGGATGAAGTCGTCCAGGACGAGGGTGCGGGCGTCCTCGGGCAGTCCGATGCGGTTCTTCTGCATGAGGATCAGATCGCGCGGGTGTTCCAGGCACTGCGTGTAGCTGGGCGCGAAGCGCCGGTTGAAGCCGACGGCCAGGCTCGTCCCGCGCTCCTCGGCGAGGGCCACCAGCCGCTCGGAGTGTTCGAGTTCGTACGCGAGGGGTTTGTCGACGAAGGTCGGCACACCGGCCTCGACGAGCCGGGTGACGATCTCGGCGTGGGCGGAGGTCGGCGCGTGGACGAACGCGGCGTCCACGCCCTCGGCGAGCAGCGAGTCGAGGTCGGCGTGGCGCCGCTCGGCGGGGATGTGGTGGATCTCGCCGACCCGCGTGAGGGTGGCCGGGGTGCGGGTCTGTAGATGCAGCTCGGTTCCGGGCAGCGTGGTGAGCACCGGCAGATACGCCTTCTGGGCGATGTCGCCGAGCCCTATGCAGCCGACCTTCACGTGGGTCTCCCTGTCGCCTTGCCGCGGTTGTGTCGCACGCGCCGGAGCGCGAGGGTCCGCCCTGCGGACCCTGATCCGCAGCATACGGGCGCCGCGGGCGCCTGCGACGTGGACAACACCTGACCGAGGCGCGTCACCCGTGCGGGTCACGGCGTGCGGTTACGGCCCCGACACGGCTCGCGACCAGCAGAGTTGGCCCGGTGACGGGGCGAACGAGAACGACAGCGGTACTCCTGCTCGGTGTGGCGGTCGGCGGGGTCTCGGCCTGTGTGGCCGTCGAGCCCGGCGTCGGTGCCGTACGCGGCGAGCTGCCGCACGGCGCCGTGGAGCCGCGGATCGCGCAGCTGCCGGCGCGCGAGACGTTGGAGGCGGCTGCCCCGCCACGGCGCACGCCCGCGCCGCGACCGGCCGTGGCGGGGACCGTACCGCCGTCGTCCGAGCCGCCCCGCCGCCGGGCGGCCGTGCGCCCACCCGCACCGACGGCCCCCTCCGCACCGCCCGTCCCGGCGCCCCCGACGGTGCTGCCGGACACGGGCGCCGGGCTGTGCGCGCTCGGCAAGCGGTACGGCGGCTGGGCGCCGGCCGGCCCGGAGAGCCGCCTCTGCGAGGAGACGTACGGCCACTGAGGCCTCACCTCACATGTCACCGCGTGTCACCGAGCGAGACCGCCTAGCCGTCCAGCAGTTGCCGCTCCAGACGGCCGATGGCTGTCCGTACGCCGTTGCCGTATCCGTCGTCCCCGAGCGTGTTGACCGCGGCGCGTGCTCGGGCGAGGTGGAGGCGTGCGGCATCGGGGCGCCGGAGTTTCAGGTAGTCGGCGGCGAGGTTGAGATGGAGTGAGGGGAAGAAGGCCCGTACCGCCGGTGAGGTACGGGCCGTGGCCGGGTCCTCCGCGGCGGCCAGGGCGCGCAGGTCCCAGGCCAGTTCGTCGCCGGGGTCGTCCTGGGTGTCCGCCATGTAGTGCGCGAGCGTGCAGCGGTGGAGCGGGTGGCCGGACTCGCCGATCTCGGTCCACAGGTCACCGAACCGGTTGCGCGCCTCCTCGCGGTCACCGCCGTGGAGCAGCATGACCGCCTGGCCGATCCTCGTCAGGACGGCGTCCTCCGACACCTCGCGCTGCTCCATCGCCTGCCGCCTCCCGCGCCCGTCCGGTCGATCCCGTCCGGCCCGACGCTAACCGCAGCGACCGGCAATCCCGCACAGGCTCACCCGCCCGGCGCGGACCGCCGGGCGAGGCCCACGGAGCACGTGCCGGACGCGCCGAGCGCTTCCGGGGCGGTCAGCCCAGGTCGGGGATGCGCCAGTCGATCGCCTTGTGTCCCTGCGCGGCGATCGCCTCGTTGATCTGCGTGAACGGGCGCGAGCCGAAGAACTTCTTCGCCGACAGCGGCGACGGATGCGCGCCCTTCACCACCACGTGCCTCGATTCGTCGATCAGCGGCAGTTTCTTCTGCGCGTACGCACCCCAGAGCACGAAGACCGCGGGATCCGGCCGGGCGTCCACCGCGCGGATCACGGCGTCCGTCACCTTCTCCCAGCCCTTGCCCTTGTGCGAGTTGGCCTCCCCGGCCCGCACCGTGAGCACCGCGTTGAGCAGCAGCACACCCTGCTCGGCCCACGGCATCAGATATCCGTTGTCCGGCACCGGGTGGCCCAGCTCCTCCTTCATCTCCTTGTAGATGTTCCGCAAGGAGGGAGGCGTACGCACACCGGGCCGCACCGAGAAGCACAGACCGTGCCCCTGCCCCTCCCCGTGATACGGGTCCTGGCCGAGGACCAGGACCTTCACCTGGTCGTACGGCGTGGCGTCGAGCGCGGCGAACACCTCTTCACGCGGGGGGTAGACCGGCCCCTTGGCCCGCTCTTCCTCGACGAACTCGGTGAGCTCCTTGAAGTAGGGCTTCTGCAGTTCCTCGCCGAGGACGCCGCGCCAGGACTCGGGCAGCATGTCGGTGTCGGTCACGTCAACAACCTCCGGTAAGTGATCAGTTGGGCCACCACTGAACCTACCGGTGAGCACTGACAATCGCCGCCACGAGCCGACCGCGACCCAGCTGCGAGCCGGCTACCAGCCTGCTACCAGCTGGCCTTTCGGCTGAACTCCCACAGCTGCATGACCGTCTGCGGGTCGAGCGCCCGCTCACCGCCGCTGATCTCCTCCGACGCGGCGACGTAGAGCTTGCCCTGCCACAGCGGCAGCAGCCGCACGTCGTCGACGAAGATCTCCTGGGCGCGTTCGAACTGCTCGATCACCGCGCCGCGGTCGCTCTCGCGCCGCGACTGCGGCAGCAGCTCGTTGGTGATCTCGGGGCTCTCGTAGGGGGTGCTGAGAGCGTTGTTCTTGCCGACGAAGGGGGCCACGAAGTTGTCGGGGTCCGGGAAGTCGGGGAACCAGCCACGGCCGAAGACCGGATACTCGCCCTTCTGGAAGCCCGCCTGGAAGTCCTTCCACGGCTTGCTCTTGAGCGTGATCTTGAAGAGGCCGGACGCTTCGAGCTGACGCTTCAGCTCCGCGAACTCGGCCACGGTGCCGGAGCCGTAACGGTCGGTCGTGAACCAGAAGGTCAGCGGCACCGGCGTCTCGATGCCGGCGTCCTCAAGGATCGCGCGCGCCTTCTCGACGTCCGGGTCGCCGTACTTGTCGAAGAAGCTCGTGGCGTGCCCGGAGATGCCCTTGGGGACCATCGAGTACAGCGGCTCGGCCGTGCCCTGGTAGACCTTGGCCACCAGCGCGTCACGGTCGACCACCTGGGCCACCGCCTCCCGTACGGGGAGCTTCGCCGCCGACTTGTCCTTGGGGTTGAACACCAGGTAGCGGATGTCGGCGCCGACGGTCTCGACCAGCTGAAGGTGCTCGTTCTCTTCCGTCTTCTGCTCCAGCTCGACGACTTCCTCCGAGGTCAGACCTCGGTAGATGACGTCGATCTCCTTGTTCTTCAGCGCGCTGAACAACCGGTTGGAGTCCTGGAAGTACTGGATCTTGACGGCGCTGTTCTTACGGTCGGCGAAGCCCTTGTAGCTCGTGTTCTCGGCCAGTTCGGCGTTGCTGCCCACCGTGTACGACTTCAGCGTGTACGGCCCGGAGCCGGTGAGCTTGCCGTCGTCCCTGAGCTTGTCGGCCGGGTACTCCGCCGGGTCGACGATGGACATCGCGGGGGCGGCGAGGACGAACGGGAACGTGGCGTCCGGCTTGTTCAGGTTGAACGTGACGATGCGGTCGCCGTCCGTGGTGACTTTGTCCAGCGACGCGAGGAGCCCGTTGGGACCACCGTTGACGTTGATCTTCACGATGCGGTCGAACGAGTGCTTGACGGCTTCGGCGTCGAGCTTGTGGCCGTTCGAGAACGACAGCCCTTCGCGCAGCTCGCAGCGGTAGACCCTGTTGGTCGAGTCCGTGAACTTGCAGTTGTCGGCCGCGTCGGGCTGAGGAGTCGTACTGCCGGTGGGGAACGCGACCAGGGTCTGGAAGACGTTCCGGTACAACTCCCACGAGTTGTCCCACGCGGCGGCCGGGTCAAGCGTGCTCGGCTCACTGGTGGTGCCAACCGTGATCTTCTGATCCCCCGCGGCGCCGTCCGCCGAGAACAAGCCGCATCCGGCGAGCAGGGATATGGACGCGAGGGCTGCAGCCGCCTGCAGACTGGTCCGGTTGAACACGTGTGCACGCTCCTTGTTCAGCCACGAGTCGGCCGACCATACCGCAGCGCCCCATCGGTTCAATATGCAGGTCCGATGGGGCACTTGAAGCATTTGCTAACAAAGCGTGTCAGCTCACGCCCGCGTTGAGGAAGATTCCGCCGTCGACGACCAGTGTCTGCCCGGTGATCCAGTCCGACTGGTCGGACGTGAGGAAGGCCGCAGCACCGCCGACGTCCTCCGGCATCCCGAGGCGCCCCAGCGGGTAGGCGGCTGCCGCCTCGGCCTCCCGGCCCTCGTAGATCGCCGTCGCGAACTTGGTCTTGACCACGGCCGGCGCGATGGCGTTGACCCGCACGCCGGGTGCGAACTCGTGAGCCAGCTGGAGGGTCAGATTGACCATCGCCGCCTTGCTCATCCCGTACGCCCCGATGAACGGCGACGCGGACACCCCCGCGACCGACGCGATGTTCACGATCGCACCGCCGTGGTCCTTCTGCCAGGCGCGCCAGGTCAGCTGGGCGAAGCCCAGGGCCGAGATGACGTTGGTCTCGTACACCTTGCGCGCCACGTTGAGATCAAGCTCGGCCATCGGGCCGAACACCGGATTCGTTCCCGCGTTGTTCACCAGATAGTCGACGCGGCCGAACTCCTCCATGGTGCGGTCGACCGCGGCGGCCTGGTGGGCCTCGTCGTGGGCCTTGCCGGGAAAGCCGATCACCCGGTCCGCGCCCAGGCGCTCCACCGCCTCCTTCAGCGTGTCCTCGGTCCGTCCGGTGACGCACACCCGGTCGCCGCGGGCGACGAACGCCTCGGCGATGGCGTATCCGATGCCGCGGCTGGCGCCGGTGATCAGCGCGACCCTGCCGCTGTCGGGACGGCCTGCGCCTGCGCCCTTCGGCTGCTCAGTCATGTCGCTCACTCTCCCGTTCAGTTGAGGGGTCCGCCGGCGACGTACAGCACCTGGCCGGAGACGAATCCGGCGTCCTCGCCCGTGAAGAAGGCGATCGCGTTCGCGATGTCGTCGGGGACGCCGACCCGCTGGACCGGGATCTGGGTGGCCGCCGCCGCCTGGAACTCCTCGAAGCCCATGCCGACGCGGGCTGCCGTCTGGGCGGTCATCTCCGTGACGATGAAGCCGGGGGCGACGGCGTTGGCGGTGACGCCGAACTTGCCGAGTTCCTTGGCGAGGGTCTTGGTGAAGCCCTGGAGTCCGGCCTTGACCGCGGCGTAGTTGGCCTGGCCGCGGTTGCCGAGCGCGGAGCTGGAGGACAGGTTGACGACGCGGCCGAACTTGGCCTCCACCATGTGCGCCTGACAGGCGCGGGCCATCAGGAAGGCGCCCTTGAGGTGCACGTTCATCACCGTGTCCCAGTCGGACTCGCTCATCTTGAAGAGGAGGTTGTCCCGCAGCACACCGGCGTTGTTGACGAGGATCGTGGGCGCGCCGAGTTCGGCGGCGACGCGCGCGACGGCGGCCTCCACCTGGGCGGCGTCGGACACGTCGCAGCCGACGGCGAGCGCCTTGCCGCCGGCGGCGGTGACGGCGCCGACGGTCTCCTCGCAGGCCGCCTCGTCCAGGTCGAGTACGGCGACGGCCCGGCCCTCGGCCGCGAGACGTACCGCGGTCGCGGCGCCAATGCCCCGCGCCGCCCCGGTCACGACGGCGACACGCTGCTCGGTGGTCGACATGCTGCTTCTCCTCGTCCTTGGATCGCGGCGTCGGCGCGCGAGCACTGAGCGACCGCTTAGTATTCAGCTGCCGTGACGCTAGAAGCCCCGCCACCCGGTGTCAACGGCCCACGGGGGCGCGGACATATGTCACACCGCGCGAGAGCCGGCCCTAGCGGACCAGCAGGTCCAGCAGCCGCTCGACCTCCGCCGACGGGTCGAGCGTCAGACCCGTGTGTACGGGGCCGGGCTGGACGACCGTCGAACGGGGCGCCACCAGCCAGCGGAACCGCCTCCCCGCGTCGTCGCGAGCCGCCTCCCCGGCGGGGTCCCCGCCCGCGCAGACACCCTCGACGGCGCGCAGCGCGGCCCGCACCCCGGCCACATCGGCCTCCGGCGCCAGCGCCCTGAGCCGGTCCTCGTCCAGGTGCGTACGGGCGGCCACGAACGACCTGGCGCGGCAGTAGACCAGCACCCCCGCGTTGATGAACTCCCCGCGCTCGACCCTCGGCACCACGCGCAACGGCGCGTACTCGAACACATCGCGTGCGCTCATCGGCCCTCGCCTCCGGCGTTCTTCGTGGGATGCGGCCAGGGCGTGACGTGCTCGGTCAGCCAGCCGGGGGCCTGCGAGGGGCGCGTCCGGGTGGGCGCGTCGAGGGTGAGGCGTTCGTGGATGGTCGCCGCGCGCGGCAGCAGCGCCGCGACATAGGCGCGCCGTACCGCGTCGGTGGTGTCGAACCCCGGCTCGTCCACGAGCCATTCGTCCGGCACGTCGGCGGCGACCTCGGTCAGCAGCTCCTCGGTGACCAGCGGTGCGAGTTCCGCTGCGGCGGAGGCGATGTCGGGCCGGAACGGCGCGAGGACGTGGTCGGAGGCGTCGTACGGCTTCGCGACCGAGGCCTGGACCCCCGGCCAGTTGTGGTGCCAGATCATGGTGGCGCCGTGGTCGATGAGCCACAGATCGCCGTGCCAGACAAGCATGTTGGGGTTGCGCCAGGACCGGTCGACGTTGTTGATGAGCGCGTCGAACCACACGATCCGCCCGGCCTCGGCCGGGTCCACCTCGTAGGCGAGCGGATCGAAGCCCAGCGATCCGGGCAGGAAGTCCATCCCGAGATTCAGCCCACCGCTCGCCTTCAGCAGCTCCTGCACCTCCTGGTCGGGCTCCCCGAGACCGATCACCGGATCGAGCTGCATGGTGACCAACTCCGGCACCCGCAACCCGAGCCGCCGCCCCAACTCCCCGCAGATGATCTCGGCGACAAGGGTCTTACGGCCCTGCCCGGCGCCGGTGAACTTCATGACGTACGTCCCGAGATCGTCCGCCTCGACGATGCCGGGGAGCGAACCGCCCTCACGCAAGGGTGTGACATAGCGGGTCGCAGTGACCTCTTTCAGCATTTTCCCAGGCCGCCCATCTCTTCAACCTTGCAATCCACGGCCACCTTTGGAGGGGCGTCGCAGCGGGAATCACCCGTCAACGGGCCTGGGGAGAATCTGGGGAGTTTCGGCCGGCCTGCCGATCCCCCCGCTTCCCGAGCAGTCCGTCGATGGCGGTGCGCCCCTTACTTCCGGCCTCCGGCATGAAGTGAGCATAGTAACCGAGGGTGATCGCGGGCGAGGAGTGCCCGAGCCACCGCGCCAAGGTCACGACAGACTCTCCGGCTTCCAGCATCATCGAGGCATAGGTGTGCCGCAGAACGTGGAAGCCGTCCTTCGGGGCCGCCGCCCATTGCCAGGGTTTCGCTCCCTCGGCGCGCGGCGGGATGATGTCGGCCTCGGCCAGCGCGGGCTTCCAGGTGTAGGTGTTCCACGTGTTCACCGCGACGGCGTTGCCGAATCGCGTGGTGAGCAGCAGAGAGAACTTTCTCCCCCGCCCCTCCGGCTTCCCCCACGGAAGCTCCACCTCCACCGGTGGGAACGCTTCGACGTGGCGCTTCAGCTCCTCGGCCACCGAGGAGGGCATGTCGACGGTACGGGTCTTCTTCCCCTTCGGCAGGGCGAAGTACAACCTTCCACGGATCGCCTGTACTTGGCGGCGGACGTGGAGGACCCCTCGCGCGTAGTCGATGTCCTCCGGGCTCAGCCCAAACACCTCGCCCTGACGGAGCCCGCATCCAAGGCCGACTACGACGGCTATCCGGTTTCGTGGGCTGATGACGTCGCGGACTCGAAGCGCCGTCTCCAACCGCCACGCGTCACGTCGCTCTTGTGGCGCCTTTGGCCACCGCACAGACTTCGCATGCATGGGGTTCCTGGCGAGCCGCTTGTCGTCGACAGCCGCTTCCAGAATGGAGGAGAGCTCGGACAGAATGCCACGCTGGTAGTCGACCGAGGAGACGGTCGACTCCAACTTGGCTATGTACGCGCGCAGATCCGCTGCCGTGATGTTCCTGAGGGGGAGTTGACCCAGGTGCGGAATGATGTGAAGCCGCGCTCTCCGCTCCTGGTTGTCCCGGGTCTTCGGAACTCCGCCTCTGCCCGGCGCCCAGTGCATCGCGATGTAGTCGGCAAGTGTGATGGATCCGTCGCGCGGGTCCACGAACTCGCCCCGCTCTTCGTCCGTGGCTGCTCGACGAAGCCACGCCTTGGCGTCCTCCAACGTGTCGAAGGAGCAATCACGGACTCCGGGTATACCGGCGACCTTGTACCGCTTCCCCTTGCCATAGCGGGCGGTTTTCTCCCTCTTCCCGGTTATCGGGTCCTTCTTCTTCTTAATCCAGCGATCTTCGATGTAGCCGGCCAAGGGATCCTCCTTATAGAGAGGAAACGACACTCTGCGGCGAGCGTCAGACGTTGGGGATACGACTGGACCGTTGCTGAGGAGTGACGCTCAGCGGGCTCAGGACAGCATTGGAGCGGGAGTCGGCCTGCTCCTGTTCACGGATCCAGGCGTCAAGGGCTTCTCGGCGGTACATGACACGACCGCGAGGACCCATCCGGAAGCTCGGCGGCCCCTGCCGCCGGTGCCGCCAGACGTAGAGCGTGTGCGGTGAGAGGCCGAGATACTCGGCGGCATCCTTGACGTTGAGGAATGCGGCGCGTACGGCGCCCACAGGAGCAGGTGTGACAGATGGACGAATTGGCGATCGTGCAGGCATGGAAGTAATGGTCACCACGATCACCGGTTTGGCTAACCGGCGATCGTGGTCTATGTTGCGCTCGCGCTGCGCTAGCGGCTTGTGTCCGCGCTGCCAGTCATGCCCCAATGCACCACGACACGGTCAGGGATTCCATTGGCCTGAATCAGGCGCCAAGTTGAACCTCCGGGGGTGCGCCGCTCCATGCAAAAAGATGGCCCCCTCGGGATAGCAGCCAGGTTGCAGCAGGTTCTCGCCGAACAGGGCGGCTGCGCACGCCCAGCACGTCGGACACGGCGTCGTAATTCCTGACGCTTGACCGAACCAGGCGTTCAGTGCGCCGAGTGTCCAAGAGGACAAGGGAAGTTAAGCGGGCGGATCGAATAGCGGAATCCGATAGAGCGGCCTCCTATGTAGGACCATGTCAGCGAGGCGGTCCGGTGGCCAGGGTTCCGAATCGTTCGCAACCCTGGCCACACTGGAGCAGTCGCATCAGCCTGACGTGGTGTTTCCCGGGACGTTGTACGTTGACATGCTCCCGGCGGAGGGTTCCAGTCCTTTGGTGTTCTTTCTTGTCTGCCGTGGGCGAATGTCCACCGGCACCTAAGAAAAGCCCTCTGGGGGCACCTTCATTCGCTCTCTCAGATGAAATCGGGCGGGGTGGCGAGTGCCGCGGCCTACGACGGATCGGTATTCCCAAGCTGCCGAGGGTGCTTCGTGAGGTACGGGGCGCTCACGCGCGTCCGCCCAGTAGTACGGGTCGAGCATTTCGCTGGGCCAGGCTGGCTGAAGCACAGGACCTCGTGGACTCATCTGCTCTAGGTAGGGCGTCAGATCGACCACGGGAGTGCCGTCCACGGCATCAAGGTCGGTGACCAGGAGGTCCCGGCCGTCCACATCTAATACTCCAGCGGTAGATCGCTATCGTGGCTGGTCAGGTGCCTCTTTCTGAGTGTAGCGAGCTGACGGCCCGTCATATTGCGGCAGTTCGTGACCAGCGGTTCGGCGTGTCCGTTGTCATGGTTGTGGAAGAGACGGAACTGCT